>NZ_JAOWRF010000094.1 GCF_025753815.1 Plectonema radiosum NIES-515 | reverse complement strand
GAGTTAGGAGTTAGGAGTTAGGAGTTGGGAGTTGGGAGTTGGGAGTTGGGTGTTGGGAGTTGGGAGTTGGGAGTTTGGAGTTTGGAGTTTGGAGTTTGGAGTTTGGAGTTTGGAGTTTGGAGTTTGGAGTTTGGAGTTTGGAGTTTGGAGTTAGGGGTTAGGAGTTTGGAGTTTGGAGTTTGGAGTTTGGAGTTTGGAGTTTGGAGTTTGGAGTTTGGAGTTTGGAGTTTGGAGTTACCCCACTCCCCCACTCCCCCACTCCCCCACTCCCCCACTCATCCCCACGCTGAGAGGGGGGGGACTTGCTCTAATTCCTGACTTAGGCTGTCGTGGATGTGACCGTTAGTGGCAAGAATTCTACCAGATTCAATTTTTAAAGGAGTGCGATCGTAAGCTGTGACTTTACCGCCGGCTTCTTGTAGTAAAATAATGCCAGCGGTAATATCCCAAGGTGAAAGACCTCTTTCCCAATAGCCATCTAAACGTCCGCAGGCGACATGTGCTAAATCTAAAGATGCGGAACCACTGCGTCTAACTCCTTGGGTTAGGTGGGTGAGGTGACAAAATTCGGCGTAATTATTATCGGATGTTTCGCGGCGATCGTAAGCAAATCCCGTAACTAACAGACTTTTACTTAATTCAGAAGTTTCGGAAACTTGGATCGGACGACGGTTTCGCGTTGCTCCCAAACCCGTGGCTCCACGGAATAATTCATCGTGGAATGGGTCATAAATCACACCAACTTGGGGAACACCATTAATTAACAGCCCAATGGAAACTGCAAAAAACGGATATTGATGAGCGTAGTTAGTTGTACCATCTAGGGGGTCGATCGCCCAAAGATATTCATTATCTTGATTTCCTAATTTACCTGATTCTTCTGCTAAGATGGAGTGTTGTGGAAAGTGGCGACGCAAAATATCCAAAATTACCACTTCCGCAGCTTTATCAGCAACGGTGACTAAATCACCTGGGCGTCCTTTTTCGATAATTGCGTCTTCTAATTTACCTAAGTAACCTTGCAAAACCGCACCGGCAGCTAATGCTGCTTCTGTAGCAATATCTAGGAAAATTTGCATATCTAAGAAAGCATTTTAAACCGCAGAGGCGCGGAGGGCGCAGAGTAAGAGAGAAAACAGTTTGATGGTTTTTATCAAAACTTGAAAATATGCGGCGTTAGATGTGTTTTAGCTTACTTTCTTTTTTACTGAGCTTGCGGATTAGCGATCGCTTGTTTCCATTGTACCATTAACGCAAGCACCAGTTTTATTCTCAAAGTCGATGAGAGCGACGTTTTGATATTGCCATTTACCATCTTGCTTGAGGGTGAGGGGAACAGCTTTACCATTAGCATCAATCAGCGCAATGTCAGAAACGTAAAAGCGGAAATCTAAAGTAGTGATAGTTGTAGCAGGTTTGCCTAATTGATAACTAGTGCCACAACTAAAGGCATTATTGCCGACTTTCCCCGCAAATTTGATTGTAACTTCTTCGGTTTGAGAAGCGATCGATTGAAAGGAAACCTGAGTATTTAAGAATGGGATTCCCCCGAAAATTGCCAGAACAAACGTAGTCCATTTGACATTTAATTTCATTTGAATTCAAGCTAATGTGAAAATTGGGTAAAACACTCCAAAACTAACGATTTTGACGGCGAAACTCAGCGGGAGTCAGACGCATGGGTTTTTCAGGGTTCCAAATGCCTTGTTGGATGAGTCTAGCCCATTGTTGAGCGCGATCTAAAAGTTGGTCGTATTTATGATTAGGCGATCGCGCAACAAACAGCACATTCCCTTGTTTGACTAACTTTTCATTCAACAACACTTTATCTTTCCACACATAAGCCAAAGTCCGCCCAATTTTATCTTTAGCTTGGATGTCAAATTCCAGCACTACATATTGTTCTGCACCACCAATCATCGTCTCTAACGCATCTTTCGCGGCATCTCCCCACGGACGCTGACGCAAATCTGGTGCTTCTATACCAACCAACCGCACCTGAGAAATCAAATTGGGTTGCTCTGCCAAGCCTAATACCTCCAAGGTCTGCCCACTCACCACCCGTGCCACTTTCACCAAGGGCTGATTGTCTGCAAGCGGGGCTTTAGGTTGACAGCCCACTAGAAGTAACAGGCAAGCTAAAATTATGATTTTAATCATTGGTTAATTGCTACTGGTTAGTGGTTAGTAGATAGTGGTTAGTAGATAGTGGATAAGAGTACTTTTTCACAACGCTCCAACGCTCCAACGCTCCTACTATCAACTCACAAATAACAACGAACAACTCACTAATCTTCTTCTATTGGTAAACCCGCTTTAATTTTACCTCTAGCAAAATAGCGTCCAAATTGAAGTTCATAAACTTCATCTTCGTCTTGTGTCTCCACATACAAATCAGAACGTGCATAACTGACACACAACAGCGCATAGCCTTGACGCTGCAACTCTGGGGAAAGTCCGATCGCTTCGGGTTGATAAATTTCTCCTGAGAGCACTCGCACAGCACAAGTGGTACAAGCCCCATTTCGGCAAGAAAAGGGCAGTTCTACCCCTTGTTTTTCGCTGCTGTGCAAGATGTAGCGGTCTTCTGGCACTTCCAAGGTGTATTCTTTACCAGAAGAGCGATCGCGAACTTTAATTGTGTATATATCAGACATCTTGATTTGGGTAATTGGGCAATGGGCAATTGTTTAATGGGTATTGGGCAATAGGCAATGGGCATTGGGCATTTATCCCCCTTGTCCTCCTTGTCCCCCTTCTCCCCCTCTTCAAATCCCCATTTTAAAAATATATTTGCATGTTTTGGGGTTCTATAGTAGGATTATAAGTTGTGGCATCTGGAGAGATGGCCGAGTGGTTGAAGGCGCAGACCTGGAAAGTCTGTTTAGGGCAACTTAACCAGGGTTCGAATCCCTGTCTCTCCGTTTTCAATTTTAGTGGCAAAATAAAGAGCGATGGCAGGGGGTGTAACTAACGTTTATCCTGGGCGATCGCTATTATATATGGAAGCGCCAAATTTTCACTCTTATCGCTCTTCAACTGAGCCGAACTTTTTCATGTTCGGTTTCTCCGTGTGTATTATTACTAGTCTTTAAAACTATTATATTGTTACAATTGTAACTATGATAACTCATGCAGGAATGACAAGAATTGATGTCATCCCAAATATAATATTGTAAAAAAGCATGTCCGACGTAATTCTACATTCCCAAGCTTCTTATCTGCATAACTTTCTAGAGCCTTATGAATTTTTTATAAATAGTTTAATAACACGGCTGACAGATTTTGTAAATAATAATTCAACTAATGATGTAGCAAATCGCATCTTAGAAATAATTCAATATTCATCGTCAGCAGATTTGGTTTTTGTGTTACGCGATCGCGGTCAAAATAACTGGGTTGTAAAATCACAAAGCAATTTAGCTGAAGATATAGAACTAGATACTGATATTCAAACTTTCAAATCAATAATTTTCCCAATTCTTTCCGAAAAATCAGTATTTAATCCTAGTCATCATGGAAGTTATAAAATCTATGAAACTAAAAACGGTATTATTAAAGCTCTTGTAATAATACCCCTGCAATCACCACACAAAGCTGAAGTTATGGTTGTTTGCGGTTTAAAACAAGATTCATATTTTTTAGAAGATGCATTCGGGAGAATTATATCAAGCTTTTATCAAAGTTGCCAAAAAATGCCACTTCAGCCTGCATTAATTGAAGCTACTATTATTGATGATTTAAAAAGAGATTTTGGCTTCGTTTCTACATCACTACATCAAAAAAGATTTCAATTATTTCGTGAACGCCTTCAACGAATGATTGTATTCTTTGAACCAGTACTCCATTTAGATGCAGAAGACTTATTTATTAGTGGTTGGGAAGCCTTAGCAAGAAATCCAGACACCTTAATTGCACCTTCTGATTTATTTGCAGCCGCAGAGTTATGGCAACATGATTTCATTGTTGAACTTGACCGATATTTTTTGATAGTTGCTACAAAAACTTATTTGGAGGCTAGACAAAAAGCAAAACAAAATCGTTCCCATGAAATTGTCCCATTATCAGTTAATGTTTATCCAGAATCTTTGATGCAGACAGCGTACTTTGAAACAGTACATCAAATTCTCAAAAACAAAGTTATTTCACCGAGAAATCTTATCTTAGAAATTTCGGAAAAAGCCGAAGTCCCGCATTTTCAGGATGGTATTCGCTTAAAGTATCCTTTAAAAGTTTTCAAAACTAAACTACTAGAATATGTACATAAATTTCAGATTAGATTTGCCATTGATGATTTTGGAGTCGGCTATTCTTCAGTCTCTCGTTTAGCTGGATTGAATCCATGTCATGTGAAAATTGACCGAGAAATTCTGCATCATCAACCTAACGATATTATTATTCGCTTTGTTCACGAACTTGTAGGAGCAAATAATTTAAATCCATCAAATGTAATTGTCGAAGGTGTGGATGAGACGATTCCTATTAGTTTGCAGAGATTAAAAGAAATAGGTGTCAGCTATATTCAAGGACATATTGTTGGGAAACCAGAACCGGAAATTTATCGTTTAAGTTTCGAGAAAGCAGAGTTTTTGAGAAAGCTGCTTTTGGAAAATAAAAGTTTGTAGTGTGTGTTAGCGCCGAAAATACGGCACAATACATAATTTAAGACAGTATTCTCAAAATAAAACTAGGAGCGAGTAGAAATATCCCTGGGGAAATGCTTCGGCAAACGCGGCAATGGGAAAAGTATAAAATCAAACTAGTATCTTGGCGATAACTATAATTGATAGTATTAATATTTTCGCCATAAGCGCGTGAATCATAATTTAAATTTGATGAGCGCAACGCCAAAAAATCCTGGGGGTTGCAATGATTGCTTGTCAAGTTGAGAATAAAGAGACAAAGCACACGACGGGGAAACGAACGTGAATCAGGGATTTGATTACGATTTAGTAATTATAGGCGCGGGTGTAGGCGGACATGGCGCTGCCCTACACGCCGTTAGCTGTGGTCTGAAAACAGCGATTATTGAAGCCTATGATATGGGGGGAACCTGTGTCAACCGGGGCTGCATTCCGTCTAAAGCGCTGTTAGCGGCTTCTGGACGTGTGCGAGAGTTAAGAGATGCCCACCACCTGAAATCGCTGGGGATTCAAGTCGCAAATGTGGAGTTCGATCGCCAAGCGATCGCTAACCACGCTCTTGATCTCGTATCCAAAATCCAAGGCGATTTAACCAACAGCCTCAAACGCCTAAAAGTTGATATAATCCGGGGTTGGGGAAAATTAGCCGGCACCCAAAAAGTCACTGTGACTACAGATAGCGGTGACAAAACTATCACAGCTAAAGACATCATACTTTCACCAGGCTCGATTCCCTTTGTACCTCCAGGCATAGAAGTAGACGGCAAAACTGTCTTTACCAGCGACCAAGGTGTCAAGTTAGAATCTTTACCAAACTGGATAGCAATTATTGGCAGCGGCTATATCGGCTTGGAATTTTCTGATATATACTCGGCGTTGGGCAGTGAAATCACCATGATTGAAGCCCTAGACCAGTTGATGCCAGGATTTGACCGCGACATCGCCAAACTTGCAGAAAGGGTGCTAATTACTCCCCGCGATATCGAAACCAAAGTGGGGATATACGCCAAAAAAGTTATTCCCGGTTCACCTGTGATAATTGAATTAGCAGATTTCAAAACCAAAGAAGATGTAGATATCATTGAAGTGGATGCTTGTCTAGTTGCCACCGGACGCATCCCGGCTACACAAAATCTTGGTTTAGAATCTGTGGGTGTAGAAGTAGATCGGCGCAACTTTATCCCCGTCAACGACAGCATGGCTGTACTGTCAGCAGGTGAGGTAGTGCCGCATTTGTGGGCAATTGGTGATGCCAACGGCAAAATGATGCTGGCACACGCGGCTTCATCTCAAGGTATCATAGCGGTAGATAATATCTGTGGCAAACACCGAGAAATTGACTACCGCAGTATACCTGCGGCAGCATTCACCCACCCAGAAATCAGCTATGTAGGAATGACGGAAACCGCAGCCAAAGATTTAGGTAAAGAGTCGGGTTTTGAAGTGGGAACAGCACGAAGTTACTTTAAAGGTAATTCCAAAGCATTAGCAGAAGGTGAAGCTGACGGTATAGCAAAAGTGGTGTATCGTCAAGACACAGGTGAAGTTTTGGGCGTTCACATTTTCGGAATGCACGCCAGTGATTTAATTCATGAAGCGTCAGCAGCGATCGCCAATCGCCAATCTGTGCAAACCCTGGCTCATTTAGTTCACGCTCACCCCACACTTTCCGAAGTGCTGGATGAAGCATATAAACGAGCGATCGTCTCTTAGGGAGTGGGGAGTAGTGAGTAGGGAGTGGGGAGGACAAGGGAGAGGGGGAGGACAAGGGAGAGATAGGAATTTGTTTCTTACCCCCTTGTCCCCCCTGTCCCCCTTGTCCCCATTCCCCTTGTCCCCATTCCCCTTGTCCCCATTCCCCATTCCCCATTCCCCATTATGCAAATCCGTCGTCTTCATCCTAATCGAGCTATTGATGTATCTGTAATCCGCTATCAATCCGCTATTCCTGATGCGGCACCAAACAATATTTTAGAGGAAATTGTCTGGCAGAAAGAGATAGAAGTTGAGCAAATGCGCGAGAAGCTGCCTTTAAGCGAATTGCAGCGTCAAGCCCTCGGTGCACCCCCAACCCGCGATTTTATCGCTGCTTTGCAACAAGGTAAAACAAAGCCTGCGTTGATTGCGGAAGTAAAAAAAGCTTCTCCTTTGCAAGGAGTTTTTAGAGAAGATTTTGACTACTTAGCGATCGCCCAACAATATCAGCGAGGCGGCGCCAGTTGTCTTTCTGTGCTAACAGATGTAAAGTTCTTTCAAGGCAGCTTCGATAACTTAGCCAACCTTCGCACCACCGTAGACTTACCCCTACTGTGTAAGGATTTTATTATCTATCCTTACCAAATGTTTTTAGCGCGTGTTAAAGGTGCTGATGCGGTCTTGTTAATTGCCGCTATACTTAGCGATCAAGATTTGCAATACTTTGTCAAAATTGCTAAATCCCTGAAAATGGCAGCTTTAATTGAAGTCCACACTTTAGCCGAACTTGACCGTGTGTTAGCTTTAGATAATGTATCCTTAATCGGAATCAATAATCGTAACTTAGAAAATTTCGACATTGACTTGCAAACTACTTGTCAATTACTAACAGCAAGAGGTAGCCAATTACAAGAACGAAATATTATAGTTGTCAGCGAGTCAGGATTACATAATCCAGAGGATATAAATTTAGTGGCATCATCTGGTGCATCTGCTGTACTCATAGGAGAATTTTTGGTAAAACAAGCAGATATAGAATTAGCGATCGCTCAATTATTTCCCAAGGATTCGTAAAAGACAAATCTTGGATATGTACGCAAAGGAGGATTAGGCAATCGGTAAGTAAAGTGCAGCACCTTTTTTTGCCAAATCTTCATCACCTACAAAATCTCGGCTTTAACTAAATAGTTCTTCCCTATGTAAAAAATCATTTATCAAAGAAAAATTTCCGACTAATAGAAAATCCCAAATATTACATATCAGATTAACTTTATGGAGCAAATTCCTCTGCCTTCACCTATCCACTACGAACTGATCCTGCAACTTTTAGAAAGACAAACTATGTTAGCAGTCAGTCAAAACCCAGAACTACGGCATCAGGTGAATCAGCTAATTATTACACTCCGTAAAGCTGCTGCACAACAAAAACACCTAGAAGAAATTTGCCAGTTTTCCTCTAAAGAAGTTGACCACCGCTGGTCAATCAATCATCATAATTCTCAGAAAGTTGTCGTTCCTGATTGATTAAAATTAAGGAGCAGAGGTTTTTTAATCACTGCTGATACCGTTTCTATAGAAAATGCACAATTCTAGCCAACCTTCATGTTCGCTCCTTTGTCTGGTACTCTGACAGAGTTACGCCTAAGTAGCCAATAATACGGACAAACCTATACGTCTATTGACAAATATCCGTGTCTTTAATTATTTCGTCAACAGCCTCTCTAAGTCGTTTTTGCCAGTCAGGGACGGCTTTTAACT
>NZ_JAOWRF010000251.1:5793-42724 GCF_025753815.1 Plectonema radiosum NIES-515 | reverse complement strand
CAAACCGGATAATTATGCCTTGGTTTTCGGCACTGGTTCAAGAATACCAGCAATTTATAACGCTGTCAACTTTCTCGCTTTGAGCAACCATGAATAACTTTAGCCAAGAATTTGACGATTTAATCTAACTCTTCCAACGTATACCCTGCTCTGGTTGCAATTTGAGCCAGATTTTCAGTATCTGGAACCTTCACACCCTTTTCCCACATTTGAACAGCAGTAGCAGAAACTCCCAAAAGCTTGCCAAAATCTCTTTAACTCATTGAACCACGAGCTAGTTTGATAATTTCAATCAGTTTTTCTCTGCTTTCTATGTTCACTGCTGATGTAGCTACTCAACTGTACTTATAAGGAAGACTGTGTGCGTCTATGCCCTTGAGTTATTCATCATTCTAACTCAACTTGCTTTTGCTTCGTTTTGCAAAGACTCAGTAGCAGTAACCATTCGTTCCACTGCTGCTTGAGCGATTATCGCCACCTCAGACAAAGGCATTACCTTTATTTGTTTGACAATGTTATTCACATCTGAGGTTACTGATGTTGGTTTGACACCCAAATAATTCAGCAGTTCCTCCATCGTATAACCTGCTCTATCTGCTATTTGAGCTAAATTATGCGTATCTGGGATAGACTCGCCCTTCTCCCACAACTGTACAGCAGTAGCAGAAACACCTAGAAGCTTACCAAATCCCCGTTGACTCATGGAGCCACGAGCCATTTTCACTACTGAAATCAGTTTCTTTCTCGCCTCTAAATCCACTGCTGTAGTATTTCTTCCACTAATCGATGTATTTTACTTTCTCGCCCAAAAATATTTTGTTTGGGCATTTACAAATTTGCTTGCCAATGGTAAATTTAAACTAGAAATGTACTTTTAAAGTTTACCTGCAAGCCAATCCTGAAAAGATAACCAGACTAATTCATTTTAGCCTGAAAAATATTAATAGTGAGCTTGCGGTCAAATAACACGAAGGGTGGATCATGGTTAGTCGGACACGCAAGAAAACACAATATCGCCGCAAAGGTCAAAGTTTAATAGCCGCTAATAAAATTAAACCACAATTGTGGCACATTTGTGACGCTGAAGCCAAAGAAGCACTTATAGCCCAAGGTCAGCGTGTCCAGAAAATCAAGAAAATCCACCGTTTGAAGCATCAGGTATGTATTTCTTACTGGAATGAGCAAGGTGGTGTATGCAGCAGCTTTTTCAGCTACCGGATTTTTGCGCGTTGGCAAAATGAAGTAGAAAAGCTAATTTATACCTGTCCTACGGTGAAGGAATGGACAAAATTACAAAGTATCATGCGGTATGAATTCGCTTATTACAATTATGAACGAGAAATCGAAGATGCACTTGACACCGCATTAGAAAACCGCCTGTGTGTACTGAAAGCAACAACACTACAAGGGGTTTTTACATATATTTAGGTAGAGACGTTCCGGCGGAACGTCTCTACCGCGCGTCATAATTAATTACTAGCGCCGGAAGTGGCGAGTTCCGCTAACCTTTCTTGCTGGTCTTGAGAGATACAAGATTGAATTAGTGGCTCTAAATCGCCTTCTAAGACGGGGTTAAGCGAATAATTTTGACCAAGACGGTGGTCGGTTGCGCGGTTATCTTTGTAGTTGTAGGTGCGAATCTTTTCAGAACGGGAACCTGTACCAACTTGCGATCGCCTCATGGAAGTTACTTCTTCTTGTTGTTCGCGCAACTTGATTTCATACAACTTTGCCCGCAGAATTTGCATAGCCCGTTCTTTGTTTTGTAACTGGCTGCGTTCTTCGGTACAGAAAATCCGAATTCCGGTGGGTTTGTGCATCAAGTCAGCCGCTGTTTCTACTTTGTTGACGTTTTGCCCACCAGCACCACCAGAACGAGCTGTAGTCATCTCAATATCCTTCGGGTCGATGTGAATTTCCACCTCATCCACCTCTGGCATAATTGCGACTGTGGCTGTGGAGGTGTGAACTCTTCCCCCAGCTTCGGTTGCCGGCACACGCTGGACGCGATGCACTCCAGCTTCAAACTTCAGCTTGCTGTAAACGCTCTCACCCTGAATTTCTAGAATTACTTCTTTGAAGCCGCCCATCTCACCGAGAGACTCACTTACCAACTTCACTTTCCAACCTTCAGTATCAGCATAGCGCGAATACATCCGCAGCAAATCCCCAGCCCAAATACTTGCCTCATCACCACCAGTACCGGCGCGAATTTCCAACATGATGTTTTTATCATCATTCGGGTCGCGGGGTAACAGCAATACCTTCAAGCGAGTTTCTAAATATTCGATTTTCTGCTCAAGTTCATCGACTTCCAGTCCTGCCATTTCTTGCATTTCTGGATCGCTGCTTGCTTCTTTGTAAACTTGACGTGCCCCGATCAAGTCTTGAGTAGCAATTTTCCAAATTTCATAAGTATCTACTACCTCTTCTAAAGAAGAGCGTGACTTAGCGATTTTTTGATACTCATCGGGATTTCTGGCAGTATCCGGATCGCCAAGCCGACGGGTTAATTCATTAAAAGTTTGTTCAACGGATTTTAATTTATCCAGCAGGTATGATTCAGCCATGACGAGTCTTTGCGCTCCTTTAAATAACAAATTGGCTCAGGAAAAAAGACAATCGACCCCGAAAAGTACAGGGTCGTCGTTAACACTGCCCAAGCCAACCCGCTACTTTTTCTTTTTGCCGCCTGCGCCTTCTTCACCTGACGATGAGGACATACCGTACTTGCGAAGGAAGCGTTCTACTCGACCTTCGGTGTCAATCATCTTCTGGGTGCCGGTATAGAATGGGTGGTTTCCAGACCAAACATCTACGTGCAATTCTGGCTTGGTTGAGCCAATGGTCATTACGACTTGACCGTTGCAGTAAACTTTCGCATCTGGATACCACTTAGGATGAATATCAGGTTTAGCCATTTTCCTTTCGTGGTTAATCTATCTAAATTATAACTGGGGCATCGGGCATCGGGCATGGGGCATCGGGCATGGAAAGAATCGTATTAGAACGCGCATCATCTAAATAATGCCGCTTTTTTTATTCCCAATGCCCAATGCCCATTGCCCAATGCCCATTGCCCAATGCCCAATTGCTTATCGTTTCGAGTACTGAGGTGCTTTGCGGGCTTTGTGCAAGCCGTATTTTTTCCGCTCTTTTGCCCGTGGATCGCGGGTGAGGTAGCCTTCGGTTTTCAAAGGTGGGCGGTTTTCTGGGTCTAGCTGACATAAAGCACGAGCGACTCCTAAGCGAACAGAGTCTGCTTGTCCGGTTAAGCCACCACCTTCAGCTTTCACCAAAATGTCATATTCGTTTTCCAGTCCCAAAGTTTCTAGGGGTGCTTTGATGACTCCTAGGTAGTTAGCGTTGAATTGGAAGTATAAATCTCCAGGTTTGCCATTTACGGTCATCTGACCGGTACCTGGAACTAGGCGTACCCGTGCGACTGCTGATTTACGGCGACCAGTACCCCAGTAAACGGCGCGACCGCTGTTGGTGTCTACTGCTTGCATTAGTTTTCGGCTCCAGGAATTGTATTAATTTGTAGTTCTTTAGGTTGTTGCGCTGTGTGGGGATGATCTGCACCAGCGTAAACTTTCAGTTTGGTAAATAACTGCTTGCCTAGGCTATTTTTCGGTAACATACCTTTGACGGCGTGTTCGATAATCCGTTCTGGTAGGCGGTCTTGCAGCTTGGCGAAGGTTTCGGTTTTCATCCCACCGGGACGACCGGAGTGGCGACGGTAGAGTTTTTGAGTACGCTTTTTGCCTGTGACTGTGACTTTCTCAGCATTGACGACAATGACGAAGCCGCCTGTGTCCATGTGAGGGGTATATTCTGGTTTATTTTTGCCGCGCAAAATCATGGCGATTTCGGTGGCAAGGCGACCTAAGCGTTTGTCGGTGGCGTCTACTACGTACCACTCACGCTCAATCGTTGCTACAGGAGGAAGGTAGGTTTTGTTTGTTGTCATTTGTTAATTGTCCTTTGTCATTTGTTAGTGGTTAGTGGTTAGTTGTTGGTTGATAGTTGTTGGTTGATAGTTGATAGTTGATAGTGGTTAGTTGATAGTTATTCTACTAACTCCTAACTCCTAACTCCTAACTCCTAACTCCTAACTCCTAACTCCTAACTCCTAACTCCTAACTAAAAACTAAAAACTAATTTTGGTAAGGTGTCGTACCAAACGGATTGGGGAAAGGGAAAATCTGGATAGCCGACTCGCAACAAGCATAATCCTTGGGGGGGTGCGGCATATTTGACTTTTTCCCGATGTTGATATGTCCAGATTTCTGTGAAGTTAGAAAGCGATCGCTCTTGTGAACCTACTTCTACCAGCATCCCTACCAACAGCCGCACCATGCCATACAAAAATCCATCTGCCTGAATTTCAATATGAAGAAATGATCCTGATCGATAACACTCCGCTGCTTGCACTTCTACCCAGGAATGCTTACGCTTTGAACCCGCACGATGAAAAGCAGCTAAATGATGCTTTCCCATCAGAGGTTTAAGGGCAGCCTGAATTAAAGCTTCATCCAGGGGTGCATAATAATAATGCCAACTAAAGGGTCTAACGAACAAGTTCGGTCGGTCTTCAGTATAAAGCGTGTAACGATACCGTCGATAAGCTGCACCAAAGCGAGCGTGCCAACTGTTACTTACACTTGCCGAAGCCCGAATCAATATATCTTTGGGCAGATAGCTATTAAGAACTGTTGCCCACTTGTCGGCGGGGATTCTACCTGTGGCATCAAAATGGGCTACTTGAGCAGCCGCGTGAACTCCGGAATCAGTTCGACCTGCGCCGTGTAGTGTCACATGATACCCCAGTATAACTGATATAGCTTTTTCTATCTCTTCTTGGACGGTGCGCTGTTGTAGTTGCCTTTGCCACCCATGAAAATGAGTGCCCAGGTATTGAATTACTAGGGCTACTCTATAAGTCGGTGTAGGGTGGTGGCTTTCTAACATAGGGATTTTGTCAAAAGTCATTTGTTCTTTGATTCTTAACTAATGACCGCCTTTGACTAATGACTCAAACTAATTCAATTATTGCCATTTGTGCATTGTCACCCCGACGCGGGACAGTATGCAGAATGCGAGTGTAACCACCTTGACGAGTACCATACCTGGTGGGGGCTTGCTCAAACAAAGCATGAACTAGTTGTTTGTCGAACATATAGCCCAGAGCTTGACGACGTGCTGTCAGCGAGCCATTTTTGGCTAGGGTAATCATTTTATCCACTTCGCTTCGCAAAACTTTAGCGCGAATTAAAGTGGTGGTGATCCGACCATGACGAATCAGCTCGGTGGTGAGCGATCGCAATAAAGCACGACGCTGGTCGGCTGGTTTACCAAGTTTTTTGACGCGACAACGGTGACGCATAATCTTTTTGTTAGTTGGAACGTTGCTAGTTGTTAAATGTTCAATTGTTAGTTGTTAGTTGTTTATCAGCCAATAACTAATAACTACTAACTACTAACAAACTACTATGCGTGTTTGGAGCCTCTTTCCTGTGGCAGAGTAATGCCTAAGCGTCGCTGTAAAGCTTCTACTACTTCTTCTGCCGACTTTTGACCGAAGTTTTTGATTTCTAAGAGGTCTTCTTGGGTAAAATCCAACAAGTCTGCTACAGAGTTTACTTGTGCTCGTTTGAGACAGTTATAAGCTCGTACAGAAAGCTGCAATTCTTCGATGGGAATCTGAGCGGTTGGATCGTCTGGGATATCCGAGTTTGTATCGACTGGATCGAGGGAGATATCTTTCAACGGATTGAACAAATCTACCAAGATAGCAGCAGCAGAGGAAAGTGCTTCTTGAGGTGAGATACTGCCATTTGTCCAAACTTCCAACAGTAGTCGGTCTTTGGGCATGGAGTTATCTCCACGGAAGTCTTCAACACTATAGTTAACTTTCCGCACTGGCATAAACACGGAGTCTATTTGAAGAAAGTCTAAAGA
The DNA here is from genome assembly GCF_025753815.1 of Plectonema radiosum NIES-515. Lineage (GTDB taxonomy): Bacteria > Cyanobacteriota > Cyanobacteriia > Cyanobacteriales > Nostocaceae > Hassallia > Hassallia radiosum_A. The sequence goes on along the minus strand of NZ_JAOWRF010000251.1, from coordinate 36,760 downwards.
TGTAGCTTCCTCACGTCCTCGCTCTACGGTGCGATATCCTTTGCCTTTCTCGATGCGGAATTCCATTTCCAGCTTTGCTCCCTCGGCAATGGTCGCTACATACTGGGTTTGGTCGATGACTTCTACTTCACTAGGCAAATCAAAATGTGCCGCTGTGATTGTGGCTGGACCTGTCACAAGTAAACGACCAATCTGGGGTTGAGAAGAATAGTTTTTCAGGATAAGTTCCTTCATTTTCATGAGGATTTCCAGTACGTCTTCTCGCACACCCGGAACTGTGGCAAACTCGTGTGAAACGCCTGCAATCCGCACTGCGGTAACTGCTGTACCCTCTAGATTAGATAGTAAAACTCTTCTTAGGGCGTTGCCTACTGTTGTTCCCTGACCGCGCTCTAGTGGTTCTAAGACAAATTTACTGTAATGGTTCCGACTTTCCTCGGTATTGGATTCTACACATTCAATTTGAAACTGCGGCACGGAGTAGCCTCCCTTCTTTTAAGGTGCTGCTAAAAGGCAAATCAATTGCCTCGTCTTTATTTACTTAATGCTTTGGAACTTCAAGGAAGCTTTTTCATACATGCCAATGTTGGTATTTGAAGCTTCACTCAGAACTTGTGGACGATGCAGCTAAAATGCGATCGCCCAGATGGTAATGTCTAAACTCGACGGCGCTTAGGCGGACGGCAACCATTGTGAGGAATTGGGGTAATATCCCGAATCAGTGTAATTTCCAATCCGGCTCCTTGCAGTGCCCGGATAGCGGTTTCTCTACCCGCTCCAGGACCACTAACCATTACCTCTATTTGGCGCATTCCAGAGTCCATCGCTCGGCGTGCTGCACTTTCTGCGGCGGTTTGGGCTGCGAAGGGAGTTCCCTTTTTTGCTCCTTTAAAACCGCTAGAACCAGCACTTGCCCAAGAAATCACATCTCCGTTTTGATCGGTAATGGTGACAATGCTATTGTTGAAAGTAGACTGGATATATGCCATTCCGTTAGGAACGTTGCGTTTTTGCTTTTTGCTACCACTTTTTTTAGTTGGTTGTCGCGCCATAATACTGGTGTAGTTGAATAATGGTAATAGTTGTTGTCACAGAGCCTTGAAAATTTATTTGCCCGGAGCTTTCTTCTTACCTGCCACTGTCTGCCGTCTGCCTCGACGAGTTCTGGCGTTGGTACGAGTTCTTTGTCCTCTGACTGGCAAGCCCATCCGATGACGACGACCTCTGTAGCTGCCAATATCAATCAGACGCTTGATGTTCAGTCCCTCTAAACGTCGCAAGTCACCTTCTACTTGATAGTCGCTCTCGATGATTCCCCGTAGCGCTGCTATATCCGCATCATTTAAGTCTTTGACACGAATGTCTGGATTTACACCAGTATTAGCTAATATTTCTTGCGATCTAGATAATCCAATTCCGTAGATATAAGTTAGACCAATTTCTACGCGTTTGTCGCGTGGAAGGTCTACTCCGGCAATACGTGCCATTTGTTGATTTCTCCCTATTGTTCTTGCCAGTACTGTTACTATCTGCGTGACGGTGATTTTTTTCGCTTCACCTGATTAACGTCATTGCTAGCAGTATCGATGCTATCCCTGACGTTGCTTGTGCTTGGGATTAACACAAATAACCATCACGCGCCCGCGACGTTTGATAACGTTACACTTTTCACAAATTTTCTTGACTGAAGCTCTGACTTTCATGCCGTTTTTAAGTGACTCCAAATAGTAAATGATAGCATTTTTGAGGATTTTCGTCAGTTATTTTTTTCCTTAACACCAAATATGGTGGTTTCTGGTAAAATTATCTACATATACTTACTTGTTTCGCATTCGATAAGTGATTCTTCTTTTGTTATGGTCGTTATTATCCAACTTCACTTTGACGCGATCGCCAACTAAAATTTTGATATAGTGACGAAGTCGGGGTAGGTAAGCCAAGATATTAGATCCATTGTCAAGTTCAACCACAGAACCAGTAAACTTTCACAGGAGAGCCATTTTCCCCTTTTACCTCGCCAAGTGGTAAGAGTTCGGTGATAGTACCTTCAATTTGAATCGCATCTTGGTTCGGCAACAATATTTACCTCCAGTTAAAAGTTTTACCATTACTTACTTTTTCCGCAGTCGAGAAGTGATTTTACCCTTTGTCAAGTCGTAGGGAGTTAACTCGACTTTGACGCGCTCACCAGGTGAAAATTTGATATGGTAGCGTTTCTTCAGGGGAAGGTAAGCCAAGATGTTAGATCCATTGTCAAGTTCAACCACAAAACCTGCAAGCTCATGATTTTAGAGCCATTTTCTAATTCAACATTGTCAGGTAGTAAAACTTGGGTGATAATACCTTCAAACATGAAGTTAGACACTTATCTACTTCTTCCGCAGTCGATAAGTGATTCTACCCTTAGTCAAGTCGTAAGGAGTTAACTCGACTTTGACGCGATCGCCAGGTAAAATCTTAATATAGTTCCGGCGAATCTTACCAGAAATATGAGCCAGAACATTAAAGCCATTGTCTAGGTCAACGCGAAACATGGCATTTGGTAGGGACTCTGTGACAGTGCCTTCCATTTCAATCAAATCTTGTTTAGACAATTTATTTTTTCCTCAATTCAACAGTCTCCTCGGAAAGTTGCAGTAACTAAATCTGCAAGAAAACACAATTTGGCGATTATATCAACAGTTTCTTAATATATTTTAGCGAAATTTTAAATTCATCCTGCCCTAAGGGGGAGGGGGAGAGTGGAGGAGTGGAGATGGGGAAAGAAGAATTATTCTTTTTGTCTCCAAGGACTCCAAGGAGTCCTCCCTGTCCCATGAGTGAAACTAAAAAGCGATTACCTTCTTAAGTTCATTAGTGACTTCTTCTTGGGATTGATTACCATTGACGGTGAGAAGTTGTTGCTTCGAGCCGTAATAATCAATCAAAGGTGCAGTTTCATTGCGGTAAACTTCTAAGCGACGACGAATCACCTCTTCGGTATCATCTTTTCGTCCGCGATCAAGTAAACGTGCTACCACTACATCATCTGGGACATCCAGATTGACCACTTTTTCACCGCTAGGAAGACCCATATGAAGCAGCAATTCCTGCAAAAAAACTGCTTGCGTTACTTTGCGAGGAAAGCCATCTAAAATCCATCCAGACTTAATATCTGGTTGACTAAGACGCTCCTGCACTAGCTCCTGCATGAGCTGGTCGGGAACCAACTCGCCACTATCAACGTAATTTTGAGCTTTGATTCCTAAAAGGGTTTGCTCTTTCATTGCTTGACGCAATATATCACCCGTGGAAATATGGGGAATATTGCAGTCGTAAGCTAAGTTTTGAGCTTGAGTTCCCTTACCAGCTCCAGGTGGTCCCAAGAAGATTAATCGCGTCACTGTTATTTCACCATTCCTTCATAGCGCTGAGAGATGACGTAAGTTTGGACTTGTTTTGCTGTTTCAATCGCCACACCAACCAGAATTAACAACGAAGTTGCGCCAATTCCTTTAAAGGTTGGCACACCTAAAGAGCTTTCTACAGCTGTGGGGATAATTGCAACCAAGCCCAAAAAGATCGCACCTAAAAAAGTTAGTCGATTCGTCACCCGCTCAATATACTCGCTCGTTGTTTTACCCGGACGAACGCCAGGAATGCTAGAACCCATTTTTTTCAAGTTCTGCGCCACATCTACTGGGTTAAGAATCAACGAAGAGTAGAAGTAGCTGAAGAAAACAATAGAAACGAGGTAAATCAGCGAGTATGCCCAAGGCGCAGAACCACCAGGACTCAAATAAGTGTTAACAATATTAATCAAGTCGGGATTTTTGGTGAAATTAGCCAGCAAAAGTGGCAAACTCAAGATGGCAGCCGCAAAAATAATCGGCATCACACCGCCTTGATTTAGCCGCAGGGGTAGATAGCTACGTTGCTCTGCCAAAACACGCCGACCGACTTGACGACGAGCGGAAATAATTGGGATGCGCCGTGTTCCTTCTTGAACAAAGACAATCCCAACAATCGTTACCAAGAACACCAACACCAGTACAATTACGCGTCCGACTATTTCCCGACCGCCGACTTGCACTAAGTCGATGGTATCGCCCAAAGATTTTGGTAGTGAGGCGACAATGTTGACAAAAATCAACAAAGATGCTCCATTACCAACCCCTCGCTCAGTGATTAGTTCTGATGCCCACATAACGAACATAGAACCAGCTGTGAGAGCGATCGCTGTTTCTGCGACAAATAAGGGACCGGGTTCTTTAGCAAATTGCTGTAAGAAAAATGCCGAGAATGCAGTACTTTGAATAATCGCCCAACCTAAAGACACATAGCGTGTAATTTGGGAAATTTTTCGCCGTCCGGCTTCACCTTCATTTTTTTGTAAATTTTCTAAAGCTGGAATCGCAGTCGTGAGCAATTGGATAATAATGGAAGCGTTAATGTAAGGCAAAATGCCCAAGGCAAAGACTCCCAAAGTAGAAAGTCCGCGTCCTGAGAATATGTCTAACAAGCCGAATATAGCGCTATTACCCTGAATCGCTTGGCTAAATAAGTCGCGATTTATTCCAGGTATGGGCAAATAAATGCCTAGGCGAATCAAAATTAAAATACCGACGGTGACAAGCAGCCGACCTCTTAGTCCAGCTGCTTGAGCCATCTGCATAAAAGTTTCTTGAGCCGTTGGGGCTTTGTCTCGACTAATCATAAAGGGCTACCTTTGAAGTATGAAGTGTGAAGTACGCTCGTCAGAAGTATAAAATTTGAAGTATATATTTTTCATCCTTCTTCTACGGAGACGCTTCGCGAACATCATTATAAAACTTCACAACTCCCACCAGCTGCCTCAATTTTGCTTCGAGCTTGGCTTGTGAAAGCTGCTGCTTTAACATTGAGCGCAACGCTCAATTCCCCATTGCCCAAAATTTTCAATGGTGCTTTGGCACTAGTGATAATACCTGATGCCTTTAAAGATTCCAAAGTAACTTCTGTATTGGCAGGAAGGGAAGCTAGTTTCTCTACATTAATCGTAGTGTAATTTTTACGATTAATAACTGGAAAGCCCTTTAACTTAGGGATACGGCGATACAACGGCTGTTGACCACCTTCAAAACCAGGTCGGGTGCTGCTACCAGAGCGAGATTTTTGACCCCGCATACCTAAACCAGCACTGGCACCTTGACCGGCAGAAATACCCCTACCTACACGCTTCTTCCGTTTTTTCGAGCCTTTTTGAGGACGAACATCATTTAGTCTCATAATTTTGTCAATGGTCAATGGTTAATGGTCAATGGTTAATGGTCAATAGTCAGTGAATTTTTGACTTTTGACTCTTGACTTTTGACTTATTAAATGTATAGATTCTCAATGGGAACACCTCTATCTTCGGCAACTTGGGCGAAGGTACGCAGGGTAGATAGGGCATTAACTGCGGCTCTAGCATTGTTGAGTGGATTGTTGGAGCCGAGTTGTTTGGCTAAAATGTTGCGAACTCCAGCTAACTCCAATACGGTACGGACAGCACCACCGGCAATTACCCCGGTTCCAGGGGATGCTGGTCGCATCATGACTTTTGCGCCACCACCGGTACCATCAATAGGATGGGGAATGGAGTTGGATTTGGTCATGGGGATTTCGATTAGATGCTTTTTGCCGTCGGCTACGCCTTTTTTTACGGCACCAATTACATCTGAAGCTTTACCTACTCCCACACCGACTTGACCGCGTTCGTTACCAACGACAACGATCGCTCGGAAGCTGAGTTTTTTACCTCCCTTAACGACCTTACTGACGCGTCGGATCTGAATCACCCGTTCTTGCCAGGTTGTCTCTTCTTTCTTGGCGCGTTTTGTTTTATTTTTACGCTCGGTTGCCATAATTAATGCTATTGATTGTTCGTTGTTGGTTGTTATTTGTTAGTTGGAGCGTTGTTATTTGGAGGGTTGTTATTTGGAGCGTTGTTCTACTATCCACGCTCCCACTAACTACTATCCACTATTAACTAACCACTAACTAATTACTAATTTTAGAAATCTAAGCCGGCTTCCCGTGCAGCATCAGCTAAAGCTTTGATCCGACCATGATATAAATTACCACCGCGATCAAAAACTACTTGAGTAATGCCTTTTTCGAGCGATCGCGCTGCAATCAACTTGCCAACTTGAACTGATGCTTCGCGGTTCGCTCCTGTAGCCAAATTAGATTTTAAATCTGGTTCTACACTCGAAGCTGCCACAATTGTGTGATGCTTGGTATCATCAATTATCTGAGCATAAATATGCTCGTTCGAGCGAAATACAGCTAAACGCGGACGTTCTTCAGAACCGCTTACTTTCCCACGGACGCGTCGATGGCGACGCTGTTTAGATTCTTTGCGAGTAAGTTTCATTTTTACTTCTTACCTTTACCAGTCTTACCAGCTTTACGTCTGACCACTTCACCAGCGTAGCGAATACCTTTACCTTTATAAGGTTCTGGTCGGCGAACTTCGCGAATTTTCGCTGCGGTGTTGCCTACTATTTCTTTGTCATACCCGCTAACGATGACGTTAGTGGTACCTTCAACTGCAAACTGAATTCCGTCTGGTGGGGGAATTTGCACTTGATGGCTATAACCCATATTCAAGACGAGGTTACGACCTTGAAGTTGTGCCCTATAACCTACCCCTTGAATTTCCAACCGACGTTGAAAACCTGTGGAAACTCCTTCTACCATGTTGGCAACTAAGGTACGGCATAACCCGTGTAGCTGCCGAGATGTGCGGGAATCATCCCGCCGATTTACAAGTAATATTTCCCCATCTTGAGAGACACTCACATTAGTCGGCAGGTCGCGAGAAAGTTCACCTTTGGGACCTTTCACCACAACTTTTGTGCCGTCAATTGTTATTTGTACAATTGCTGGAACTGTAATTGGACGTTTACCAATTCGAGACATAAATTTTTATCCTTTGTCCTAAGCCAAGAGTCACCCATTCCAAAATCCAGAGTCAAAAGTCTATTGACTGTTGACCATTGACTGTTGACCATTGACTGTTGACCATTGACTGTTGACCATTGACTGTTGACTACCAAACGTAGCAAAGCACTTCACCACCCAAGTTCTGACGTCGCGCTTCGCGATCGGTCATGATGCCACTGGATGTAGAAATAATCGCAATGCCAATACCACCTAATACCCGTGGTAATTCTTTTTTGTTAGAGTAAACTCGCAAGCCTGGTTTGCTCACTCGCTTTAAAGCGGTAATTAGAGGCTGGCGATTTTTACCCTTGTATTTCAGGGCAATCACCAAGTTACGCTTTACTCCATCTTCTGCTTCTTCGTATTCGGAAATAAAGCCTTCTTCACGAAGCACTTTAGCAATACTACGGGTTGTTTTTGTCGCTGGCACTAGTGTTGTTTGATGCCTCGCCATAGTAGCATTGCGGATGCGCGTCAGCATATCTGCAATTGTGTCGTTAGCCGCCATCGTTCCCTCGTATAACTGAACTTATTGATCGCGAAAGGGCATTCCCATTTCTTTGAGTAACGCGCGTCCCTCTTCGTCATTTTTTGCGCTGGTGATGATGGAAATATCCATACCACGTACTTGATCGATGCTGTCGTACTCGACTTCTGGAAAAATTAACTGTTCTCTGACGCCGAGAGTGTAATTTCCCCGACCATCAAAGCTTTTGGGACTAATGCCGCGAAAGTCTCTAATTCTAGGCAAGGAAAGGCTGATCAGTCGGTCGATAAAGGCGTACATTCGTTCGCCTCTAAGTGTCACCATGATTCCAACAGGCATTCCTTGACGAATTTTGAAGCCAGCGATCGCCTTTTTTGCCCGCGTGACTACAGGCTTTTGAGCTGTAATCACCGCAATTTCATTTAATGAGGCTTCTAATGCTTTCGCGTTGGAAGCAGCTTCCCCCAATCCCCGATTCACCGTAATTTTTAGTAATTTCGGAACCTGATGAATGTTGGTGTATTGAAACTGATTCATCAGTTTGGGGACGATTGTCTCTTGGTATAAATTTTTGAGTCTTGTTGGTGCCATATTTTTTTTCTTGTTTATCCCTGGTCTTGGTCAGGGGAAAAGAAGTTATGAGTTATGAGTTATGAGTTATGAGTTAAACCCGTTTATTCTTAACTTTTCACTTCTAACTCCTAACTATTTCTTAAAAAGTTATGAGTTATAAGTTAAATCCGTTAATTCCTAACTCCTCACTTCTAACTCCTAACTATTTCTTAAAAAGTTATGAGTTATAAGTTAAACCCGTTAATTCCTAACTCCTCACTTCTAACTCATAACTATTTATCAAGTATCTCGCCGGTTTTCTTTAACATCCGTACCTTCTTCCCTTCTTGGGTTGTGGTGTAGCAGATGCGACTAGCAACGTTTTGCTTGGTTGAATAAAGCATTACGTTGGAACTATGAATTGGGAATTCTTGGGTAAGAATGCGTCCCGATTCACCTTCGGCTTGGGGTTTTACGTGCTTAGTTTTAATGTTGACGCCTTTGACAATGACTTGACTAACTTGGGGAAGTGCTTTGACTATTTCACCAACTTTGCCTTTGTCTTTGCCGGCAATCACTTGCACGGTGTCCCCAGTTTTGATGTGCATTTTATAAAAAACTTTAGGTTTCGGCTGTTTTGCCATTACAGCACCTCCGGAGCCAAAGAAACGATTTTGGTAAAGTTTTTCTCGCGCAATTCCCGTGCCACTGGTCCGAAAACGCGCGTACCTCTTGGATTCCCATCTTTGTTGATGATTACTGCGGCGTTGTCGTCAAAGCGGATACTCATACCGCTATCACGGTTCATGGCTTTGCGGGTGCGAACAATAACCGCTTCCACTACATCAGATTTTTTTACTGCCATGTTAGGAATGGCATCTTTAACAACGGCAATAATTTTATCGCCGACACCGCCATAACGACGATTTCCTCCGCCTCCGCCTAAAACGCGGATACACATTAATTTGCGGGCGCCGCTATTATCTGCGACATTGAGGTAGGTCTGGGATTGAATCACAATTTTTCTTCCTTGTGAGGTTGGAGCGAAAACGCGCCAACTATTACGTTGTCGCTTTAGTATTGAGGATTTCTGTGACTTGCCAGCGCTTGGTTTTGCTCAGGGGTCGAGTTTCCTGAATGCGAACGCGATCGCCCACTTTACATTTGTTTTCTTCGTCGTGGACTTTATAGCGCTGGGTATTCACTACAATCTTGCCGTACTTGGGGTGAGGGGCGCGGTTTTCAATGGCGACTACCACCGTTTTTTGCATTTTGTCGCTCACTACCAAACCAACTCGTTCTTTGACTGCCATAATCTCCTACTTTTCTTCTTTAACCAATTCAGTTGCTTGTTGTTTGCGCTCTGTTTCTACTGTCAGCAACTGGGCTAAACGGTGTCGAGCATGTTTGAATTGATGGGGTTTTTCTAATTGTCTGGTTGCTTTTTGCAAGCGCAGTTGAAATAGTTGCTTTTTCACAGCAAGAATTTCATCAGACAATTTTTCGTCACTTAATTCTCTTGCTTCTGAAACTTTAGGCAGAGGCATGATTTACTCCTGCGGCTCCGATTCGGAGCGTGAAATGAACTTAGTTTTAATTGGTAACTTAAAAGCTGCCAAGCGCATTGCTTCGCGAGCGATTTCTTCAGTAACGCCAGCAATTTCAAATAAAATCCGTCCTGGCTTAACGACTGCTACCCAAAATTCCGGCGAACCTTTACCGGAACCCATCCGAGTTTCTGCGGGACGCATGGTTACAGGTTTGTCTGGGAAAATACGAATCCAGATTTTACCACCCCGACGGATATAACGAGTCATTGCTCGACGCGAAGCCTCTATTTGCCGGGAGGTAATCCAAGCTGGTTCTTGTGCTTGGAGGGCAAAATCGCCAAAGTTCAGGCTGCTACCACGGGTAGCTACACCGCACATCCGTCCGCGTTGTTGTTTGCGGAATTTAGTTCTTCTAGGACTTAACATGATTTGGGCAATGGGCAATGGGCAATGGGCAATGGGCAATGGGCAATGGGCAATGGGCAATGGGCAATGGAAATTTAGAATTAGTTATGATAAATTCTTTCCATGCCCCATGCCCCATGCCCCATGCCCCATGCCCCTTTATCCTTCATTTGAACGATCTTCAAATTGTTGGCGACGACGTTGTTGTTGACGACGACGAGGTTCGCGATCTCTGGTTGTTGGTTGGGAAGGAGTTTCTTCTTGTCCGGGAATAATTTCTCCTTTAAACACCCACACTTTGATACCGAGAATGCCGTAAATGGTTTTGGCGGTACAGCAAGAGTAGTCAATATCAGCCCGTAAGGTATGTAGAGGTACTCTACCTTCACGAGTCCACTCTGTCCGGGCAATTTCTGCACCGTTGAGCCGACCGCCTACTTGAACTTTAATGCCTTGCACACCAGCACGTTGAGCGCGTTGGATGGCTTGACGCACTACGCGACGGAAGGAAACGCGGCGTTCCAATTGTTGAGCGATGTATTCCGCAATCAAATAAGCATCGGCATCAACTCGTTGTACTTCAACTACGTTAATGCGAATTTGGCGATTGCCGCCTAACAAGTCTTGAAGTCCGGTACGCAATGCTTCAATACCTTGTCCACCTCGACCTACAACTACACCCGGTCGAGCTGTACGTACTTCTAAGTCGATTTGGTCTGCTTTGCGCTCAATTCGCACTTCCGAGATCCCGGCATTGTTCTGAGCGTATTTACCTAGCTTTTTTTCTATGTAGTTGCGGAGTTTGTAGTCTTCTTGAAGAAGTTCTGGATAACGGTCAGGAACGGCAAACCAACGTGATTGGTGTTCTTGAGTAATACCCAGTCGAAAACCGACTGGATGAATTTTTTGTCCCACAAATAGTTCCTCTAAAATTTCTGACTGTACGCAATTTTTTTACTGAGACAAGCTTATTCAGCCGCACCAGTGGCAACTGCTACTGTAATGTGACATGTCGGCTTGCGAATTTGGTAAGCTCGACCTTGCGCTCTTGGTTGGAACCGTTTTAGGACTGGACCTTGATCGGCGTATGCTTGAGTAATTACCAATTTAGTCCGATCTAACCCATCGTTATGCTCGGCATTAGCGGCAGCGCTTCTAATCAGCTTTAATACTGGTTCGCAGGCACGATAGGGCATGAATTCCAAGATAATCAGCGCTTCTCGATAGGATCTGCCGCGAATTTGATCGAGTACGCGACGCACTTTCAAGGGAGACATGCGTACAAAACGGGCGATCGCTTTTACTTCTTTAGTATCAGTTGCCATAAGTTTCTCCTTTTTTGTTATTAGGAGGGTTATTAATTGTGAGTTGAATTCAATTCCTACTAACAACTAACCACTAACCAATAACTCTATCTCCCTGCTTTTTTATCACTTTTTCCATGACCCCTGTATGTCCGTGTCGGGGCAAATTCACCTAATTTGTGTCCGACCATTTGCTCATTGACAAAAACTGGTACGTGTTGGCGTCCGTTGTGAACAGCGATGGTATGTCCTACCATTAGGGGCAAAATTGTTGAAGCTCTCGACCAAGTTTTAATAACTTCTTTTCTGTTGATTGCGTCGAGCTTTTCAATTTTTTTGAGTAAATGATCCGCAACGAAGGGACCTTTTTTTAGAGAACGACCCATAATTAGATTTTGGAGTTTGGAGTTTGGAATTAGGAGTTTGGAATTAGGAGTTAGGAATTAGGAGTTAGAAATTATATTTAACTCATAACTCCCAACTCATAACTCCTAACTTTTTAAGACTCGCGTCCGCCGCGTCCGCGTTTAGAAGACTTACGACGACGACGTACAATAAACTTGCTGCTTGGCTTCTTGCGCTTGCGTGTCTTCATACCCAAGGTAGGTTTACCCCAAGGTGTCACAGGACCGGATCTACCAATGGGAGCGCGACCTTCACCACCACCATGTGGGTGATCCACTGGGTTCATGACGCTTCCTCTGACCTTAGGACGGCGACCTTTCCAGCGGTTTCTTCCTGCTTTACCTGCACTCAGGTTTCTGGCGTCGGTGTTACCAACTTGTCCGATGGTGGCGTAGCAGTCGCGCCGAATCATTCGGACTTCGCCAGAAGGGAGTTTGATGGTAACGTAATTTCCTTCTTTCGCCACAACTTGGGCGGTTGCACCGGCGGAACGAACGATTTGACCGCCTTTTCCTGGGGTCAACTCGACGTTGTGAACGCTAGTACCCAAGGGAATATTCGACAACGGTAAGGCGTTACCATCTTCAAAGGGTGCCTCCGGTCCTGCAATAACTGTTGTCCCGACTTTCAAACCGTTGGGATGAAGAATATAGCGTTTTTCCCCATCTTGGTAAAACAAAAGGGCGATCCGGGCGTTGCGGTTTGGATCGTACTCAATCGCTTCGACTTTCGCCGGAATATTCCGTTTATCACGTTTAAAATCGACGATCCGGTAAAGTTGTTTGTGTCCGCCACCCCGCCTACGGCTAGTAATTCGCCCTTGGTTATTTCTACCTTTCGGACGATGCTTGTATGTCGTTAAAGACTTTTCCGGCTCGGTTTTGGTAATTTCCGCGAAGTCGGAGATAGTAACTTGGCGAGTACTGGGGGTATAAGGGCGATAAGAACGAGTACCCATAATCTTAGTTTAGAATTAGGAGTTTTAAGTTAGGAGGAGCGGAGTTAAGAGTTAGCAATTAAGAGTTAGGAATTGAATTTAACTCATAACTCCTAACTTTTTTACACTTCTGGGAATAGAACTTGTCTAATCTTGTCTTCGTCCCCAGGTGCCACTGTGACAATGGCTTTCTTGTATTGGGGTTTGTAACCAATAAATTTACCAACGCGCCGCTTTTTGCGAGGTGGTCTTGAGGTATTCACTTTGACAACCTTGACATCAAACAAGTTTTCAATTGCGGCTTTGATTTCTGGCTTGGTTGCTTTGGGAATTACTTCAAAAGTGTATTTATTCTGCTCCATTGCAATGGTCGCTTTTTCGGTGACTATTGGGCGACGCACTAAGTCGGGCAAATAACGGGGGTCAAAGTTAGGCACTGTAGACCTCCTGAAGTTTTTCTAAAGCTGGTGCTGTAATGACAATTTTGTCAGCGTGCAGCAAGTCGTAAATGTTTAGTTGGTCAGCGGCAATTAACTTTAGTTTTTCGATGTTGCGAGCTGAGAGATAAACGTTTTCGGTGCGTTCCGACAAGATTAAAAGTGTATTGCTTTCTGGTTGTGAACCCCAACGTGCGATCGCTTGTACCAATTCTTTGGTTTTCGGGCGTTGAAACTCGTTGCCAAATTCTTCCACTACAATCAAATCCTCAATGCGACTCGCAAACGCTGTCCGCAATGCTAAACGCCGCTCTTTGCGGTTCATCTTCAGGTTATAATCTCTGGGCTTTGGTCCAAAGATTACACCACCACCACGCCACAGAGGTGAACGAATTGAACCCGCACGCGCTCTTCCTGTACCTTTTTGCCGCCACGGTTTGCGACCACCACCTCTAACTTCTGCACGGGTCTTTGTACTGGCAGTTCCTTGGCGAGCATTGGTCATCTGTCTCACTAAGGCTCTATGCACAATATGAGACGCCGTTTCTTCTTTGGCAACTCGTAAGTCGAAGCTTTTTTCTGCGACTTGTTCTCCTTGCCAATTTTTGACTACACACTCAAATGTCATTTTTTTGTCCTTTGTCTTTCGTTAGTTGGAGCGTTGTTATTTGTTGGTTGTTTTAATAACCACTAACTACTTACCAATAACTACTTACCAACTTTTTTGGCTGGAATAATACTTATCAATGCTCCTGGCTTACCAGGAATAGCTCCCTTGATTAGCAATAAGTTCCGCTCTTGGTCTACTCGCACTACAGTTAGCTTGCGAATTGTGATGCGCTTGCCACCCAAACGTCCTGCCATCCGCTTACCTGGATAGACACGACCGGGTGTTGTACCCGCACCAATGGAACCGGGTGCTCTATGGTTTTTGGAACCGTGTGACATGGGTCCACGACCAAAGTTGTTTCGTTTCTGGTTCCCTGCGAAACCGCGACCGATACTTTTACCGCTTATATCTACAATTTGACCTGCACTAAAAATATCTGCCGTAATCTGTTGACCTAAAGAATACTCACTAGCGTTCTCAATGTGATATTCCCGTAAGTGACGCAATGCTGAAGCCTCTGATTTTGCCAGATGTCCCAGCAAAGGCTTGTTTAAAGCCTTTGGCTTCACTTCACGATAGCCAACTTGAATGGCAGAGTAACCGTCGGTCTGTTTTGTTTTTACTTGTGTTACCGTGCATGGTCCCGCTTGGACGATGGTGACAGGAATGGCTACTCCTGCTTCGTCAAATATTTGGGTCATGCCCAGTTTGGTGCCGAGAATGCCTACAGACACAGTTACTGGCTCTCCTTATCTACTTACTTTTAAAATCGGATTCATCAAACACTCGTTTCAATGCCCTGTTTCGAGCATTTTGCTGCAAGTTGACGTTTCTGTGCAGCAACAAGCGTATCGTTAATCGCGTTGCTGAATCCGTTTATTTTCACTCATTTATTCACCAAAATAGGCAAAAATGTCTTCCCAATTGGAAGTCATCAATGATTGAAATTAACTTTGCCCTTGCCTTCTAACGCAAGCGCCTTGTGCTGCAATGCTTCGTCTAAGCGATTGCTGTGGCACTTTCAAGCGGACACTGCTCTTGACGAAGAAGTGAAAACGACTTTCGTCGTGCTTCATGTGTCCGTGTTTTAGTGGGACTTAAGCATACAGTCGCTGCTCAGTATCCCTTAACTGAGACTGATGCAATGTCATCAAACCAAGATGAATGCTCAGTTTTCACTTTCATCAAAGATGAAGCGATCGCTTCATCTTTTGCCTAGTCTCAACGCATGAGCTAACGTGCTTTTTACCTTAGGTTGTGCTTTGGTTTTTATTCCAATGCTCCTAAGTTTACTCAAGGCTTTATTAGTTTATCAGCTTCTTAACCATCCGAGCGATTATATCACATTTGGAATTTAATTATCAGCCCTCAATGCTAAAACTAGCTAGGAATGCTAATTAGAAGGTAAACTAATTTTATATTTTGGTCACAATCTAATAATATAGATCATCTATTGACGTTTGTCTATAATTTTTGCGAAAAGAGGGTGTAGCACCAGCGCCTGACGACTAGAAGTCGCGGCTATACAAACGAAGTCCACCTCCGTGGACTAAGAGAAAATCAAGGGTTTTAAACCCACGCAGGTGGGTTTTGTCTCGTGTAGCCGCGACTAGAAGTCGCCAAGGCTAGTACCGCTGGAAGTCACGCAGTCACGCACTCACGCATTCAAAAAGCTTATAGGGCAGACTTTTTGGCGATTTGGAATGGGTGGTTTATTTACCCCGATCTGTACTAGTAATAAATTAGACTTTTCAAACATCCTCTTAGCCTGAGAGGAAAACTAACTTATAAGGAGCGTTATCTAACTAAATATATCGATTAACAGTGAATAATAGAAATATATAAGTGGGATAAGACGAAAATCTATGGCACTAATAACCACTGGCAAACCTTTCATTCGCGACCTGGAAAAATTTGGCACTCTTGGTGTGTACGCACCTCTGGAAGGGGGTTTTGAAGGTCGGTATCAACGCCGACTGCGTGCGGCTGGTTATGTCACTTTGCATATTACCGCAAGAGGACTGGGTGATTTAGCTGCTTATTTGACGGGAGTTCATGGAATCAGACCTCCTCACCTGGGTAAAAAAACTATCCCTAATGGTGCAGCGGTCGGTTTTGTATACTATGTACCACCGATTATCAACTATCAGCTAGAACATCTACCACCAAAGTCAAAGGGTCTTGTGTTGTGGATTATTGAAGGGCATATTCTTTCCAATCAGGAAGTTGAATATTTAGCGTCTTTGCCTAGTATAGAACCACGGGTGAAAGTGATTCTCGAAAGAGGAGGCGATCGCTTCTTCCGTTGGACACCTCTGGAGAAAACACTTTTAGCTAGCTAGTCAAGAGGAGCAAAGTCAAGAGGAGTGGAGTTAGGAGTTAGGAGTTAGGAGTTAGGAGTTAGGAGTTAGGAGTTAGGAGTTAAGAGTCTAAATACATCTCCAGAGTCATACGTAGAGACGTAGCTAGCTTACGTCTCTACAAAGGTTTGGGATAACGGATAATTAATTTTTACTCCTATGTCTAATAACTAATGACTTTTGACTATGGACTTTTGACTCCTAACTCTTTGAGCATTTCTATGGTGCTGATGCGAAAACCGCAGGATGCAAATAATCGTCGTGCTGCACCGTTGACAGCTGTGGTATCAAGCCGAATTTGCTGAATTTCCATTTTTTTGAAGCGTTCGACACACAACATGACCATTTGTTGCGCTACTCGGTTTTGGCGATATTCTGGTTCAACCCAGATATCGTGAATGAAAGCATATTCTTGTAAACGGTAAATTGGTATTTCTCGCTCAACTGTCGCTACTAGAAACCCCCCCAATTTCCCTTCATCTTCTGCTACTAGGAAGACATTGCGATCGCTACTATTCGCCAACCGCGTCAACCATTTTTCATAACGCTGTTCTGGATAAGGCAAAAATCCATACTTGGCGGTATCCCAATTTTCATGCAAGGCGCAAATTTTGGCAACCATTGGTAAAACTTTGGGTACATCGTCTGATGTGGCACTGCGAATTAGCATTTTGGATAATTGGCTTTTTGCAAATTTTAATCTTGTTGGTGGGCAAAAATGTAAGCACCCCAGAGAGAAAGAGCGATCGCCATCACTAACAAAATCGGTATACTGTACCAAGGAAACTGGGACAATGGCAAATAAGCAGCTGCACGCAGTCCTAAGGTGGCATAAGTAAGCGGTAACAAATAGACTACAACTTTTAAAGCTGCTGGTAATGTATTTGGGTCAAAGAAAGTGCCTCCCAAAAAAGACATGGGGATGATGATAAAGTTGTTGTAGAGTCCGACAGCTTCAAGCGATCGCACACTTAACCCGACAATTACCCCCAACCCAGAAAAAACTGCACAACTCAGCACTAACAATAACAAAAACAACGGGTGCAGAAAACGCCAGTTACCAGTAAACAGCAACGCTACCAAAATTACACCCAGCGAAGTCAACAACCCCCGCATGACTCCCGCTAGCATTTTACCAATATGCAAAGCTAAAGGATGCACCAGTACAAGCAACAATTCCTCAAAGCTTTTGGTAAAAAGTCTGTCACCGCAAATCGAAAACGTCGTCCCCACAAAACTGACTGTCATCGACGATAGCGCCACCATCCCTGGCAAAATGAATTCTAAGTAGCTCTTATAATCACCGCTAATTCCTACCCCTGGTTTAATTGAACCTCCCAAACCAAAGCCAAAAGCGAGAATGTATACCAGTGGAGAGATTAAGCCTGATGTAGCTAGTTGTGGAATTCTGACACGTAAATCCAGCCATTCTCCCCAAAAAATAGTCAGACTATCAGCTATAAAGATTTGAATTTGTGAGATTTTGAAGCTTTTGCTTAAGAGTAGCGGTCTTGGAGATGTCACTTTTTTCAAGTTATGTATCAAATTTTTCTTAATTAATATTTTATATTTATTGATAGCTTAACTATCCAAAGTATTAAAAGTGAGATGGAGAAGGAGGACAAGAGAAGAGGCAATACGCTTGGTGTTAAGGCAAGAGACGCGATAAATCGCCGTCTTTACAATAATCAGTCTTTTGTAGAGACGACGATTTATCGCGTCTTTGTGATCCATAATTTTCATCAAAAAACCTTATCCGAACCGTATTGTGAGATGGGGAAGGAGGACTGTTGAAAAAAATTAGATCGTTCCGCTCCGCTAAACTAAAAAACGGTAAAGGAAACAAGAGTAGAGGGCAAAAAACTAAAGTATAAAGGGCTACTCAATAATCCTCCCAACCGCGCAGACAACACGAAAACCAATATCGCTGTAGATGTAGTCGCGCTCCACCCTAATATTGTTGAGGCGGGACGCGGAACGGCAGTAACTAGGAATAACGATCCAGGAACCGCCCCGCATGAGCCGAAACTGATTATCATTATCTATCCATGCACTTCCATTACTAGGCGCTCCTTTATAGCTGTCATGCCAAGTATCTTGACACCACTCCAAAACGTTACCGTGCATGTCGTACAAGCCAAAGGCGTTAGGTGGAAAAATTCCTACTTCTGTTGTCTGTTGAGGATGTTTGCCCTTTGGCTCAGAAGCGTAGATGTTATTCCCATCGTAGTTGGCTAAATCAGTCGTAATCGTCTCCCCAAAATGAAACGGTGTATTTGTGCCAGCACGACAAGCATATTCCCATTCCGCTTCCGAAGGTAGATGATATTGCTTGTTTGTATGTTTGGAGAGGCGATCGCAGAACTCAACAGCATCGTACCAAGAAACTTGCTCTACTGGTTTGTTGTCTCCTTTAAAATTAGATGGGTCTGCTTTCAAATCAACCTTAACTTTGGGTAGTGCTGCTACTTTTCTCCATTGCGCTTGGGTAACTGGGTATTTACCCATGAAAAATGATTGAACCGTTACTTCATGCTGAGGTTTTTCTATTCTAAACTCATCCCTCTTGAATTTTTGCACAAGCCTTTCTATTTCTTCATTTTCCGTACCCATCTTAAAAGAGCCAGCAGGAATCTCAACCATATCTAAAGTTATGCCATTGCCCAAGTATTCAGTAAAAAATTTTGCCTGACTAGGACGTTTGCTGGTAATTTCTCCTTGCGAATTTACTGTTACTACTTGAAAATTAAAACTTTCTAGGGAAATAAGTTTAGGGCTGATACTAATAAAAATCTCACGACCTACCACTGCTGTCACTAAGCCTGCTCCTCCTAAACCAGCCCATTTTAAAAATTTTTGTCGGCTTATTACGGCTGGAGTTGTACTATTTTGTTGTCGCCGTAATCTCTCTGCTTCTTCTTGCTGGCGTTTCCGATTTTCTGCTTGCTCCCTTTCATCACTTGCTGACTTACCTCTGCTTGATGAACCGATACTGTCAGAAGTTGAGATTATCGGTTCAAAGTTTCGTTGCTGATGCAGAGCAATCCTTCCAATAGCGTCAATTGCATCCCAATCAGTACGGGATACAGCTAAAACTCTCACCCATAATTGTTTTGCTAATGATAAATTACCTCTGTTTTCAGCTTGAGAAGCTTGATGTTTTAATGGCTCTACATCTCTAAGTGTGGCAGTTTGCTCTAATAAAATAAAATACATTTTGTAGGGCGGTTCTGCCTGGAGATAAGGATTTTGTGCAGGCTTTCCATAGCGAGTATTCACATCGGGAACTTGGTAGCGTAAATATTGTGCTAAACGCTCTACTGTGGCACAATTAGTCTCTCCCTGTAATCGCAATCCTTCTAATAGCGAATGGGTAAATGAGCCATGTTCTAATTCCTCAATTTCCCAAGATTTTTGGTTAGCTGTGCAAGAATAAAAGGTGATAACTCCCTGATAGCTTTGTTCACCAATTCCTAATCCGGCTCTACTACTTTCATCTCGGCAAGCATCCAAAAACAACACTACATTATCAGCGCCACTGCGCCGCAGTCTTTGAGTAACAAAATCAACAGAAATAGCAGTATGTTCTATGTCTCCTGGGTCACTGTCTGAGAACATTAAATAATCTTTATCTTTATATCGATTGCCATGACCTGCAAAGAAAAACCATAAATTATCTTCTGGCTTTAATAAAGGATGTTCAATATTCTCAAACTGTGCGCGTAAAAATCGCCGCAAATGACCAAAAGTAGGTTGAGTAGGAATTGGCGGATTAGCTGGGATTGGGGGAGAATCGTCAGTGAAGAGGAAAACTTGATCAAATTTGGCTTCTTGTTCAAACCAAGTAGCCATGACAGAAGCATCTCGCTTGGCAAAGTTTAGCGATCGCAGGTTTTCATAGTGATTAATCCCAACAACAATCGCCCAATTCCTACCCATATTCAAGTACCAATTATTTCCGCTTAAATTTAAAAGTCATCGCTCCTTTTCCCCCGGCTTTACCACCACCAATCCCAAGCAGGCTGATTTGTCCTTCACCATTGACTTCTACTGAAAGTTGAACCTCATCAAGCTGGAGCTTAGAATCGGGTTGGTCAGCTTCATCAAGCATTTCTCGCATAGCTTGCAGAAACCCCTTCATTTCTTCCTTGAGTTTAGTTACCTCTACTTTGCGTCTGGTATTTCGGCTCACAACTATTTCTTCAGTGGTTTGGGCGCCGAGTAGTCCTCCTCTATCTCCACTACTTCTTGCTCCACTGCTTCTGGTTGTACTATCTGTCAATGTTTCAGTAGTTGTGCTTAATGTTTCAGCCGTTTCTTCGGTAATAATCCAGATTGCTTTTGGGGTGTAATTTTCTGCTGACATAAATTTAATTATTTAAATTATTCTTGATTTAACTGGCTTTTCTAAAGCTTACAGCACCGCAGTTCTGGCTTTTAGTTCGGCAAATTTTTGGTTCAATGGTAAATTTGGGGTTGCATATTGTCGGGATGATTTGACAAACAACGTCGATAAATTTGACATATTGTAGAGACGTTCCGTTGGAACGTTTCTACGATTCATCCTAAAATTATGCAACGCCGTAAATTTTCTTTGAGGTTTGGTCATGGCAGACAGCTATTTTTTAGTTTTAGACTAGAAATTGCATGACAGTGCATTACTATTATTCAGTAGTAGTACGTAAACTGGCAACAGCAAAGAACAAATCAGTCAACACCAACCCAGAAATGGCTAAAAATTGGGGGCGATCGCCATTAACCAATACAACAATCTTCAGCACCTAAACTACACCAAACTATGAAATAGCTTTTGAGTTCGCCGAAATAGCTTTTGAGTTCGCCGAAATAGCTTTTGCGATCGCCGAAATAGCTTTTGCGATCGCCGAAATAGCTTTTGAGTTCGCCGAAATAGCTTTTGAGTTCGCCGAAATAGCTTTTGAGTTCGCCGAAATAACTTTTGCGATCGCCGAAATAACTTTTGCGATCGCCGAAATAGCTTTTGCGATCGCCGTGATTGCAACAATTTAGCTTTGTCATGCCAGCGTAACGCACCGCAAATATCAAAGGTGGATCAAGTTTTTCCGACTTGTGTGTACACCCTAGTACAGCGGGCGCGTAAATAAACCACCCATTCCAAATCGTCAAAAAGTCTGCTCAATAAGCTTTTTGAATGCGTGAATGCGTGAATGCGTGACTTCCGCGTTCCCGTAGCGTCTCCGAAGGAGAAGCGGTATGAAAAAGATGTGCGGTTTGACTATTGACCCTTGACTGTTGACCAATTTTAGTAAAGACTCGTCATACTTAAAGAGGGAGAAACCTTGAACTACTCCCGGCTATTTAAGGCGTGAAGTTGATTAAGCAACAATGAGACGTAAATCTACAGGTAGAACAGTTACCGATTCTAAACCTCCAGCTTTTTCTGCTCCATTTAATTTCACCACTACGGCGATTTTGGCGGGGGTGTTTATTTTGGGAATTGGGATTGGTATTGCTTTTAGCTCTACAACCACCTTGACTCCATCAAATGTGGCTTCCCGTGAATTTATTGACACCAAAGCACCGAACCCTGAGATTTGCGTGCAGTATGGAGCTAGCGCTATGGTGATGGACGCCAGACTTTTCGTGACTCTCAACCCATTTAATGTCTACGTTGCTCAACCAAGTATGCGTCCTGGATGCGTTATCCGCCAAAATAACTGGGCACTTTTAGAGCAACGAAAGCTCGTATCATCGCAGCAGGTGAACGAATGTAAAAATCGCCTGAACACTTTTGGTTTTACGGGTAATTTGGACAGCGAAAAACCTGATATTAGGTGTATTTACCAAAACGAAGCTGCTCAAAACTTCTTTATCAATCAACCGGGAGCAGTCTCACAACCACAGGAAACTGACAGATTCTAAAAACAAAAACAAGTAAGCTCAATTATCCCTCACCGTGGAAGGGTGGGGCTATAGAAATAGAGCTTATATCATGTTATGCAGTTTATTACATATAATGTAGAGACCTAGCAGTGCTAGGTCTCTACAAGGGTTTCAGATTTTTTTATTAATGTCAATTAAACGGATATGGTATTACCTGCGTGGGCTAATTAAATAGACATAGGAGTAGAAATTAATTATACGTTCCCCCAAGCCCTTGTAGAGACGTTCCGGACCGAACGTCTCTACGTATGAATCTGGAGATGTCTAATAGACATCGACCGAATTTAAATATGCGTTATCCAGAACCCCTAGAGACGTAGCACAGAATCGTCACAATAATTCTTTTTCAAATAGGTTGTCTAATACATCTTCACAGAGAAGTCGCTTACCTATTGGAGTTGGGGAAGGGTTGACCAAACTCAAATACCCCAGAATTAGGAACATTGGCTGGATAGTTAGGGACGGTTTGAACAGGAAAACCGGGGGCACCGACACTAAGAGGAGCGCTATTAAAATTACCAGGCTGATTTGGGAAACTCCCTGGGGGAAGAACAGAACCAGGTTGTTGAGTAGGGTTGTTAGAATTCAGCGGGGGTACTGTTACCAAGGGTATCTGTGAGTTGTTAGAGCTACTTGGTGGTAGGTTGCTAGGTGGTGGATAGTTGTAGTTACTTGGTGGTAGGTTACTAGGTGGTGGGTAGTTGTTTGGTGGTAGGTTACTAGGTGGTGGGTAGTTGTTTGATGGATAGTTGCTAGGCGGTGGATAATTATTTGGTGGATAATTATTTGATGGATAGTTGCTAGGCGGTGGATAATTATTTGATGGATAGTTGCTAGGCGGTGGATAATTATTTGGTGGATAGTTGCTAGGCGGTGGATAATTATTTGGTGGATAGTTGCTAGGTGGTGGATAATTATTTGGTGGATAGTTGCTAGGCGGTGGATAGTTTTCTTGTTGAGAAGATGTACCCCCAGCAATCAAAGGACGTAAAACCCAGCGAGTGGTATTTTGCGCGGAAATCGGTTGCAGTTGCACCTGATTTGGATCTAAAGAAGTTCCTGGTGCTAAATCTAAGACTATGCGAGTTACGTTTGCATTTAATTGGGAAACGCGAATTCTTTGAATTGCTCCAGAATAATTTTGTAGGGTGGGAACATAGCCTAATTTGGTATCAGGCAAATCTACAACCATGCGTGGGGGTTGGGCAAGATAAAAGTAGCGCGGTGTTGTACCTGCTGAGAGATTAATTTCTAGTTGAAAAGCTTCTGGGTAAAAGTGCCAATCTTCTAGCCTTGCGGCTGGGGCTGCAATACTGCTATTAGTTTTGAGAGTAATTGCTGTGAATAAACCAAACAAACTGACATAAAGAAAAAATTGCTTAATCCTCAACACCATTACCATTATTTGTGTCCTTTGGCTTTTGTTTGCTGTGTGGCTGTAAATTTAATCGTTTTAGGAATATCTTTCACCTGCAAGATTATTTTTATCTAACATCTGAAGTTGAATTATAACTAATACCAATTCTATGTGAGGTTGCGCTTTATTCGCCCTCACGCCCGCGAAGGGTGGGACAAGGGGACAATAGACATCTGGTAGCCTTAGACGTAGAGACGTAGAGAGGTAGAGACGTAGAGAGGTAGAGACGTAGAGAGGTAGAGACGTAGAGAGGTAGAGACGTAGAGAGGTAGAGACGTAGAGAGGTAGAGACGTAGAGAGGTAGAGACGTAGAGAGGTAGAGACGTAGCAATGCTACGTCTCTACAAGTGTTTCGGGCAACGCATAATTAAATTTTGGAGATGTCTAAGGAGAATAATTCTTGTTTCTCCCCATCTCCCATCTCCCCATCTCCCCATCCCCCCTTCTCCTATCCTCTAAGTGCTGATTCGTGAGTGTTAGCATCAGCAAGGACTGAGGCTAAGTGAGAGGAGACTTGACTGTAACGACGGGTAATCAAAAGTGAGGAACGACACTGAATTGCTAGTTCGTCTGTATAACGTCCGAGGGTTTGACGTTCAATGCCCCAAGCACGGCTGGTACCGGCAATAGTGAGGTCTACCCGTTCTGAGGCTTTGACTACGGCTTGGATTGGCTCAGAGGCTTCAATCCTTTGAATGTCAATGCGATCGCTTACACTTTGAGGCAATTGCTCCATCATTTTGTGCAACTCGTAGCTCATTTCATTTTTGACGCGATTTTCTGAGACTACCTGTAAAATCTTTAACAGGCAAGTATCACGATTTATCAGCAGTCTCAACGCAAGTATCAGTGCTAAATCATCGTGGATATTTGCAGAGTAGGGCACCAACAAATTTTCTAAGCGCACTTTGCCTCTGTCTATAAACACTGCGACATCAACGGTTGCTGTCGTGAGAATTTGACCAACTCGCCCGCCTAAGCGATTATTACTAAAAGCTGGGCGATGCCATCCCACTAAAATTAAATCAGCTGGTTCGAGTTCGGCTATCTCTGCTGTTTCTTGTGCAACGTTACTAGAGATGCGAATTATGGGATGTACGTAAGAGCGTGTAGACGGCGGCTCCAAGGTATCAATTAATTCTTCTAGCTGTTGCCGACGTTCTTCGATTAATCGGTTTGTCTCAACTGGGGTACTTTCAAAGGCATAATCTTCTGAAAGTTCAATCAAACTGAGAGGATGAACAGCTGTAGGTTGTTGGTAGTTGAGAGCGATCGCTACTGCTAACTGTACTAAACCTTTTTGTGTACTTGGATTCGCGACTGGGACTAAAATCCGG
Organism: Plectonema radiosum NIES-515; assembly: GCF_025753815.1. Classification (GTDB taxonomy): domain Bacteria; phylum Cyanobacteriota; class Cyanobacteriia; order Cyanobacteriales; family Nostocaceae; genus Hassallia; species Hassallia radiosum_A. The sequence goes on along the minus strand of NZ_JAOWRF010000251.1, from coordinate 12,089 downwards.
TAACTTTGATCGTAAGAGTCCACCGTCGCTATAATTTCTCTACTCGCTTCTGGTTCATCTTCTTTTTCAACCACATGTAGTCCGATTACCATGCTCGCATATATCCACTCTAACAAAGGCGAGGTCATAAATGTGGTTACTAATGCCACAATCACTAGCATGGTGAAAAGTAAAGGCGTAATTACTCCCAACGACAAACCAATATTTAATACTATCAGTTCGGTTAAACCGCGAGTATTCATTAACCAACCCAGTGCTGAGGCTTCGCGTTTTTCAATTCCGGAAAAGCGAGCTGCTACATAAGTGCCTAGGTACTTTCCGGCGATCGCCACAAATAACACCAATCCACATAACAACCACAATTCCGGACGGTTAACTAAGCCGATTTCCGTCCGCAAACCACTGTAAGCGAAAAATACTGGTAGCAGAAATCTCAACACGAAATCTTCAGTTTTTCTCGCTATTTCCCGCACCAAACCAGCATTCTTGGGCATTATCGTCCCCAGCAAAAATGCTCCAAAAATCAAGTGAATACCAATTAGTTCGGTAATCAAAGCGGAAGCAACTACTCCCATGTAAATTAAAGCTAGAACTAATTGGTTAAGGTGTTTGGTGCGACGATAGTAGATCGCAAGACGTTTGAGAAAAGTTCGTCCTACCGTCATCATAAACCCGATGTAAAGCAAGCTAGCAATAATTGTGTGCCAAGTACCAATACTACCTTCTCTAGCTATAGCGATTCCTAGTGCTAACAAACACCAAGCTATCAAATCATTCACAGCGGCAGAAGTTAGTGCCAAAGTTCCCAAGTACGTTGGCTGGAAGTTTTTGTCAGTAATTATTCTGGCAAGCACTGGAAATGCTGTAATTGATGTTGCCGATGCCAAAAATAGTGCAAAAGCGGTAAATGAAACATTGCCATGAGAAAGCAACGGATACAGTAACAAAGCTAATAAAGTTGCTAAGGCAAATGCTACTAAGGCTGATATTGCAACAGTAAAAATTGCTACATTTTTTTTTCCTCTGAGGTACTTTATATCTAACTCCAACCCAATCAGAAACATGAAAAATATCAGTCCCACCTGAGATAAAACATTTAGAAAGGGAACAGTTTCTGGTGGGAACAGGGTAGCGGCTAAATTAGGAGCAACCCAACCAAATAATGATGGTCCAAGCGTAATGCCGGCAACAATCTCACCAATTACCAGGGGTTGCTTAATCCTCAAGAATGCCAATCGCATTAAGCATGACATTCCAATTACAATTAGCACCTCAATCAAAACGAGAATAACTGTGTCAATATGCATAGTTTCCTCTACATCCACTAGCCGATGTCCCTTTGATGATTCTCCAAATCAGCTGAATATGTCAATGTCTTTGAAGATAACATTGGAGGTCGGTGCAAAAAAACTTAAGTTCTGTCGCTCAGTCAGATCCATATCAGAGTGGATACCCACCTTTGTCGATTTGCAAAAAAAAACACCAAGTGGAAGGAACCGATACCTAAAGTCAGCGATCGCAATTCCCCATCAAACTTGAAATCCCCTAATATTTTACAGAAAGTAATGTAAAATAGAATATGGACATTAGACCTCTTGCAAAAGTCCTTATTTTCATTATCTTCTTTGCGCCTTTGCGCCTTTGCGTGAGAAAAAAAATATTTATGCAAGAGGTCTATTAAAAATCAAGTTAAACTGTAGCAAAAAAAGTTCGCAAGCAGATTTATATTTAACCGCGTCAAGAACATCTGCTTTCATGCGATCGCCCAACAAGCCAGTCTAAGTGAAGCCGAAGATAACAGCACAAGTACCGTACAATTAGAAAAGACACCTACAAAAGGTGTCCCTAGAGCAAATGCAGTAAATTCTAGATTAATCTCAAATCCCAAATTACTTTCTATTGCCGTTACCATTAATACTAACAATGCGTTCGGTGAGTTTTTCCGGCACCTCTTGGAGATGGTCATAATTCCAGTGGAAGGAACCAACACCTAAAGTAAGCGATCGCAACTCTATTATAAAGTCGTGCATTTCGGCTTGGGGCAAATATGCTGAGATATTGTCCCATCCTTGCCAATCGTTTCTACCTTCATACCCCAAAATCTGACCCCGCTTACCACTTAATAATTGCAGCGCTTTGGAGGTAAATTCGTTGGGGGTTGTGACTTCCACATGCAGAATCGGTTCTAGCAAAGTGGGTTCTCCTTGGGGTATTCCTGTTTGCATTGCTAATCGGGCAGCTTGCTTAAACGCTTGTTCGGAACTATCAACATTATGATAAGAACCATTCGTCAAAGTTACCGCTACATCTACCACAGGGAAACCCAAGGGACCGTGTGCTAAAAATTCGCGTACACCCATTTCTACCCCAGGAATGTACTGTTTGGGAACGACACCACCGACAATGCGATCGCTAAAATTAAAGCCTTCACCCCGTCCTAAAGGTTTAATATCTAGAAAAACATCGCCAAACTGCCCGTGTCCACCGCTTTGGTGTTTGTAGCGCCCGTGAATTGATTCTACAGCTTTGCGGATGGTTTCTTTGTAAGGAACTTGCGGCAAGTGAGTTGTCATTGGTAAATTATACTTGCGGCGCAGTCTATCTAAAGCAACTTGCAAATGTATTTCACCTTGTCCCCACAGAATAACTTCGTGAGTGTCACCGTGTTGTTCCCAAGCAAGAGATGGATCTTCTTCTAACAGCTTTGCGATCGCACTGCTGAGTTTAACTTCATCGTTGCGGTTTTCGGGAGTAATTGCCAGAGCATAAACTGGTTCTAATTGTTCAGCTTTTGGTAATTCCTTTGATTGCTGACAAGAAAGTGTATCCCCAGTTTTGACATTTTCTAAACGGCTTAAAGCGACAATTTCCCCAGCATCAGCTTCAGTTAGCGATCGCTGTTGTTGTCCCATGAGCCGATAAATTCCCCCAGCACGAACACCGTTGAGGAGAATACCATCAGTTAGTTTACCGCGCCAAACACGCACTAAAGAGAGTTTGCCACCTTGAGGAGTATAATAGGTTTTCAGAACCTGCGCTATGGTAGCATCGCCTTTAAAGTCTTTCAAACGGCGTTTTGCGGTGGTTTCTGGTTCGGGTGCTTCTTGTAATAAAGCTTCTAATAAAGGTCGCACACCATAATCAAGTTCGGCAATACCAAAGAAAACAGGTACAACTAAATCTGCGCTTAATTCAAGTTTTAAATCTTTGATAATTTCTTCTTTGTCCGGTTCGATGTCTTCTAAAAGTTCTTCGAGTAAATGATCGTCAAAATTTGCTAACGCTTCGAGCATTTCCGCTCGTGCGATGTGTTCTTCTTCTTGAAGAGATTCGGGAAACGGGATCGGATCGGCAGGTGCCCCCGGATGATATTGATAAGCTTGTTCTGTGACTAAATCGATAAAGCCGGTTAGCTGTTCCCCATTCATAATGGGATATTGGTGCGCTACTAAAGGACGGCTAGAAACAGCTTTTAGAGCGTGTAAAGTTTCTAAAACATGGATATTAGCGCGATCCATTTTGTTAACAAAGACGAGATGGGGAATTTCCCAATCGTCCAGGAATTTAAATAAAGGTGCTAGGCTGAGAACGCGTTCGCGTATGGGTTCGCAAACTACAATTGCTGCATCGACTCCCATTAAAGCGTTGTAGGTTTCTTGGGCAAATTCCACCGAACCCGGACAATCAATAAAAGTGAAGCGAATATCGTTGTATTGAGTGCTTGCTGTACTTACCTCGACACTCATATGGCGATCGCGCTCTGCTGCCGCACTATCTCCTATTGTATTCCCATCTTTGACATTGCCTTTGCGGGAAATTGATCCTGTGACAAATAACAAACTTTCTAGTAATGTGGTCTTCCCGCTTAAATAAGGACCGACAATTGCAACGTTCCGCGAACCCGATTTTACTTTGTCGTTCATAAAACCTCCCTTGCGGTGAGCTAACAGCCGCATATGCAGATTTATTTGGGAATAAAAATCTTGATGTCTGATTGTTACCCCGTCTTTAATTTGTCATTATCCTTCTTTTAACCTTGTTAACAAAAAATCGTAGCTTGTTGTAAGATTTACCTGAAGAAAATTTAAGTTGTACAAACTTTGATACAAAATTCCAAAGTTTTGTAAAAACATTCAGTTAAAACAAAACTTTTTGTGAATGAAACGTCACTAAAGGTGTTAAGAGGAGCGAAAATTCATGAAATTATCATTCTATAAATATCGTATACCCCAGCTGGTAAGTTTAATTTTGTTGGGTAGCGGCATTCTCTTCCCCGGACCCTCTCTCCCCCTCCCCCCCTCCTCCTCCCCTCCCCTAAAGCTGGCGCAATATAATAGTAATCAAACTGCTACAGATTGGTTAAATCAAGGCTTGCAGGCGATAAATGTGGGAAGGGTAGAAGATGCGATCGCCTATTTTGGTCAAGCAATTCAGCTAGATCCGAATTTGGCACCAGCACATTATAATTTAGGGTTAGCGCTGCGACAAGTCGGACAATTACAACCTGCGGCAGATGCATTTTATCGCGCAACTCTAACCGATCCTAAATTTGCACCGGCTTTTGCTAATTTGGGTGGAGCGTTGTTAGAAGGTAATAATTTACAACAGGCAAATGATTACTTGCAACGAGCTTTACAACTCGATTCCAAGCTGGGTTTTGCACATTATAATTTTGGCTTGCTACGAGAGCAACAACGCGATTGGAATAAAGCGATCGCATCTTTTAAAAAAGCGATGGAATATAGCCAAAATGCACCAGAATCAGCTTATCATCTGGGGATATGTTATCTCCAACAAAACAAAGTTGGTCAAGCAAAAGAAGCATTTCGCAAAGCTGTAAAAATTAATCCTAAATATTCAGAAGCTCATTACAATTTGGGAACGATTTGGTATAACCAAGGTAAATCACAAGAAGCTTTAGAAGCGTTTAGAAAATCCGCTGAGGCAAACTCAAATTATGCCAACGCTTATTACGGTGCGGGGTTAGTTTTTATGCAATTAAGACAATATCCAGAAGCAGCACAAGTATTACAATATGCCAGAGATTTATATAATGCTCAGAATAATACTTTGTGGGCAAGAAATACCGACCAATTGTTACAACAAGTACAGAATTTAAATTATCAACCCCGTTGAGGTGCGATTGCTTAACATTGCGTAACAATAGAATTATCAAGGAGGGGTAAAGGGGAAAGGAAAAAAGGGAAAAGGGAAGAAATATTAGGGTTTGTTCATAGGCTTTTAACCATCGCTCTTGTCCCAATCCCCATGAACAATCTTGGGGAAAGGGTAAAGGAAAAAGGGAAAATGTTGAAATATTTTAACTTTTCATTCGACTGATTTTAAATGACTCCACCCCATGAACCCATGAACCCCTCTTAAAAACCCTTTCCCCTTTAACATGAGTCCCCTCTTGTTGATTTGTTGGGCTGGTGTAGTCGCAAATTGTTCCCATGAGAATACAAATGTACAAGCAAAAGCGCCTCAAGAGTCAATTTTTATTTGGCGATCGCTGGTTTGATCGACATGCAATTGTTCGCAATATGGAGGCTTTCCAAGACTTAATCGTGATCGTCCTGTGTTTAACTTTGTTCGCGGTTATGGTCATGCAGTTGTGGGGGATATTTACTGCTCTCACCCACCAGGCATCAGACTATAAACATGTGACTTCCAAGATGCTCTTTATCTTGATTTTGGTTGAGTTGTTTCGATTGCTCATGGTTTACTTACAAGAACATAGCATTTCTGTTGGTGTAGCAGTGGAGGTAACAATTGTGTCTGTATTGCGAGAAGTAGTTGTTCACGGAGCGTTAGAAATTTCTTCGATGCAAACAGCCGCAATGTGTGGCTTATTATTTATTCTGGGTACGCTACTAATAGTGTGTGCCAAAACGCCACATATGGATTGCGTTAGTGCTAACACCAAATATTGTCCTATTAGGCATCGAGGAAGTAGAGAACATCAAAATGAGTTTGAGTTCTCACACTCTCATCACTATGATGAAAATCAACCGATTGCATAATAAGATTCCCGACAACTTAAAGGATACCGTTGACGAATCAGGGGTATTACCCCTTATATAATGATTTTTCGTCATTCCACACGATTGTAGAGACGTTCCGCCGGAACGTCTTTACGAGGGTTTTTTGGTAAAATGAGGGGCTTCCGCATTCCACACGATTGTAGAGACGTTCCGCCGGAACGTCTTTACGAGGGTTTTTTGGTAAAATGAGGGGCTTCCGCATTCCACACGATTGTAGAGACGTTCCGCCGGAACGTCTTTACGAGGGTTTTT
>NZ_JAOWRF010000251.1:0-5693 GCF_025753815.1 Plectonema radiosum NIES-515 | reverse complement strand
TGGTAAAATGAGGGGCTTCAGCCCTTAAATGCAATTGAGCGATAAATCCCTCACTAGGAATTACAGATACATTCATATATTCAGGAAAAATCTACCTAATAGTAGATGCATTTATTGTTGAGCGATCTTCTCGCTCACTACGTTGTAGAGTAATATACAGTCTACCTATTTATGGAAGCATAATTATGATTTTTGCTGGCAAACCACCGAACAATTTAGGTGTGAAGAGTGGTAAATTAGCACCCTGCCCTAATAGCCCTAACTGTGTTTCTAGTCAAAGTTCAGATGTCGGTCATTCAATTGCACCGCTCACTTACAACTCTACCCCAGAACAAGCGATCGCTAAACTCAAAAGTGTGATTCAATCTTTGCCCAGAACCAAAATCATCACAGAAAACAAGGATTATTTGTATGCAGAATTTAAAAGCGCTTTGATGGGATTTGTCGATGATGTAGAATTTTATCTAGACCGCAAAGCCAACGTCATCCAAGTTCGCTCCGCATCGCGTTTGGGTCAAAGCGATTTGGGTGTAAATCGCAAACGCATAGAGACGATTAGAACCAAACTAGCTGAAGTTAAATAGAACCAACTTTAGCTAGACGAAAATTAATCACTTTTTGTGTAGCATATTTAATCAGTTCTTGTCACAAAAAAACCCATCATTATGACCACAGCAGTTAGCACCCTAACCGTTTCCCCAATGGATCGGTATAATCAGGCGTTAATTGATAACCTCCATCCTCCAGATTGGGTTAATCCTGAACCTGCACCGAGTTACAATTTGGTTGTTATTGGTGCGGGTACAGCAGGATTGGTGACTGCTGCGGGTGCAGCGATGTTAGGTGCGAAGGTGGCTTTAATCGAAAAGCGATTGATGGGCGGTGATTGTACTAATGTGGGTTGTATACCATCAAAAACTCTGATTCGCTCTGCACGGGTGGTTGCAGATATATATTACGCGCAAGAATTTGGCATTGACAACCGTCATCAGATTAATATTGATTTTCCGGCAGTGATGGAGCGATTGCGACGAATACGGACAGAAATTAGTCCGAATGATTCTGCCAAACGCTTTCAAGAAGAATTTGGTGTAGATGTATTTTTTGGCGAGGCTCGATTTAAAGATACTGATAGGGTAGAAGTGGGACAGAGTATTTTACACTTTAAAAAAGCGGCGATCGCTACAGGTTCTCGTCCGACTAAATTATCCATTGATGGTTTGAATCAAGCTGGATATCTCACTAATGAAACGGTGTTTTCTCTCACACAATGCCCAAGTAGATTAGCGGTAATTGGTGGAGGGTACATCGGTTGCGAATTGGCTCAGACTTTTCAACGCTTAGGCTCACAAGTCATTTTACTACAAAAAGGTTCGCGTTTACTGAGTCGTGAAGATGCTCAAGCCGCAGAGATTATTCAAAAAGCTTTTGTCGGTGAGGGTATTGAGTTACTTTTTGAGTCGAAAATTAAACGCATTGAACGCAACGATGCAGAAAAAGTCATTCGTTACGAGATTAACGGACAAGAGCAGGTGCTTGGAGTTGATGAAATTTTAGTAGCGACTGGGCGATCGCCGAATGTAGAAAACTTGAATCTGGAAGCTGTGGGTGTAGAATATGATGAAAAGCAAGGCGTTATAATCAATGACTACTTACAGACAACTAATCCCCGAATTTATGCGGTAGGGGATGTCTGCATGAAGTGGAAATTTACTCATGCTGCTGATGCTGCGGCTCGAATTGTCATTCAAAATGCGCTGTTTTCGATTTTTGGGCTGGGACGTAAAAAGCTGAGTTCTTTGATTATGCCTTGGTGTACTTATACTGACCCAGAGGTAGCCAATGTAGGGATGTATCCGCAAGAAGCTGAGGCAAAGGGTATCGAAATTGATACATTTAGCGTTTCTCTCAACGATGTAGATCGAGCGATCGTTGATGGTGAAACTGAAGGATTTACCAAGTTACATGTAAAGAAGGGAACAGACAAGATTTTAGGAGCCACTATCGTTGCTCGACATGCCGGTGAGATGATTAGCGAAGTGACTTTAGCAATAACTAATAATTTGGGTTTGAGTGCGATCGCCAAAACAATTCATCCATATCCCACCCAAGCAGAATCTATCCGCAAAGCCGCTGATAAGTATAGCATTGCCCGTTTGCAAAGCGTTAAGAAGTTATCTTCAGCTTGGTTAGCGTGGAAACGTTAATACATCAGTCCGTTATGCCATAACATCAGTCCGTTATGTTAGTACATCGCAGAATTGTCAAATATGTATTAGACATCTCCAGAGTCATACGTAGAGACTACCAAGTGCTACGTCTCTACGTCTTTTCCAAAGATATCTATTAGACTCAACTGGAAACGCCATAATATACACAGGACTTACGCACTCTCTACGAATTCTTAGCGTTCTTGGCGTTTTGGCGGTTCGATAAATTAAGCTTTTTGACGATTTTTGCGTAAGTCCTAATACAATTTATCGTATGTTCGCCTTTTGAAAGACTTGCTCAACAGTAAATTCTAATCCCACAAACAGCGAATCTGTAAGCAATTCTTCACCCATATAAGTCTGCGGTGCCGCATCTGGATAAAAAACAGTGATGCTTCTTGCCTTACTATCTACCACCCAAACCCGCAGCACCTTAGCATCTAAATAGTCTTTTGCTTTCCCTGCCATTTGTCCAAAGGTTTGTCCTGGGGAAATAACTTCAATTACCAAATCAGGAGGAACAGAACACGCTCCGTCTTCATCCCAATCGGCGGGTAAACGTTCATTATAAATAGACGTCTCCAGAAATTAATTATGCGTTGCCCGAACCCCAACAGACGTTAAATTTAACGTCTCTACATTATTTTTCAAATAGGTTGTCTACTAGCAACTGAGTACAGTTCCACTGACAGAACCAATAAATTAATTAATACCCCGTTGCTTAAATGTTTCGGGGTATCGGTTTGAAACTTCTATATCTAATGCGTCGGCTTGCATTGTTAAGGCATTAAACATCTCCAAAAATTAATTATGCGTTAACCAGAATCCTTGTAGAGACTTCGTCCGATCGCGTCTCTACAGGGATTTACTAAGTTACATGTAAAAAAGGGAACAGACAAGATTTGAGGAGCAACCATAGTAGCTCGACATGCAGGGGAGTCAATGGTCGCTGGTGCCTGTGGTGGGTGTAGCACTGAATATAGGTCATTTGGATAAGTCAGCAGCAAAAGAAGCGATCGCCTTCTCCAAATTCAGGCGATTTCAGATATTGCCTTTACCACAAAAGTGTCATAATTTTTGATAACAAATTCGGCATTTTTTCTAAAAATCTATCTAACGGATGGTGTAACTAGCTATTTTAGAAGAAATTATGTGTATTGCACTACAAAAAAATGTAAATTAAAATGCATTACATAAAAACCTCTAACTCCCGTCGTATCTTGGTTGTGGATGATTTGCCAGATAATTTATTTTTGCTTCAGACACTTTTAGAAGCCGAGGGATATGAGGTAGAGACAGCTGATTCTGGTAAAGCAGCACTGACCGCTCTTCAAAACTGCCCTGCGAATTTGGTGTTGCTGGATGTGATGATGCCGGACATGAACGGGTGTGAAGTAACGCAACAAATTCGACAAAACCAACAGCTATCTCACATACCTGTAGTGTTGATTACAGCATTCGATCAAGTAGATATTAAGGAGGGATTATCAGTCGGGGCAAACGATTTTATTCGCAAACCCGTAGATTTTGAGGAATTACTTTCTAGAATCAAGATTTTCTTTTGAGCAATACCTAAATTACTTGCGTTTGGTAGTGAAGATGGTAGTAAACATCATCAAGAAGCCACCTAGAAGTATGGCGATCGCTAATCCTGCTGTTATTAGATCGAGTGTATTAGTGTCCATTGATAGTTGATAGTTGATAGTTGATAGTTGATGGTTGATGGTTGATGGTTGATAGTTGTTAGTTACTGATTATTCTTCTAACTCCTAACTCTGTACAGACACGAGGAACCGGAGCGTCTCTACTCAAAACTCCTAACCCCTAACTCAAAACTCAAAACTCAAAACTCAAAACTCCAAACTCAAAACTCAAAACTCCTAACCCCTAACTCAAAACTCAAAACTCCAAACTCAAAACTCAAAACTCAAAACTCAAAACTCAAAACTCAAAACTCAAAACTCAAAACTCAAAACTCAAAACTCAAAACTCCTAACTCCAAACTCAAAACTCAAAACTCAAAACTCAAAACTCAAAACTCAAAACTCCTAACTCCCAACTCAAAACTCCTAACTCCCAACTCAAAACTCCCAACTCAAAACTCCCAACTCAAAACTCCTAACTCCTAACTCCTAACTCCTATCAACGCTCCCAATAACCACGAACCAATTTAAAAATCTACCCCACGTTTGAGTTCTACGCCATGATTGGCATAGTGTTTGTGGCAGTATACCTCAGAGTGAACGCTTGCCAAGTCAAAGTATGCGGGTTGATTTTGGCAGCGACCAGTAATAATAACTTCTGTATCGCGGGGTTTACGAAGCAAAGCTTGGACAATTGGTTCAACTGGGAGTAGTTCCAAGTCAACGGTGGGATTGAGTTCATCAAGGATGATGGTTTTATAGAGTCCCGAAGCGATCGCACATTTTGCAATTTCCCAACCGCGTTCGGCTTCCAGATAGTCTAATTCTTGCCGAGAATTGCGCCAGACGATCGCATCTCGTCCGCAGCGTTGATGATCTACCACCTCTGGATATGACTGTTGCAAAGCAGCGATCGCAGCATCTTCTGTGTAGCCACTACCACCTTTCAGCCACTGCATAATCAATACGCGAGTAGAGCCAGGATGATTGATACCTCTACCAATGGCTTTCAAGGCTCTACCCAAAGCGCTGGTAGACTTCCCTTTCCCAGCACCAGTGTAAATTTCAATACCTTCAATGAAGAGTGCTTTTGCGGTTGGGTGATGTTGGGGTTTCATTTCCGAGTGCAGATCCGCAATGTCGAGCAACTTTTGCGGTGCTGCGCGTCCGGTAGCAATAATTTCCAACTCTTGGGGTTTGGCTTTGAGAGTCCGCACCACCTCATCCACATCCAGCAAACCTAAATCCAGAACGGGGTTAATTTCGTCAAAAACCACAACCGAATATAAACCGCTGGCGATCGCTCCTTTTGCCACATCCCAGCCCCGCGCTGCTTCATCTCGGTCAAAAGGGGTGATTTCGTCGTGACCAAAAAATTCGGCTCTCCCTGTGCGAACTTGGTCAATTAAATGAGGGAAACCGCGCTGTAAAGCTGCGATCGCCCCATCCTCATCATAATCACGTTCTGGTCCCTTTAAAAACCTCAGCAGTAAAACTCGGTTGGAATTGCTTGGTGTATTTATCCCCAAGCCAATTGATCGCAAAACCACCCCTAAAGCAGCTTGGGATTTACCTTTCCCCACGCCATCATAAACGTGAATTTGACCAGTGAGCCGTTGAGAACGCACTTGCGCCGTGCGAATACCTATGCCGTTCCTTATCATAAGAGCCAAAAGCTGTAACGTGGCAGTATTTAATCTTACCGAACGTCTTGCACTATCGGCAGAGGGCATTGGGCAGCAGGAAGGGAAAAGGGGAAGGGGAAAAGGGAAAAACTTTTCTTCCTTTACCCTTTACCCTTTAACATGAGTCCCCTCATGAAATTCCCCCCCCACCCCCC
>NZ_JAOWRF010000414.1 GCF_025753815.1 Plectonema radiosum NIES-515 | reverse complement strand
TCCCCTCTCGCTCCTTCAATTTTCCAAGCTGACCCGGATAAAAGCGTCTCGATTGAGTTTTTCACTTTGTCGAAGTCATATAATATGGGTGGCTTTCGTATTGGCTATGCCATTGGTAATGCTGAGTTGATTCACGCTTTACGTCAGGTAAAAGCAGCTGTTGATTTTAATCAGTATCGAGGAATTTTGAATGGTGCGATCGCAGCTCTGACTGGTCCTCAATTGGGGGTGAATGCTGCTGTTGCTACCTTCAAGCAACGTCGAGATGCTTTAGTGAGCGCTTTACACCGCATTGGTTGGCAGGTTCCTACTCCCCAAGCAACAATGTATATTTGGGCAAAGTTACCGACACATTGGAGTCAAAATTCTATAGAATTTTGTACTGAGTTAGTCCAACAAACTGGTGTTGCCGCTTCCCCTGGTGCAGGGTTTGGTAAATTTGGGGAAGGGTATGTTCGCTTTGCTTTAGTGCATGAGCCAACTATATTAACCACCGCCGTAGAGAGAATAGCTAAGTTTCTGTAAGCAATTTATCAACTCTTCATCTCTAATTAACGAAAAATTTATCGTTTCTGCCTTGACTAACTGTAGTTTCTTTTGAAACTACAGGTAAAATTACATAGGACATAATACTAAAATTACTACAAAAAAGTATATTTAGTCCGTGTTGAGCTAAAATCGTAGCTTCAAAAGTCAAGGACGCGGCTTACATGACAGTAACTAAGCAATTCCAAATTACTAAGGTTCTGAGCGCTAAAAGCAGACGCTCAAACTTATCTCAAAATTCAACAAAAATGGTTACGTGCCAATTTGTCCTACCACTGTGGCTAGTACAGACACAATTCATGTCGATTTTTATGGCTGTTGTTGGATTAACCATCGCTGCTACCCCAGCGTCAGCTTTATCATTTAAAACTGACAACTTCACCATAAATTATTCAGTAAATACATTGAATGATAATCACACCAGCTTGATAGAACTACCTTTGAACTTGAACCAAGTTCCACCAGACGATTTTGATACACAGAGAATTTTGGCTGGTACATATACAACTGATAATCAAGTTTCGCAATTGCTGCAAAAAGCACAAAGCAATATAGGAGAAATTATTCAAGCTAGTGAAGTGTCAAATGAGACAATTGACGGCAAAACTTTCTATAAATATGACGTTGGGGATACAAACTCTAAAACCAAAGAAACGCTTACATATACTAATACTTGGAAAGCACCTGCATCTCCCCCTAAAAGAAGGATACCAGAACCCTCGACAATATTAGGGCTAACAGCGATCGCTAGTTTGTTTGTTACCCAGCGTCAAAAGATGAAAATACCCTAAGGGCAAGAATCATCCCCCTATTTTTTCTTGTTTACTTGGAAAGAATCTTAATTTTTCCTTAAATTTAATATATTAGTGCAACTTAATTTGATAATTATAAGTGCATAGCCTAATCCAATTTTTCACTTAATTTATTATATTTTTTGTATTATTGCCTTTTGGAATGGCAATTTTTTTGTTTTTGACATTACACAATCAATATAAATGACAGCAAAATTGTTTAAGATAGAGCAGCAGTTTCAATTACATCAATCTAAACGGGTTTTGTTAATTGAAGATAATGATGTTAATAGAATGTTGCTCTGTGATTATTTAATTTATTATGGTTATGATGTCCAAAGTTTATCAGAGGCTTCTACTTTTTTCTCAACTCTCAAACAATTTCAGCCTGAATTAATTTTATTAGACTTAAAGTTGCCAGATATTGATGGTTATACCCTGCTAGAAAAAATGCAGAATAAACCAGATTATGTTAAGCTCCCTGTTATTATAGTTTCAGCTTTTGCTTTTAAGGCAGACCGACAACGAGCTATAGATTTAGGTGCTTGTCGCTATTTTGTTAAACCCGTAAATCTAATTGATTTGATTCAAGCAATTCAAGAAGAGTTGGCTTGAAATAGTAAATAAGCTTTCGTGCTTGGTGTGAGTTTATTCAGATTTTTGGTTGGCAATGAATTCTTCAACAATCTGACTCAGGTTTTGCACATTATTACCAATTTCGGAAATTTTACGTTGACCTTGTTCTAGCAGCAACATTGCTGTTTGCAATTGGTTGAGTGTTTCATCCATACAGTTACGATATTGAGATTCAAATTCTTGCAGGTTCATTGTTTTTATCGCGTATTAAATTCTATCGTTTACAGTTTCAATATGCTGAAATTTATAAAATCGTTAATTCGCTTGATATTTGACGCTTAAGTTCAATTTTGTAATCTTGATTATTAATCAAATAGAGAATAACATAAAATTTTGATCTAAAAATCTACCAATATAAGTATTAATTTGGTGAAAAAAAGAATAAAATTGGCTTGGCTAATGGTAAATAAAATGATATTGAGGAGAAGAAAGTTTTCAAGAAAAACAAGTAATTTAACTGAAAAAGAAAGAAGATAATAATATCTTATGAGCTACTTAGAAAAGCCATCAAGTAAATATAATGCAATCTGCTTGATGTTAAAGATTTTGGGTACTGATTTTAGACCTGTAGAGATGCGATCGCACGAAGTCTCTACACTCGGATTTTGAGCTGAACACCAACGGTATTGAACTATAATGTATTAAAAAAAGCAAAGACTGAAAGTTGACTGTATGCTTAATATTTACTTGATAAATAACCGATAAAAACAACACAGTTATAGTGCAATACGGTTGGTGTTAAGGATTTTTGGTATTGATTTGATGTATGTAGAGACGAAGCACATGCTTCGTCTCTACCCTCGTATTTGGGGCTTAACACCAACGGTATTGAGTTATAGTCGGTTGCACTTGGATACAATAAGTAGAACCTCACCCTGGGAGTTCCGGACACCCTTCTGGAGAACTTGCACATTGGGGAAGGGGGGTGAGGTTTTAGATACCTGACTGAAGGGAGAACCGCTATATATGAATTTTTATTAAACTAGAGCAATTAATTTATCACGTCTGGCTAAGGCGTGAAAGCTTACTGAGGGATAACCGCTCCCATGCTCCCGTTGAAGTAAGAAGTAAAGTCTAGCTTTGTCTAGGTTTTATATAGCAGATAGGTATATTTGTGAAACTACTTAATAATAGTTGTGACAACATCTGCTCAAATAGTACCATTGCTTAAAGATCCAGAACGTTTGGAAAACCGGCTGGTGGAAATTCCCCCGGAACCTGGGGTTTATTTCATGCGTGACGGGAGCGATCGCATAATCTACATAGGTAAATCGCGAAAATTGCGATCGCGTGTTCGTTCATATTTCCGTGATTCGCAAAAACTAAGCGAACGCATCGCTACAATGGTAAAGCAGGTGACGGAAATCGAATTTATCGTCACTGATACCGAAGCTGAAGCTTTAGCACTAGAAGCAAACTTAATCAAGCAGCACCAACCATACTTCAATGTGCTGCTAAAGGATGATAAAAAATATCCTTACGTATGTATCACTTGGTCTGAAGAATATCCGCGTATTTTTATCACCCGTAAACGTAAAAGCGGTAAAGAAAAAGATAAGTTTTACGGTCCTTATACTGATTCTCACCTATTACGGGAAATATTACGCATATCTAAGCGCATCTTCGCACTCAAACAACGACCCCAACCACTATTTAAAGATCGTCCTTGCCTAAATTACGATTTAGGTCGTTGTCCAGGTGTTTGTCAAAAGCTGATTACACCAGAAGAATACCGCAAAACTGTGCAAAAAGTGGCGATGGTATTCCAAGGTCGAAGTCAGGAATTGATTGATATCTTGAGTATTCAGATGCAGAAATCGGCAGAAGCGCTGAATTTTGAGTCTGCTGCAAGAATTCGTGATCAAATCACTGGGTTGAAGTCGCTTTCTTCAAATCAAAAAGTTGCCTTACCCGATGATACCATTTCACGGGATGCGATCGCTCTTGCCGCCGATGATAAACACGCTTGTATTCAATTATTTCAAATTCGTGCTGGGCAACTTGTCGGACGTTTGGGTTTCGTTGCCGATACTCACGCTGAACCTGGAGCTATTTTACAACGAGTGTTGGAAGAACATTATCAAGCCGCCGATGCGGTGGAAATTCCCGCAGAGATTTTGGTACAGCACGAGTTACCAGATGGGGAAATATTAGCGGATGTCTTAACTCAACGCAAACAACGAAAAGTGACGATTTTGGCTCCGCAGCGGCAAACTAAGGCAGAATTAATTGAAATGGTGGAGCGAAATGCTCAGTTTGAATTGCAAAGAATGCAAAAATTGGGCGATCGCAATCACCAAGCGATGCAAGATTTAACCGCAATTCTCGATTTACCCGATTTACCTCACCGCATCGAAGGTTACGACATCTCACACATTCAAGGTGCAAATGCAGTAGCTTCCCAAGTCGTATTTCTCGACGGAATCAGCGCTAACCAGCATTATCGTCACTACAAAATCAAAAATCCCACAGTCACTGCCGGACATTCAGATGATTTTGCGAGTTTGGCTGAAGTTATTCAGCGTCGCTTTCGTAAGTATAGCGAAGATCCGGAGTTATTAAGACAGGGTAATCCAGATTTTCCCGATCTAATTATGATTGATGGCGGTAAAGGTCAATTATCTTCAGTTGTCGCTGTCTTGCAAGAGATGAATTTATTAGAAGATTTGCGAGTCGTCAGTTTAGCAAAGCAGCGAGAAGAGATTTTTCTTCCAGGAGAATCCGCACCATTGTCAACTGAAGCCGAACAACCAGGAGTGCAGTTGTTACGACGGTTGCGGGATGAAGCGCATCGATTTGCAGTTAGTTTCCATCGTCAGCAACGCAGTGACAAATTAACGCGATCGCGTTTAGATGAAATTCCCGGTTTGGGACACCATCGACAAAAGCAGCTTTTAGCACATTTTCGCTCTGTTGATTATATCCGGCAAGCGACACCCACACAACTAGCTGAGGTTGCGGGAATTGGTCCGCGTTTAGCACAAGAGATTTACGATTATTTTCACCCCTCCTAGCTTAATCATTATCTACAATCACAAGAGCGTGTATTGGACGCAACCGAGAACCGCTATATTAATGAAGGTCTTTAATGCTTACTAACTTCTACATCCAAATAGCCATCAGTGTCTCTCCAATTGCAACTATCCATGATTCCAAGATAAAAGCGTGTGGCTCCTAACGGCACAATCACTCTTTGTTGTATACCCATGTTAGTTCTTCCATCACCGATAAAGAATACTTGCTTGAGTTGAGGATAAAGTTTTAAATAATTCTGCTTACCTTCTTCACTAAAAAATAAGGTGCTTGGTGCTGAATCTTTGTTTGGCTGCTCTCTGCCCAAGAAGACACCTACGAGAGAATTTATAGGAGCTTGGATATTAGAAATACCGTTTTCTGCTTGTACTCGATGAGTTCTTAGGTCTTTAATGTCACCTTCTGGTCCAAAATAATCCTGTTCATTAAAGACTCGAGTTTTGCCTTCTAGCACTTTAAACGTAAGATGACTACCAGGTTTAAGAGGTATTTC
This sequence comes from Plectonema radiosum NIES-515, assembly GCF_025753815.1. Classification (GTDB taxonomy): domain Bacteria; phylum Cyanobacteriota; class Cyanobacteriia; order Cyanobacteriales; family Nostocaceae; genus Hassallia; species Hassallia radiosum_A. The sequence goes on along the minus strand of NZ_JAOWRF010000414.1, from coordinate 2,693 downwards.
TTTAACTTCAGTAGGAGAATTTTGCGGAGCTATGCTATCAAGGTCTGTTGGTTTTGGGTTAGGACAGGAACTAGCCTTAGAATTTGGGGGCATACCAGCAAGCCAAGGGTCGCTTTGAGCATTGACTTTGACTGGAGTTGTTACCGATGACCATATATCAGGGAACCATAAATAAGTGGAAATAGCACTTAAACCTAAAGCACAAATAAATAAAAAAGATGCTCGACCTATAAGTAATTTACTTTTCGGCTTGACAATCTTTTCAATCGAAGTGAAGTTGTTTAACCTGTCATTATTTGAATTACCTATAAACTCTTGATTACAACCGAGTTTGACTGCAATTTCACTTAAAATAGGCGCATATCTTCCTGTACGGAAAGTAGGTAATAGTTCCTTACAAGAAAGGTTACAAAGAGCATCGTTATTGCCTGTTTCCTTTAAATAGTGAATTAACCGGATAAAAAAGTCCCGCTCCGAAGTATTTTCTAGAAAATTCAGTCGCTTGTGGTCGATTCCAATATTTATACATAGTGCTATTCGTTCTCTGTATTGTTCACTGCGGAGCAACAATTCTACTAATGTATCTATATCGAATTGTTCTAAATCATCTAGAGACATAAAGATTCAATTCCAAATTTTTACACTACTTACACTTCAGTTTCGATTTAATATTTTCCAAATCAACTACGTACTTGCCTCTTTTAAACACAATTTCAAGTTCCTTGCAGATTTTACACAGAGCTTGTTTGTTATCTATTGCTTAATTCCAACATGGATAAACCTACAAAAGTCAAAATGGCAATTCCCAAAAAATGCCATTGAAAAAATGAATTCTTTTGGTCTGGTGATCGCACCCTACACAACTTTACACCAGAGCGATCGCACCAACACCTTAAAGTCAAACGGTATGATGTGCCGTACTTTAGGCAGCATTCCACCCTCTTAGTGGTTTTATATTTAATTCAGGACTTACAGGCTTTTCCAGAAGCGCTATAAACACCACCTAAACCTTAAGTAAATCTTAAGATAAATCTTTTTGTGACTAAAAATACAGTTATTTGGGAATTTTCACTTTTTACTAAAAATATTACTTACCCTAAAAGTTGATGTCTGATGTCACACTTAAAAAAAGTTGAAATGACTGCAAAATACTTAGTCTCAAGGTTTTATTGATAGGGATCAGCGGATATAGAAGCGTTATGTATTTGACAAAATTAATTTATATGTCTAAAGTTAGATGTATTGAGTGCCTAATTATTAAGATAATAAAACCACAATAACATTTGATTAAGTTTAAATTTTGTTTAAAATGACAACACAATATAGCGCTGTTTATTAAATTGTGCCAAACCACAATAATTACTGGTTTGATTAACAGTATTTTTCTCATTTGTCTTAAGCCAGAAGAATTACTGGTTTAATTGACGGTTTTTACCCATAAAAAATTACTACATCAAGGGATTTTAAAATGCAAATAGTACAAAAGATTCGTTGTCCAAACTGCGGCAGCGAAGGTGAAAGGCATTATATTTATGATAGTCAATTGACTCGGACACAATGCCCAACTTGTGACTACTTAATGATATCTTGCACCCTCACTGGTAAAGTGATTGAGGCTTATGCCCCAGGTATTCTTGCTAGAAGGTAAAAGGTAAAAAATAATTTATTTTACCTTTTTGCCGTTGCACCAATTGATATCATGGCAGGTTTATCACATATATTGTAGAGACGTTCCGCCGGAACGTCTCTACGAGGGTTGCGATGTTTTTATTAATGTTAATTAAGCGGACATGATATGAGGTATGAACCCGCATGTAGAGACGTAGCACTGCTACGTCTCTTTTTAGATAAAATCATATTCATAAATAAAATCAGCAACGCCACCTTTTTAGTTTTTACTTGTTCTTAGTTGTCCACAAGCTGCATCAGTTTCTAAACCACGAGAATAGCGGACGCTAACAGCAATATTTTGCTGTTTGAGAACTGTAAGAAAAGCTTGGATGCGATCGCTATTCGGGCGTTTATAATCGACTTCGCTGATAGGATTGTAAGGAATCAAATTAACGTGACTTTGAAAGCCTCGCAAATGTTTTGCTAATTGTAATGCGTGTTCTGGTAAGTCGTTCACCCCAGCGAGGAGAACGTATTCAAAACTAACGCGACGTCCGGTAATTTCTACGTATTCGCGACATTCAGTAAGCAATTCTTCAATTTTATAAGCATGTGCGCTGGGAATGAGTTGTTCTCGGAGTGCTTGGTTAGGTGCGTGGAGACTAACAGCGAGAGTAACTTGTAACTGGTGTTCAGCTAATTGACGAATGCGATCGCGTATTCCCACAGTAGATAAAGTAAGCGATCGCTGTCCGATTCCCACATCTTTATTTATAGATTTGATCGCACCTAAAACATTATCTACATTCAACAACGGTTCACCCATACCCATAAACACTACATGGCTAACTCGCTGTTGAAAATCTTCTTGCACAGTTAAAACTTGATCGACAATTTCATGTCGTGCTAAATTGCGCTTATAGCCACCCTTCCCAGTAGCGCAAAAATCACAAGCCATCGGACAACCGACTTGGGTAGAAACGCAAACTGTCAACCTTTCAAGTGACTGACTACTTTCTCCTCCCCCTTGTCCCCCTTGTCCCCCTTGTCTCCCTTGTCTCCCCTGTTTGTAAATGTAAAGC
>NZ_JAOWRF010000120.1 GCF_025753815.1 Plectonema radiosum NIES-515 | reverse complement strand
CTCCCCCTCTCCCCCTCCTCCTGCTGATGTAACTCCACATCAAGCAAATCGTTCCCAGCGGCAATAATATCAACCACCGTTCCCACAAGTTCACCTGATTCTTGCATAAACACGGGTAAACCAATTAAATCGATCACATGATATTCATCTTCTCCTAATTTGGGGCGATCGCTTTGAGGAACCAACAACTTACAACCGCGTAATTCTTCTGCAAAGTCGCAATCATCCACACCAGCTAACTTGAGGACATACAAATTTTTCCCCTGAATATAACGTCCTGTCAATAATTCTATCGGTTGCGGTTCAGGAAAGCCAGGACGCAATAACCAGCGTTTTCCAGGAACCTCAAAACGTTCTGGAAAGTCCGACTCTGGATAAACCCGCACCTCCCCAGACAAACCTTGAGGTGCGACAATCTTACCAATTTCTAGCCAACCATCGGGGATGGGAGGGGAAGAGGGGGAGAGGGGGGGAGCGGGGGATGGGGAAGAATTTATCTGTTGCTTCCCTTTTTTCTGCTGCTTCTGTTTTTTCCTCTGTTGCCCCTGCTTGCCTGCTCCTCTAGTTTCCATCTTACCCTCTTTTTCTCTGTGTCCTTGGCTACGATCGCGATTCATTTAAGCACTCACAGCTGCACGCTGATAAACTTGTTGTGCAACATGAGCTAAACGCTGCATTGCGATCGCAATTTCTTCGTCGCTACCGGTGAGACTGATTCGCAAACATTGGTGCTTGTGTAACCAATCTTCTCGCAAACCGGGGAAAAAGCTACTACCAGGAACAACAATTACACCCACTTGCTTGAGTTCCTGGTAAAGTTCCCAATCAGTAATTGGTAATTCATCTAACCACAACCAAGCAAAAATTGCCCCCTCACCACGATGGAGGAACCAAGGTAAATCCTTGGGCATGGCGGCAAATAAATTCTCTTCGAGAACAGTGAATTTATTTTGATAAAATGAGCGAATGACTTGTTCAGAGATTTCTGCAAGTTTACCAGAATTAATAGCGCGAGCGGCGATCGCTTGTCCATACCGAGAGGGATGAATACACATGTTTGTCTGGAAGCACTCCAGCACATTAATCCACTCTTCATCCCCAATCGCAATGCCAATGCGCTCTCCGGGTAATCCCGCTTTCGATAAACTCATACAGTGTAAGATATTATCTCCAAACACTGGTGTCATTTCGGTAAAATTCAAAGCTGGGAAGGGAGGTGCATAAGCTGAGTCAATCAAGACTGGTGCATTAAAAGGTGCAGCCAAAGCAGCGATTTTTTTGACTTCATCATCAGTGAGAACATTACCTGTGGGGTTACAGGGACGAGAGAAGATGACGCAGCCGGTATTTTCTGTAATCTCCAATTGGCTGAAATCTGGGCGATATTTGAATTTATGTGCCGAGAAGTCGATATCCAAAGTTGGTTTGTAGGCGATTAAAGCTTCAGCACATAAAGTGACGCCACCATAACCTGTATAATCAGGACTCAGAGGCAAGATAATTTCTTTTAAATCGCCACTGCTAGTGTAACCGCCGAAGACATTGGCAGCGTAGAAATAAAGGCTTTGACTGCCTGGAGTTAAAAGAATATTACGTTCAGTTAAATTTAAACCATAGCGTTTGTTAAAGTCGTTGGCGATCGCTTCCACTAGCGGTGCATAACCCTGACTCGAACCGTAGCGACAAACGACTTCACCATATTCGGAACTAGCCAGCAAGGAAGCCGTACAATCGCGCCATAACTGCTCAACCTCCGGTAAAATCAAGGGGTTCCCAGCACTTAAATTAATAAATTTCTGCCCCGCACCGGCTCGTAATGTTTCGTTAATGTCCTTCATAATCGCTCTGACACCAGTCAGGTGGGACATTTGCTCGCCAATTTTACTAAGGGCAGGTTTCATAAGCAGTGCAATAAGATAAAGTGAGGGGTTGACAAATTATATAGCGGTTGGATGCTGGCAGGTGGATATTACCTGGAAGTTTTACCGCCTGTAACCAATGTAGCAGGGGTTGAATTATTAGAAATTTATCTCCCCTCATCGTAACTCGAAGCCACAGCACATTTTAGTGGCGATCGCGTGTCGCAACAAATATAGTGCGAGTTCTTCGCTATCCGTGAACCTTTTTTATGGCATTAGACATAGACGTGAAAATTAAATATGCGTCAACCAAACCCTTGTATAGACGCCATCGTCCGAAGTCTCTACATTCTTTTCCACGACGCTTGTCTAATGGTGATGCTGTCATGATTCTCAAATGAACCATTTAGGTCATTTTCACAAATACAGCATTTACGATCGCACCTGCAAAATCTGGGTTTCTACGGTTCACCCAAACAAAACTGTTTAAAAGATACAAACAACGGGAACACTGTAATTAACAAAGCACCCATTGCAGACAAAGGCTATGGGAAATGTTTCCAAAGGAAGTTTCACAGTGGTATTGTATCAAATTCGCATTGTTTTATTAATCAGTTCTGCTTTACTGGGGTTGGTAATCTCAATAGCGATTCCAGTTAATGCTCAAAAAAATAGTAGTTCTCCCCCACAAATAAACAGTAATGTAGATTCATCAGAATTAACTCCCTCTTACCCAGCTTCACCACCACCACCAGGAAAAGATCCTTCACCCGACGACAGGGATTTGCAAGAACGTTTAAAAGAAACCGATTATCGTGTGAGTAACTTGTTGGGGGATGTTAGAGGTAATCTTTGGGTGGGTTCTTGGCGGGGATTGTCGCACATTGACCCGAACACCGGTAAAATTTTAGGTAGAGTTAGTTTACCGAATGTCGCCATCGGTGCTTTAGCTCAAGACAAAGTAGGACGCTTGTGGGTGGGAAATTACGAAGGTTTGCAGCGAGTAGACCCCCGTACAAATGAAATCACAGCGCAGAATTTATTCTTGCCTTCTAAACGAGTTTTATCGCTGTTAATTGACAAACGTGGTTATTTGTGGACGGGAACTGATAACGGTATAGCCTTAATTAGTCCAGACCAAGGTTTAATTATGACAACAGTCAAAAACCTTCCTGGTGTCAGCGCTAACGCTTTAACTTTAGATGCCGATGGTCAACTTTGGGTGGGGACGCTTGATGGAGTAGTGCGAGTAAATACTGCTAACGCTTACGTCATGAAGTGGATCAACAATTTACCAGGAACGACAGTCCAAGCTTTAGCAATTAGTCCAGAAGGATTAATTTGGGCAGGAATGCCGAATAATTTGCTGGTTATTAACCCGAAAACTGGTGCAGTGCTCCGCTCTGTCGCTCGGTTGCGCGGACGTAACGTCACAGCAGTAGGCTTTGCTAAAGATGGTAGTGTATGGGTGGGGACTAACAATGGTTTGTTAAGATTAAATCCACACACAGGAGCTGTATTAGACGAAGTTGCCGGTCTTCCTTCTAGTCGTGTGTTTGCCCTTGCACCTGACATTGGTAATAAACTATGGATCGGCACTAGTGAAGGTTTAGCTTGGTTAATGCCAAAAATGCCTTTGGCAAAAACTCATCTGGCTTTTAGTCGCACTGTTAAGTAGGAGGGGGGAGGGGGAGACAAGGGGACAAGAAGGACAAGGGGGACAAGGGGGACTCCTTGGAAAAATTTCTCCCTTGTCTTTTCTATCTCCCCATTCCCCCCAACCCCCCATCTCCCCACTCACCACTCCTCTTTGAAAAAATGCCAGTCACTACACAACAATTAATTCAATGGAAACAACAAAAGCGTTCAATTGTAGCTTTGACTGCTTGGGATTATGCGATCGCACAAATCCTTGATGCTGCTGGTGTAGATTTAATTTTGGTAGGTGACTCAATGGCGGTGGTATTGGGGTATGAAACGACACTGCCTATTACGTTGTCTGAAATGATTTACCACGCCAAAGCGGTGCGGCGTGGTATTAAACGCGGTTTTATGGTAGTAGATTTACCATTTCTAACGTATCAAGAAAGTATTCAGCAAGCGATGCACTCAGCCGGCAGAGTGTTGAAAGAAACGGGAGCGCAAGCGGTAAAATTGGAAGGTGGCTATCCGGCAATGATCGAAACGATCGCTCGTTTGGTGCAAGCGGGAATTCCGGTGATGGGTCATATCGGTTTGACACCGCAATCGGTACATCAACTAGGCTTGCGACAACAGGGAAAAACGCAAGAAGATAGTGAGAGAATTTTAAGTGAGGCGATCGCTCTTGAACAAGCGGGTGTGTTTGCCATCGTCTTAGAGCATATCACCGCAGATTTGGCAATGCAGATTACACAAAAGTTGAGCATTCCCACAATTGGTATTGGTGCGGGAGTGCATTGTGATGGTCAAGTTTTAGTTACTTCTGATATTCTCGGACTTTCAGAAAAGCAGCCTCCCTTTGCCAAAGTTTATACAAATCTGCGGGAGACGATTAACAAAGCTGTGCAGGAATATGCTGTTGAAGTGCGAGAAAAGAAGTTTCCGCAATAAGTCTCGAAATTATCCACGCTTTGCGGATGCGGATACTGCGTTGTTGAATAGACAACCTATTTGAAAATTAAATATGCGTTATCCACAACCCTTGATTAGACGTAGCAATGCCTTGATTAGACGTAGCAATGCTACGTCTAATCATTCATTTTCAAATAGGTTGTCTAATAGACATCTCCAGAAATGAACTATGCGTTGCCCAAACCCCAACAGACGTGAAATTTCACGTCACAATAATTGTTTTCTGGAGATGTCTAATATCAACACTGAAATTTATAATCACTGGTTCGGTTTCAATATCGGCGTATTACCTGGACTCAGTATGATTGTCGTATTTACTACATATAGTTGTCGAAAGCCCTTAACAGTGTCATAAAGAAATAGTGAAGGGCTAACCTTTTTTTGTATCCCTTACCGTATTGGTTGCTAGCACCCCAGCTTCAGTGGATTAATCTATCATTATCATGACTGAACTTAAACTACGCCTACAAGAGGGAGATAACGACACAACGGTGACGGTGAATCAAGATGTATTCACCATCGGACGTTTGCCCGAATGTGACTTCTACTTACCTTTTGGGGGAGTTTCTCGTTGCCATGCTCGCTTAGTGAAAATTGCCACCGATTTGTGGACTATTGAAGACTTGGGCAGCAAAAACGGCACGCAATTAAATGAACGTCTTGTTACCTCTCCTCAAAAGTTGCAGCATGGTGATATTTTATGGTTAGGCGATGTTAGTTTACTAGTGCTGTATACAGATTATGCTGAACCACCACTCAGCCCCAGACAACAGGAAGTTGCTCAACAAAGAACAATTCTTCGCAATGTCCAACAATTGCAAGAGAAATGGATACAACCCAATAATAAGGACGGGGAGACAACCAATAAAGACAAAACCATTGCCCGACTCAAAGACTTAGTAGACATAGCCAAGAATCTCTGTGCAGCCACATCTATTGAAGAAATTTTCTCACAGGTGCAGCAAGTTATTTTTCGTTACCTCGACAGTATCGATCGCTTGGCATTGTTAATTGATGTGAATGGAGATGGTAAACTGGAGTTAATGAACTCTGCCACTAGAAAAGCTTCCCAACAACGAAATTTAGCAGCGGATGGCAGTTGGATTAGCCGTAGTATCTGCCAAAAGGTATTTGCCCAAAAAGTCGCGATTCAAACTGCTGACGCTCAAAAAGATGAACGATTTGCTGGAGAACACAGCATTTTAGTCAAAGGTATTCGCAGCGCTATGGCTGTACCTTTATGGAATGAAAATAAAGTTGTCGGTGTTCTTTATGCCGATGCTACCCTTTCTTCTTATCATTGGGGAAATGAAGGGGAAGAAGAATTGAGCTTCTTTTCAGCTTTAGCAAATCTTGTCGCTTCCAGCGTTCAACGTTGGTTGTTGGTAGAAAAACTCAAAACTGAAGAAGTGATTCGTCAAAGATTAGAACGCTATCATTCTCCCGCAGTTGTGCAGCAGTTGATATCTGTGGGAGGATTGCCCAATGGTCGTTTAGCACCCGTAGAAACTGAAATCAGCATTTTATTTGCCGATTTAGTCGGCTTTACAGCAATTTCTGAACGAGTTACACCAACTGAAGTTGCTCAATTACTAAATAATTTATTTGAAGAAATGTTACAAGAAGTGTTTGGCTGGGGCGGCACTTTAGATAAATATATTGGCGATTGTATTATGGCATTTTTTGGCGCACCAGAACCGCAATTAGATCATGCAGATCGAGCCGTTGCTGCTGCCAAAGGTATGTTAACTCGTCTCGAACAGCTTAACGCCAATGGTTTTTGGCAAGAATCGCTACAATTACGCATCGCGATTAACAGCGGTAAAGCTGTCGTTGGTGATGTCGGCAGTTCCCAGAGAGTTGATTATACAGCTTTAGGTGCAACTATTAATCTGGCGGCGCGGATGGAAGCAGTTTGTCCTCCTAGTGAATGTGTCATTAGTGAAGTTACTTGTAAAATGCTTTCACAATCCTCTGACTTTCAAGAGATGGGACATTACCGTTTTAAAGGGATTAATCGGCTAGTCAAAATTTATCAGACGAAAATGCATGATTTGGGAAGTTGTTAGTGGTAGAGACGTAAAGCGTGGAACGTCTCTACTAGAAGTCAGGAGTGGTAGAGCAACCAACAACTATCAACCACCGACTCAGTATTAACACGCACAAAATGTGTATATTTTATTTTAGTTTAAGTTGCGAAACTTTAATATTAAGAAACCAAATCTTGTTTAACAGACTAGAATTTGGGTGGTAGCTGCCGCAATTACGATGTGTAAGACTCATAAAGCTACTGTAAATTATTTTCAACGGGAAGTCAGGTTATGGCGATCGCCACCATTAATCCCGCTACAGGGGAAACACTGAAAACTTTTGAGCCGCTAACTGATGCGGAAATTGCCGAAGCGTTGGATTTGGCAGGTTTGGCTAATGATTCGTATCGCAAAACTACTTTCAGCGTGCGATCGCACTATCTACAACAAGCTGCTGATATCTTAGATAAAGAAAAAGCTGACTTTGCTAAGATAATAACCCTAGAAATGGGCAAACCTTACAAAGCTGCCATTTCTGAAATCGAAAAATGCGCCGCTGTCTGTCGCTACTACGCTGAACATGCGGCTGATTTCCTTGCCGATGTGGCAGTAAAAACCGATGCCAGTCGTAGTTTTATCCGCTATCAACCATTAGGTATAATTCTCGCCGTCATGCCGTGGAATTTTCCCTTTTGGCAAGTATTCCGCTTTGCTGCACCAGCACTGATGGCAGGTAATGTCGGCTTGCTGAAACACGCTTCTAATGTGCCGCAGTGCGCCTTGGCAATTGAGGATATCATCCAAAGGGCAGGTTTTCCCAAAGGTGTATTTCAAACACTATTAATTGGTGCTGGGAAGGTAGCAGACCTAATGGCTGACGATCGAGTCAAAGCTGCCACCTTGACAGGAAGCGAACCAGCAGGTGCATCACTTGCAGCGGCTGCGGGGAAACAAATTAAAAAGGTCGTCTTGGAATTAGGTGGAAGCGATCCGTTTATCGTGTTAGAAAGCGCTGAATTAGAAACAGCAGTTGCAACAGCGGTTACAGCACGGATGTTGAATAACGGGCAATCATGTATTGCAGCGAAACGTTTGATTGTGGTGGAAGCGATCGCCGATAAATTTGAAAAACTACTCCTAGAAAAATTCCAAGCGCTAAAAGTTGGCGATCCCATGTTACCAGATACTGACTTAGGACCTTTGGCAACTCCCGGTATTCTCCAAGAATTAGATCAACAAGTGCAAGCTAGTTTGAAAACTGGGGCAAAAATCCTCATTGGTGGACAACCTTTAAGCGATCGCCCTGGTAACTACTATCCGCCCACGATTCTTACTAATATTCCCACAGATAGCCCTACTGCACAAGAGGAATTTTTTGGACCGGTGGCAATGTTATTTCGGGTTCCCGATATTGATGCGGCAATAAAGCTCGCTAATAATACACCCTTTGGCTTAGGTGCAAGCGCTTGGACGCAAAATGAGGGGGAAAGCGATCGCTTAATTTCCGAAATCGAAGCCGGTGCCGTATTTATCAACAGTATCGTCAAATCCGACCCCCGGATGCCTTTTGGGGGTATAAAGCGTTCGGGATATGGACGGGAATTGAGTATTCAAGGCATACACGAGTTTGTCAATGTTAAAACAGTGTGGGTTAAGTGATTAGGGAGAGGGGGAAGCGTGGTGTGGGGGAGTGGAGGAGTGGGGGAG
>NZ_JAOWRF010000202.1 GCF_025753815.1 Plectonema radiosum NIES-515 | reverse complement strand
AGTCCTAGTTATTTTGTTGCTTCTACGGGTGCTGTAAGTACAGAAATTGTCAGACAATATATTGAGAATCAAAAAAGCAATTAAAACTAAAATGCCTTTCGGAATCAGGCGGTTAGCTTTCATCCCCGCATCCACTTCACAGAACTCGAAACTACGTTTCTGTTCTTCGGGGGTTCTCAGCATGGGTTTGATAGAATACAAGAAGCTGTGGCGAGAATTTGTGCTTTTTGTTGCATCACTTCAATGTCGGATGCTAACCAAGAGCGAGGTGCTTGGCAGTGATGAGCTATTAGCAATCCCCATAACCCTCTCGGAATCAAAACAGGTACAACAAGGTTAGCGCGAACTTGTAAATTGCGGAGAAAATCTCGGTGACAAGGCTGGATTGGTTCTAATTCAATATCAGCGATCGCTCTTACTCTTCCATCTTTGTACATATCAGCATAGTCATTGTTAAAACAATCATCCGGTCCGGTTGAACCTAAAATTGACAATTCCTGATTACTCAAAGATTCAAAGGTTACTTGTCCGGACCACTGGCTATAAAAATAATACAAAACCACCCGATCGACCTGAAGTAATTCTCTCAGTTGGTTCGTTGTTTGTCTAACTAATGCATCCCGCTCAATTGTTTGACAAAGGCGATCAAGTACTCGTTGTAAACCCCTGTCATGATGCCTATTTGAACTGGGGTCAAATTCTTGATCCGAATCAATTTGCACAGCTTCCAAATGACTACTGAGTAAATATTATTGAATTTATATGGTAACTTATTTTTGTTAAGAATATAATTACGACAATCGGGTGATATTAATACAGCACCCTATCGCTTTAATCGAATACATGTAGAGACGTAGCACTGCTACGTCTCTACAAAAAGAGGGGTTTTATAAAGGAAAAAAAGGGTAAATGTTGAAGTAATTCAAGACCAATCGACTAATTTCAAATCACTCCTACCCTTTACTCTTTACCTTTTCCCCTCTTGATGAATGCCTATCTATCTACCGACCCCATGATGATGTCAATACTGCCGAGAATTACGACAATATCTGCTAACTTCACACCGCGCAGTAAATGAGGTAAAATCTGCACGTTGTTAAAATCAGCAGCGCGAATTTTCCAGCGGGAGGGAAAGACGTTATCATCGCCAATGAGATAAATTCCCAGTTCACCTTTACCGCTTTCGACACGGGAGTAAATTTCTCCTTTGGGAATCTTGAAGGTGGGAGAAATTTTCTTACCGATATACTGGTAATCAAAAGCATCCCACTCAGATTTTTTACCCGCAGCCATACGCTTGGCTTCTAAGTTCTCAAAAGGTCCACCAGGAAGACCTTTGATGGCTTGACGAATAATTTTCACCGATTCGCGCATTTCTCGCATCCGCACGACGTAACGAGCGAAGCAATCACCAGCAGTTTCCCAATGCACATCCCAATCGAAGTCGTCATAACATTCGTAGTGGTCAACTTTCCGCAAATCCCACTGCACCCCAGAAGCGCGTAACATGGGACCAGAAAGTCCCCAGTTAATTGCTTCATCGCGAGTAATTGTACCAATTCCTTCGACACGACGACGGAAAATTGGGTTATCAGTAACTAAGCGTTCGTACTCGTCAACTTTAGGGGGGAAGTAGTCACAAAAGTCCAAACATTTATCTATCCAACCGTAGGGTAAATCAGCCGCGACACCACCAATGCGGAAGTAGTTGTGATTTACCATGCGATAACCTGTAGCAGCTTCCCACAGATCGTAAATCAACTCCCGTTCGCGGAATTGATAGAAAAACGGAGTTTGTGCCCCGACATCAGCCATAAATGGACCAAACCACAGCAAATGGTTAGCGATGCGGTTCAATTCCAGCATGATGACGCGGATGTAGCTAGCGCGTTTGGGAACGGGAATATTGGCTAGTTGTTCTGGTGCGTTGACGGTGACAGCTTCGTTAAACATCCCCGCTGCATAGTCCCACCGACTGACGTAGGGAACGTACATAATATTAGTACGGTTCTCGGCAATTTTTTCCATCCCCCGATGTAGGTAGCCGATGACCGGTTCACAGTCGATGACATCTTCGCCATCTAGTGTGACAATTAACCGCATAACCCCGTGCATTGAGGGATGGTGAGGTCCCATGTTTAGCACCATCGGTTCTGTGCGGGTTTCGATTCTTGCCATAAATTCAGTGTTCTCCCTACTGAAGTGAAAATTTAAAATAGAACCGCGTAAGTGCCAAGCAGCCAACGGAAAAAATTTGGTGGTTCGTAGTCACGACTTCAGTCGTAAAAGATGAGCGATGAATCGCTCACTACGAGGGTAAGTTAGAGAGGGTAGCGGCGGATTTTATTTGATGTTTAGTTTTGTTGCACATATTCAATTATATGGATCTTCAGATTGAGAAAATGGGGGCGCAAGAATTTTTTCATGTGCCAGTTTTAAGTCGAGAGGTAATTGAGGGTTTAGCAGTGCATCCTAGTGGGCATTATTTAGATGCAACTGTAGGTGGTGGGGGTCACAGTCGGTTAATCTTAGAAGCTGCACCAGATGCCCAATTGACCGCAATGGATCAAGATGAGGATGCAATCATAGCCGCAAAGAAGCAATTAGGGGAGTTTAGCGTTAGCGTAGCTCCTCTAAAGGAGGCTCGCATACAATTCATCAAGAGCAATTTTGCTGCTTATAAATTTCCTGCAAGCACTTACTCTGGTATTATCGCCGATTTGGGCGTTAGCTCTCACCATCTCGATACAGGGTCACGGGGTTTTAGTTTTCGTTCTAGCGCTCCTTTAGATATGCGGATGGATCGAGGACAATCGTTAACGGCTGCTGATGTGATTAATGATTGGGATGAAGCGGAGTTAGCAAATATCTTCTTTACATACGGTGAAGAACGACTTTCGCGACGCATCGCTAGACGAATTGTCGAAAAACGTCCGTTTCAGACGACGACGGAATTATCTGAAGCGATCGCTTATTCTGTCCCCCCAAAATACCGTTATGGCAGAATTCACCCAGCTACTCGCGTATTTCAAGCTTTACGCATTGTCGTTAACGACGAGTTAAAGTCTTTAGAAACATTTATCGAAAAAGCACCTCTATCTCTGGTAGTCGGTGGCAGAATTGCCATTATCAGTTTTCACAGTCTTGAAGACCGACTGGTGAAACACGGTTTAAGAAATTCACCTTTGTTAAAGGTATTGACAAAAAAGCCAATTACTGCTCAAGAAGATGAGTTGGCGAATAATCCGCGATCGCGTTCTGCTAAATTGAGGATAGCAGAAAGAAAAGATTGATGTTGTTTCGTAGTGAGCGGTTCACCGCTCATAGTCAATATTTCCGTGCCTTCGGCGTATTCTTTGTGAGAAAATTGCTACACTTTCAAACTGTGCTACAACATCCAGAGTGAAAACCGACAGCATATTTTATCGCCTATTTCAAGAATTTCCCAGCATCTTCTTTGAACTGATTAGCAACCCTCCCGAAACCGCAAACGTTTATCAATTTGCTTCAGTTGAAATTAAGCAAACAGCTTTTAGAATTGATGGTGTATTTCTTCCCATCCAAGAAGATAATCCAATTTATTTTGTCGAAGTTCAATTTCAGTCTGACACAGAACTTTACTCGCGTCTGTTATCAGAAATATTTTTATACTTACGTCAAAATAAACCCAAAAGCACTTGGCGCGGAGTAGTGATTTATCCTACTAAAAACATAGATACATCTGATACCAAAGATTGCCATGAATTCTTTACCAGTCAGCGCATCAGCCGAATTTATTTAGATGAATTAGGTGAAGCTGCATCACTACCAATTGGTATTGCTACTATTAAATTAGTAGTTGAAGATGAAGATACAGCAATTATCGCTGCTAGAGAATTAATCAACCGAACCAAGCAAGGGGTAAATCTACAACTGCAACAGCAGTTACTAGAATTTATAGAGACAATCTTGGTTTATAAGTTTCCCAAAATGAGTCGAGAGGAGATAGAAGCAATGTTTGGGTTAAGTGAGTTAAAGCAAACGCGAGTTTATCAAGAAGGTAAAGAAGAGGGTAGTTTAGAAGCAAAATTAGAAGCTATACCCAGACTGTTAGCATTAGGTTTAACTGTGGAACAAATAGCACAAGCGTTGGATTTGGATCTTGCACAAGTCCAGCAAGCAGCAGAGCAAACACCTCCAAATCAATAACAGCAGTTACTAGAATTTATAGAGACAATCTTGGTTTATAAGTTTCCCAAAATGAGTCGAGAGGAGATAGAAGCAATGTTTGGGTTAAGTGAGTTAAAGCAAACGCGAGTTTATCAAGAAGGTAAAGAAGAAGGTGAGCAAGAAGGTAAACAAAAAGGTAAAGAAGAAGGTCGTGTGGAGGCAAAATTAGAAGCTATACCCAGACTGTTAGCATTAGGGTTAACTGTCGAACAAATAGCACAAGCGTTGGATTTGGATCTTGCACAAGTCCAGCAAGCAGCAGAGCAAACACCTCCAAATCAATAGACTGATAGATGTGGGGTAAAGTGCGATCGCTTGCAAAAATACATCATCGGTATTTTCAGTAAAACACAATAGACATCTCCAGAAAACAATGTAGAGACGTGAAATTTCACGTCTCTACAAAGGTTTCGGACAACGCATAGTTCATTTTTGGAGATGTCTAATAGACATCTCCAGAAAACAATGTAGAGACGTGAAATTTCACGTCTCTACAAAGGTTTCGGGTAACGCATAATTAATTTCTGGAGATGTCTAATAGCTGAAGAAAGGCGATCGCAATTCAAAATAACTGATGAATCTGCTTCCAAGACTCATCGACGAGTATAAAAGACTGATGAATCTCCTTCTGTGACTCATCGACGAGTATAAAAGAGTGATGAATCTCCTTCTGTGACTCATCGACGAGTATAAAAGACTGATGAATCTCCTTCTGTGACTCATCGACGAGTATAAAAGACTGATGAATCTCCTTCTGTGACTCATCGACGAGTATAAAAGAGTGATGAATCTCCTTCTGTGACTCATCGACGAGTATTTACAGCAGATTTCACTCCTTAGTTCGTACATATATAAAACCTAAAACCTTGTAGAGACGTAGCAGTGCTACGTCTCTACGTGTGTTCGATTAAAGCGATAGGGTGTTGTCTCAAGAACTGGATGCAGCTTTAGCAGCTCTACCTTTGCCGATCGCTTTAAAGCGTTCACCTAACTGTTCGGCAATAGTTTTTAAGCCTGGAGTCTTCTTTGCAGCAGTCTTTACATAGTCATAAACAGTCAAACTGCTGGTCATGGTATCACTACCGACTGCTAATAGAGTATCATCTACCTTTTCGGTGAGTTGCCGCATTGAGGTTAAAAGTTCGGTGAGTGTGGTAGCTAATTGATAATTTTGCACAAATTCCTCAACATCAAAACTCGCTGGGAGAATGTCGCGGTTAGATTGAGCAGCGGTAACGCTATTATTAACAAAAGCGAGGCTTTTATCACCCATTTTAAATAACTTGCGCCGTTCTTCTAAACTGAGAGTAATGAGGAAAGGCAGCTTTTTTTGGACTGTCTGTAGTGCTGCTTTAATTTCTTGGATATCTTGTGGAGAAATGCTGGCGTTGACATTTTGATAAGCCATCGTATAATTACCTTGGTGAGAGTCTTGCTGAAGTAGCAATGTTTACTACATTTATGATTCCCACAAGGTCATGCGATCGCACATTTTATTTCAAGAAAGCTCTCTATTACCTCTTTTACTTCGTAGTGAGCGGTTCACCGCTCATAGCCAAAATTAAGGGCTTCAGCCTTTACTACTAAGAAGCGCACATTTTCTTGAAATTTTCTCGTAGTGAGCGGTTCACCGCTCATAACCAAGATTAAGGGCTTCAGCCCTTACTACATTAGAACACGTTCGTTTACACGTATTTACTTACTCGGCTGCGATGTACTTATGAGCACGTGCTTTTGCCAAAGTCATTATATGCTCTAAGGTGAGGAACCGGTCTAGCTCTTTTTTTTCCTCTGGTGTCAGTTCTCCTGTTTTATGTGCGTAAACCAAATCTTCTAAACGCTCCTGCGCTGCATTTGATAATTTAAAATCTATAACACTTTGGGGTGTAGTTCCCGCAGCAATAAAGTCTATAATTTCGTCGTAGACTTTGTTTGTATTTACAGATGTGGTCATAATCCCTCTTTCATCGAATCAATATTTATGCTACTTTAAATGTCTTTGCTAACGTTTGCGGTTCTGGTAGGAGTTCACCGTCTTCTAGCGATGACTCAATGAGCATTTCTAAAACTTCTTGAGCATTCTTAACAGCTTCTTCGTAAGTGTCTCCGTGAGTATGACAAAATTCTCCCCATTCAGGAAGGCTGACAACATAACAGTTATCTTCGTCAGACCATTGAATAATAATAGTGTAGTGAGAATTCATTCTTGTTCTTCCTCTTGAGCTTTTTTAATTTCCTCTAGCTTTTGAAGTGCATTATTAACGTCTTTTTCCTGGTAAGCTTTCGCATCATTCCCATCCTTACCAGATAAAGTTACTCTTCCCGGTAGCAGTAGATGAAACCAATTAGTGTGGCTACCTTTTCCAGGTTTATAAATAAACCCTGCTTGCAGCAACAAGCTTTTGAGTTCTCTGATTTTCTTAGGCATATCCCCGTATTCTTCAACTTTCTCGACTCTCCTGGCTTATTTATGCTACTTTAAATGTCTTTCCTAACGTTTCCGGTTCTGGTAGCGGTTCGTTGTCTGAAAAAGCTGACGAAATCAACATTTCTAGAACTTCTTGAGCATTCTTAACAGCTTCTTCGTAAGTGTCTCCGTGGGTGCAAGGCTGCATTACATTAGTAAACTCAGGCAGCAAAACTACATAACATTGGTCTTCGTCAGACCATTTAATCACAATTGTATATTTCATGTTTATAGCAGTTTCCAGTTAAGTCTAATATAGACCTAACCCCCAACCCCTTCCCGGAATACGGAAGGGGAGTAAGTCTCAAAGCCTCTCTTTTTGCAGGAGAGAGGAATGGAAGTGAGGTCAGATTTTTGCGATTTTACTTATCTAACTCCTTCAACTTATTCTGTGCAAACTCCCGCACTTTCTCATCTGGGTCATTTGCTGCTTTGTCGCGCAATAGTGATAAAGTCTGGGGATGATCGGGGTATTGCTCGATAATTGCTAAAAGTGCAACTTGCCGAGGGTTGGTTTCATCGTCTTCCTTGCGCTCAAAAGGGTCATTGACAGCGCAATTGTAGAACACTTCAAACATCCCAGGTTCATCTTTGAAGTTGCTGGCTAACGCTTGGACTGCTGCTGCTCGCACATTCCCATTATTATCAGCGATCGCGCGTTCTTTCAGCCAAGGGAGGGTGTCGGGGTCATCTTTGAAGTTGCTGACTAAAGCTTCGACTGCTGCACGTCGCACATTCCCATCATTATCAGCGATCGCGCGTTCTTTCAGCAAAGGGAGAGTGTCGGGGTCATCTTTGAAGTTGCTGACTAAAGCTTGGACTGCTGCACGTCGCACATTCCCATTATTATCAGCGATCGCGCGTTCTTTGAGCCAAGGGAGGGTGTCGGGGTCATCTTTGAAGTTGCTGACTAAAGCTTCGACTGCTGCACGTCGCACATTCCCATCATTATCAGCGATCGCGCGTTCTTTGAGCCAAGGGAGGGTGTCGGGGTCATCTTTGAAGTTGCTGACTAAAGCTTCGACTGCTGCACGTCGCACATTCCCATCATTATCAGCGATCGCGCGGTCTTTCAGCAAAGGGAGAGTGCCTGGGTCATCTTTGAAGTTGCTGGCTAAAGCTTCGACTGCTGCACGTCGCACATACTTATCATTATCAGCGATCGCGCGTTCTTTCAGCAAAGGGAGAGTGCCTGGGTCATCTTTGAAGTTGCTGGCTAAAGCTTGGACTGCTGCACCTCGCACATCCTCATTATTATCAGCGATCGCGCGGTCTTTCAGCAAAGGGAGGGTGTCGGGGTCATCTTTGAAGTTGCTGGCTAAAGCTTCGACTGCTGCACGTCGCACATCCTCATTATTATCAGCGATCGCGCGGTCTTTGAGCCAAGGGAGAGTGCCGGGGTCATCTTTGAAGTTGCTGACTAAAGCTTGGACTGCTGCATATCGCACAACCCAGTTATTATCAGCGATCGCGCGGTCTTTCAGCAAAGGGAGGGTGTCGGGGTCATCTTTGAAGTTGCTGGCTAAAGCTTCGACTGCTGCACGTCGCACATCCTCATTATTATCAGCGATCGCGCGGTCTT
>NZ_JAOWRF010000017.1 GCF_025753815.1 Plectonema radiosum NIES-515 | reverse complement strand
GGGGGAGGGGAATTTGAGCTTTATTAGCACCAAACTCCGAGTTGGGAACATCAAACTCCGAGTTTTGAACATCAAACTCCGAGTTTTGAACATCAAACTCCGAGTTGCGAACATCAAACTTTAAGCTTAACTGTTGACTACTAACTATATGGTGAACTCGACTGTCGTTAAAACACTTTACGTTAATCCTGCGACTGGGAATGATAAAAATCCAGGTTCCTCCAAGTTCAGTCCGTTGAAAACCATTAGCCGTGCTTTAAAACTAAGCACAAAATCTACAATTATTCAACTAGCGGTGGGAAATTACAATTCTCTCACTGGAGAAGTATTTCCCCTATTGATCCCCGATGGGGTGTTGGTGGTGGGTAACGAAGGCACTAAAGGTCGAGGAATTGTGATTTCAGGCAGTGGTGCATATCAAAGCCAAAGCTTTGGATGGCAAAATATCACGCTGCTATTGCTAGGTGAAGCGACTGTCATGGGTGTGACGGTGGCAAATACAGCCGCAAAAGGCACTGGTGTTTGGATTGAATCGACCGCACCCTCTTTGGTTAATAATACTTTTACCAAATGTGGTCGGGAAGCTTTGTTTGTGACGGGGAGTGCTAAACCTGCAATTCTAGATAATGTGTTTGTGCAAAACGCTGTCAGTGGCTTGGTGATGGCTGGTAATAGCAAAGGGGAAGTGCTGCGGAATATTTTTCAAAAAAACATTATTGGCATCGCGATTAGTGACTCTGCTGCCCCAATGCTTGTAAAGAACAAACTCATAGAAAATCGGACAGCGATCGCTCTTTCTCGACAAGCGCAACCCGTCCTACGTCAAAATCTAATTGCCAATAATACCCAAGGAGGAGTGTTCGTCAATGGTAATGCTCTTCCAAATTTAGGTAATAAACAAGACAATGGCGAAAATATTTTTCGCGATAACGGTAAATTTGATTTACAAAATGCCACGTCAAAAAAATTGGTTTCGGTAGGTAATGAGTTAAATCCGGCACAAGTTAAGGGGCTGGTGGAGTTGATCGCTGTTAAGAAAAATATCCAAGTAGTTAGGACACTTTTTTCGGATATGGCAGGACATTGGGCAGCGGATTTTGTGGAAGCATTAGCAAACAAGAATTTGATTAACAGCTTGACTGATGGGACTTTTGCCCCAAATAACCCGATGACTCGTGCCGATTATGCAGCTTTAGTAGCGGCAGCATTTAATCCCACTCCCAGACACCCAGCACCGAATTTTATTGACGTCCCCAAGGATTTTTGGGCTTATAATGCGATTCAAATTGCCGCTATGGGTGGTTTTGTCGGTGGAAAAAGCGATCGCACTTTCAGTCCCCATGAAAATGTCCAGCGACTACAAGTAATTGTCTCTCTAGTTAACGGACTGAAGCTACCACCGGCACAATCAGATGCCTTACTCTGTTACAGTGACCGTAATACCATTCTTGATTATGCCCGTACAGCAGTTGCAACTGCCACACAACAAAAAATCGTAGTTAATTACCCAAACCCAAAGCAAATCGAGCCTTCTCGCTTTGCCACACGAGCCGAAGTAGCAGCAATGGTTTACCAAGCATTAGTCGCTATCAAAAAATCTCCTTTGATAAAATCACCCTATATCGTTTCAAATGAAGGCATTTGGCAAGTAGAATAAAAAACACTTCCTATAAATTTAAAAGCACTTGGTAACTTCCCCTGTAGCTAAAAGCACTTCGAGGCTATATGCATGGGTTGAAACTTTATACCTATTGCCAGAAGCTGATAGCCAGATGTTTACAACAACCCTGGACACCTCTGCCACACCACATCGCTCAACCGGGCGTCACAGCGCTCAACGCCTTGAGGAGACGCAGATGAACGGTGACTCCCAAACCCCAACACACGAGTGGCTCGACTTGGCAACGGCCTTATTAATTCACTATAGTTTTGACCTGAGTGGGTACAGCGCCAGTGAGTTAGTTAACCGTTGGCAAACTCAGTACCCAGTTAATTGGCTACACTTAGCGGTGATTGAAGCATTATATCAAGGTCGTTACAAAGCGTTTTCAGTTCAGCAAATCTTAACGTTTTGGCAGCGACGCGGACAGGCAATTTTTCATTTCAACATGGAATTTGAACGTTTGATTTGCAGCAAATTTCCCGAAAGCTTAACTTCACTAACTTCACCGTTTTTATCTGAGAATAAAGACAATACTCCAGAATTACCACCAACCGCAAATTCTCTAACTCACAATTTAGCGACTGCTGCAAGGGTCAATACTGCGTATAGTCGGCACAACAATAATCAGCCGATACAAGTGATGAGTCAAGAAAAGCCACTCTTACAGGAACAAAGACGGGAAAGTACAGAGACGGAAAACGTTTTGCCACCTTCCACAACTGGAGTGTCTAAATATTCATTTGGGCATCAGCAGACTTATGCATTAAGCCTCATAAAAACCGCTGATGAGCATCTTGTCAGCCAAACATCTTCTTTGAATCAAGAGGCATTGTGTTTACCTGCTGCCAATCATCCACCTATTGGACAATTCACCCCAGAAACAAGCGATCGCTCTGAGTTGTTCACATCAAAACTAAAAGCAATCAGGAGGGAAAAGCCATAACGATCTTACGTTCAATAAGAAACGGAGGGTGAAAATATTTAGGGGCACTCTTAACAAATTATTACCAATATCTTGTGAATTAAATCTGGGGAGAGTAAAATATTTAGCAAATTTCTAATAAATAGGTTTATATGCGCTTACCTGTTGTTATTAATATCGGGCTAATGCTGTTTTTAGGTTTGAACACCCCAGTATTATCTGAATCTCCCATAGATCGATCACAATCGCCAGCAGTAAGTAATTTGAATTTGAGGCGGTTCCAATTTAACCGAAATTTGTGGAATCAGCGGAATATTTCCAACTATCGCTATACACTTAGCAATAGTTGTTTTTGCTTACCTGACGCCAGAGGACCGGTAGTTATTGAAGTACGTAACGGTCAAACAACTTCCATCACTTCTGTTGCCACCGATCAACCAGTCGATCCACAATTTTTCCAGCAATACAATACGATTCCCAAGCTTTTTGATGTAATTCAAGATGCTATTGACCGTAGAGCATACAGCCTAAATGTTCGATACAATCACAGATTAAGCTACCCAACCCAAATTGATATCGATTACAGTAGCCAGTTGGCTGATGAGGAAGTCTATCTCACCATTGAAAATTTTCAAATAATCCAATAGCCATCTAGTAGAAAAGACGTAGAGACGTAGCAATGCTACGTCTTTGTGTGTATTCCATTAAAGCGATAGGGTGCTGTATGTAGAAAAGACATAGACCCCAATACGGTTCCCTCGTCTGATTTTCCGTGGTGATTTAGGGCATGTAGAGACGCGATACCCTTGCGTCTGGTCAAGGTTTTTGGTTTCTCGAATTTTCTTATCCGAACCGTATTGACAGAGACCGTATTCTGGTATTCCACTAGCTATAGGACTTACGCAAAATTACCAAAAAACGAACCGCCAAGAAGCCAAGGAAGCCAAGGAATAAAAGTTTAAGAGAGTTTTTGCGTAAGTCCTAAGCTAAACGAGCGGATAACATACTAAAATACCTGTTATCTAGCTCATTTAAATTAATTTCCGGTTTATACAAAGTTACTTTATGCTTTATTATAAATCGCTTTTAACCATCGGCGCTATTGTATTAACACCATTATCGTTTTATATAATATTTGTACCAACTAACCAAGCGCAATCTCAAATTCTCCCTCCTGCTCAAAAGTTACTAGCTGTTGCCAGCCCAAAACGTGTGGCATTAGTTATTGGTAACAGTCGTTATTTACCAGGACTGGAATTAGTTAATCCCAGAAATGATGCTGAAGATATGAGTAAAGTTTTGGGAGAGCTTGGTTTTGATGTCATCAAAGTTTTAGATGCTGATAAAAAACAAATCGATATTGCATTAAATAAATTTAAGTCTAAATTAGCTCAAGGTAGTGTCGGAGTTTTTTATTATGCAGGACATGGAGTTCAAGTCGATGGAGAAAACTATTTAATTCCGACAGATGCCAAACTTCTTGCAGAGAAAGATGTTAGGTATCAAGCTCTTCCTGTTGGGGAAGTACAAAATATAATGGAAGAGTCAAAAACAGATGCCAATATCATTATTTTAGATGCTTGTCGTAATAATCCATTTAGCAGAAGATGGAACAGAAGCACTGCCGCACGGGGTTTAGCTCCTATACAAGCAGCGTCAGGTTTTTATATTGCTTTTGCTACTAGACCAGGAGCAGTTGCATCTGATGGAGGCAGTAAAAATGGTACTTTTACTTCTTATTTATTAAAATATATTAAAACCCCAAATATTCCTATAGAAACTTTATTTAAAAAAGTTCGGCAAGGTGTATTTGAAGAAACAAAGAAGGGGCAAATACCTTGGGACTCTTCCTCATTAATTGGCGAATTTTCTTTCAATCCAGTTTCTACTGCTACTAATACTCCCCCTCCCACCCCAATAGCAAAACCGACAATTTCCCCTACTTTACCTGACCCAATAGCAAAACCGACAATTTCACTTACACAACGACAACAAACTCAAATTGAGCAAATTCGTGCTAACGTCCTTAAGCAAATTGAGCAATTGCTGACAGAAGAGCAAGACGCACAATTCAAAGCAGCGCTGTCAACTGGTAAGTCCGGTCGTGAAGCTTTTACTGCTCTGAAGTTTACTCCACAACAGCAGACTGAATTGCAGCAAATCATGGTACGATCGCAACAACAAATGGAAGCTGTTTTAACTCCCGATCAAAGGGCTGAAGTAGAAAGACTACGACGTCAGACTAAGTGAGGGTTCGCAGAATATAAAAAAGAGGCGATCGCCTGAACTAACCTTGCCATCTCATAATTAAGAATTATCGATAGAAACATGGCGATCGCTTTTTCCTCATCATTTTCATTCTTGTAAAAAATAGGAGGATTTGCCGTGTCAACGACCTTCCAACAAATCTACAATCAAATTGTCTGCACCCTTTCACCAACTGAGCGGTTACGCTTGGCAACTTTGATCCTCAACGAACTAATGCAGCAAAATCTGTCTATCGTCGATCAAAGCGATACCTGGACTGTGCAAGATCAACTCGATGTACTTATATCTTGCACCTACACCCTAGAAGGGTGAGGCTATACAAACAAAGCCTGCCTACGCAGGCTAAAAAACCAACTTTTTTCGTGTTTTTCCGACAAAAGTTAAGTTTTATAAAAACATAACAATTCAATATTAACACGTTGGTGCAAGATGTGAGTGTAACAACCTTTTCCTTGCAGTATGCAGCGACACTTTCCCTTTTTTGAAAACTATAGCCCGTAGAAGTCTTCATCTAGTATCTGCGCGATCGCAAAAGGGCAAGTAGTTGGATATTCATTATCTTCTGGGATACGAACACCAAACTTAGCCAGTTTGCCCTCCTTAATCGCTCCTTTACGAGCATCAGGATAAGCTCTTTCCAGTGCTTCTATCAAAAAACTGTTGAGCGAAGGAGTATCTGCCAAATTATCGAGAACCCGCTGACGATGTTCCAGCACTGAACTGTACCAACTACTTTTCATCGGATCTGGAACGTGATGCTGAACCTTCAATTTAAGTAAATGTATTAACAAGATTTTGAGATTACTTCTCAGAGCATTCTTTTCTGATTTTCCCAAACCTGTTAGTTCCTCAATCAAATGCTCGATATCCAACGTCTCAAATTCACCACTTTTTAGTTGACTGATGGTTTGCGAAATCCACAACTGAAGATCGCGATCGTATAGCGTGTTAGACATTTGTAAAATTTAACTCCAAACAAAATGAACCACATTATTTTTAGCAGATCGCACTCGGAGCAAAGCCGCAAAGGAAGAAATACAGAAAACTTGAGTGTAGTCTAAATACATGAAAACTGCTGTAAGTCCCGATAGACGCTTGTGAGAGCAGAGTATAAAAAAGGGGCGATCGCAATACCGTTGGTGTTAAGCCCCAAATCCTCGTAGAGACGTAAGCTAGCTACGTCTCTACATACATACAATTTTTTACCACCAATTCCTTAACACCAACTGTATTGGGAGCGATCGCACTTCATAGCTCCGTCATCTCATAATTAAGAATCACGAAAAAAGAGCGATCGCGCACATCCAATAATACAAGCTTAATTCGTCGGCGAAATCACTCCTCTCAAACCGTTTCTGTTGAGAAGTTTCAGCACTTCGTTTGCGTTATAGCGACTGCTAAAAATTCCTGCTTGCATGACTCCCCTACCTTGCCAAATCGTAGCGAAAGCACCAGGAACAATAGATCGCACTCTTTCTTGCTCGCTTTGATTTGCTATTTCCACTATTACTCGATAACGCAAACCGGTTTGGCTAACGCCCATAGACAAAGGCGATTGACCGCGATACATTGTTGTTGGGTTTTCAGGTGCGCTCACGTTTGGCGTATCGCTGACAGAAGTCGCTTCTAATTGCGGTGCGTTAAACTCAATTGTGTTGGGATCAACTCGCACATAATTCAACTGTGGCATCACTGCGTTAGTTGCGATGGTCGATGGCGCAGAAACTGATTCCCGATAGCCTGGTAAGCTGCTAGGAGTAGGAAACGCCGCAAGTTTAGAGATGGGTTGCTGTTGATTTGTAGAAGCCACGGAAAGCGGAGAATTAATGCTTTGTAGTGGCAGTAGTTGGGGATTCAAGCGTCCCCAAGGAATGTTGGGTCTAGGTGATGACGGTTTTAATTTAGGAGTTTCGGATACTCCGGGTGCATCGAAGGTGATTTCTCGATTTGCGGAAGTTGGAGGTGCCAGATTGTTGGGTAATGAAGCGATGGCACTTCCATCTTGCATATCTATCTTACCAGCGATGCGATCGCGCTCCAAGTTATTCCCAACAGCGGTAATTACTTGTTTTGCCGCAAGGGCGTTAATGTCATAACGAGCATTATTGCGAAACTGATTACCACCGGCTTCGGATGCGTTACCTAAATCTGGCATTGCAGAGGCGATCGCTACTAACCCATCTTCTTTACTGCCCTCAATTACATTATTCCGTATAATTGGGCGAGCATTGGCCTGGACAACAATTCCGGCTCTGTTATTCTTAATTTGATTGCCTACTATCATTGGCGTCGCATTTTTGGCAATATTAATCCCAAAACCCGTTTGTTCAAAGACATTTTCTCGCACTTCCGGATGAGAATTACCATTGATGGTGATTCCATTCGCTCCATTGCGATAAAAATAATTTTTGCTAATACTGGGCGCACTGTTACCATTGACAGAAATACCATCTTGTGTACTGCCAGTAAAAGTATTTTCAACGATTATAGGATTGCTCGATTCAATCCACAAGCCGTAACCACGGCGATTGGGGTTCGTCACTGTCACCCCAGTTAATCGGGCTTGGTTCGCTCCGACAATTGTGGCATTTTGTCCACCAAAGCTGCGACTGAGGTAATCACCACCCCCCTGAATTTCCAGATCGCGTCCTAGGTTGCGAGAATCTCCTTGAATTGACACTCCTGTTTTGAGGATTAAAGGAAATACCTCTCCGGTTTGGGTGCTGTAAGTACCAATGGATAGCATAATTACAGTATTGGGTTTGGCTTGTTGGAGCGCTTGGGTAATTGTTTTTAAGGGTGCGCGTTCACCACCATTCCCTAGTTTGTCATTTCCGACACTTGGGTTGACAAACAGCACATTAACCTGAGACATTGTTTTTTCACCCATAGGCATCTGATTTGGTGCGGATGGTTGAGCTATGGCTGTGTCGGCAATACCCAACAATGCTGTAGTTACCACGCCTACGCTAAGGGTAAAACACAAAATAGAGGAACGAACAACCAAAAGTATTGCTAATTTTAAGCAAGAATCTGGTTTGTAGTCAAAGGCGATCGCCTTGGGTGGCAGCATATCTGCTTTACGATAGTTAGGAAACACTAGGGGGGAAATCAATTTATCGCACTCCTTACAACCAAGATTAATTTTTTATACTCCGACAACGGCTAGTATGTCGCTAATATTACCCAGATATTGACTTATTGGCTACTTTTAATACAAAGTAATGAAGGATTGGGGACTGGGGCATTGGGCATTGGGCATGGGGCATGGGGCATGGGGCATGGGGCATGGAAAGAATCGTATTAGAAAGCGCACTCTTTCATCACCAAACTTGTTTAATTCGAGCGTGCCCATTGCCCATTGCCCATTGCCCATTGCCCATTGCCTATTGCCCATTGCCCATTGCCCATTACCGATTGCCCATTGCCCATTGCCCATTGCCCATTGCCCATTTTTTAATAAATAACCAACTTCGATGCAAAAAAGAATACAAATCTGAAAGATGCTGGCTGTAACGATGAAAGCACTAAT
>NZ_JAOWRF010000286.1 GCF_025753815.1 Plectonema radiosum NIES-515 | reverse complement strand
AACTCAGGGAATTCCTGTTATCAAAGCTACCAGAATACATGGTGCCTGGAACCTTTGTGAGCTTAGACACATTACCATTAACACCCAACGGCAAAATAGACCGCTCTTCACTACCAGCACCTGAGGTGTTAATAACCAGAGAACAGGAATATGTCGCACCAACAACACCAAGCGCAGAAATAATCACCAACATCTTCACCCAGGTTCTGAATGTAGAAAATATCAGTATTCACGACAATTTCTTTACCTTAGGAGGACATTCCCTACTAGCAACCCAATTAATTTCCCGACTCAGACAGGTATTTAGCGTCGAAATCCCCCTGAGAAAAGTTTTTGAATCACCCACAGTAACTCAATTAGACAAAATATTAACTCAATTACGTACTACAGACAGCGGATTAACTCTTCCCCCAATTCAACCAAGACACACAGACCTAGAGCAACTACCCCTATCTTGGGCACAAGAACGACTGTGGTTCCTCAATCAACTCGAAGGGTCAAGTGCTACTTATAACGTACCAATAGCAGTTCGCATCAGTGGTAATTTAAATATTCATGCTTTACAACAAGCATTCTCAGAAATAGTCCGGCGTCATCAAATACTACGCACTAGTTTCCCAGCGGTAAATGGCACTGCACTACAGGTAATTCATCTGGAAATCACCACCATCAACATCAAATTGGTAGACTTACAGCAACTAGCAAACACAGAACGTGAAACTGTCTTACAACAACTTGCACAACTAGAAGCAACTACCCCCTTTAGCTTAGAAATAGCACCATTAATCAGGTGTAGTTTATTGCAATTATCATCCACAGAATATATTGTCTTACTGACAATGCACCACATTGTTTCTGATGGTTGGTCAATCGGGGTACTCATCCAAGAATTATCGATTTTATATCAAGTTTTTGCCACAGGACAACCATCTACTTTACCAGAATTACCAATTCAGTATGCAGACTTTGCCCTTTGGCAAAGACAATGGTTAAGTGGGTCTATCTTAGAAACCCAACTCAATTATTGGCTGTCTCAATTGGATAGTGCGCCACAATTGTTACAATTACCCACTGAGCGTCCCCGTCCGAGTGTGCAAACTTACCGGGGTAATGCACAAAGTTTTACGTTTAATACTGATTTGAGCCAAAAGTTGCAAACTCTGTCTGGTAAATCGGGTACAACCTTATTTATGACTTTGTATGCGGCGTTTGCTACTTTATTATATCGTTACACTGGTCAATCAGATATTTTAGTTGGGACTCCCATTGCCAATCGCAACTTTAGTGAAATTGAGTCATTGATTGGCTTTTTTGTGAATACGCTGGTGTTGAGAACTCGGTTTGAAAATAATCCCAGTTTCCAGACTTTGCTGACACAAGTCAGAGAAACCACCCTCCAAGCCTATGAACATCAGGATGTGCCTTTTGAACAACTAGTGGAAGCATTGCAACCAAAACGCTCTTTAGCTTATTCCCCCCTGTTCCAAGTAATGTTTGTCTTGCAAAATCAACCAATAGGTGAAATAGAATTACCTGGTCTGACATTTAGTCAGTTAGATCACCACAGCACAATTGCTAAGTTTGATTTAACATTGTCGATGACTGAAACTCACCAGGGATTGGTAGGGACATGGGAGTACAATACAGACTTGTTTGATGGGTCAACTATTGAACGCATGGCTGGTCATTTCCAGAATTTGTTGTTCGCAATTGTGGAAAATCCACTCTTGCCTGTGGGTGAATTACCTTTGTTGAGTGCAGCAGAACGTCATCAGTTACTGGTGGAGTGGAATGATACCGCAACTACTTATCCCACTGATAAGTGTATTCATCAATTGTTTGAGGAACAGGTAGAGAAAACTCCAGATAATATTGCTGTTGTCTTTGAAGACCAGCACCTGACTTACCGACAATTAAACCAAGCAGCCAACCAATTAGCACATTATTTACAGGGATTGGGAGTCAAACCTGAGGTGCTGGTGGGTATTTGTGTAGAACGTTCTGTGGAGATGGTGGTGGGACTTTTGGGGATTCTCAAGGCTGGTGGTGCTTATGTCCCTCTTGACCCCAATTATCCCACTGAACGCCTTAGTTATATGCTTGATGATTCTGGTGTCCAAGTGTTATTGACGCAAAAGCACCTTGTTCCAGGTTTACCATCACATCAGGTGGTTGTAGTTTTTCTAGACATCGACTGGCATCATATCGCCCAGCAAAGTCAAAAAAACCCAATCACTGAAGTTAGATCTAATAACCTAGTTTACACTATTTATACGTCTGGATCTACAGGCAAGCCCAAGGCTGTACAAATTTTACATAGTGCTGTGGTTAATTTCTTATGTACTATGCGTCAGCAGCCAGGAATGACAGCAGATGATGTACTTCTGGGAGTGACAACTTTTACTTTTGACATTGCTGCTTTGGAGATTTTTCTGCCCATAATCGTGGGTGCATGTTTGGTGATAGCAAAGCGTGAAGTTATCGTTGATGGCAAACAGTTGTTAAACTTGCTGATAAAATCAAATATCACAATTATACAGGCTACCCCAGCAACCTGGCGATTATTGCTAGAAGCTGGATGGCAAAATTCTCATCAATTAAAAATACTTTGTGGGGGTGAAGCTTTAGCTCAGAACCTAGCGAATCAATTACAAGCAAGGAGTACTTCCTTGTGGAACGTTTATGGTCCTACAGAGACTACTATCTGGTCACTAATCTCTCAGGTTGAGCCTCAGTCCGGATTAATTTCTATCGGTCATCCCATTGCCAACACTAAAGTTTATATCTTGGATTGCCATCTACAACCAGTTCCTATCGGTGTCCCTGGAGAATTGCACATAGGAGGTGATGGTTTAGCCAGAGGCTACCTGAACCGTCCAGAATTAACCCTAGAAAAATTTATCCCCAATCCCTTTTCTGAGGGTAAATCAGAACGCCTTTACAAAACAGGGGACTTAGCTCGTTATTTACCTGATGGTAATCTTGATTACCTTGGACGGATTGATAATCAAGTCAAAATACGCGGATTACGCATCGAACTCGGAGAAATCGAATCCGTTCTCAGCACCCATCCACAAATCCAACAAGTTATAGTCATCGTCCGTGAAGATATTCCTGGAGATAAGCGGCTAGTAGCTTACTTAGTACTAAATGAGCAATTAACTCCTGGTATCAGTGAATGGCGACAATTCTTAATGCAAAAGCTACCTGATTACATGATTCCTTCAGCGTTTGTGTATTTAGATTCTCTACCACTGACACCTAATGGTAAAGTTGATAGGCAGAACTTGCATTTACTTGATTCCACAAATCTCACTGTCAAAACTCACTTTGCTCCACCTCTTGATCCTGTAGAACATCAATTATCAGAAATATGGGCAGCCGTTTTGAATATCTACCCTATTGGAGTTCAGGATAACTTCTTTGACCTTGGTGGACATTCTTTATTAGCTGTTCAATTGATGGCACAAATTCAGCAGCAATTTGGTAAAAATTTATCCTTAGCAACACTGTTTCAATATCCCACTGTTGGACAACTAGCAACAATTATTCGTGAACCAATAAATCCCTCAACTTGGTCTCCGTTGGTAATAATTAATTCAACTGGTTCTAAAAAACCTTTCTTCTGTGTTCCTGGCTCTGGTGGCAATCCTATATATCTATACAAACTAGCCCATTATTTAGGTCGAGAGCAGCCTTTTTATGCCCTACAAGCACTTGGTCTTGATGGAGAATCCCAGATCCATACAAAAGTTGAAGACATAGCTGCATATTACATTCAAGCAATACAATCTTTACAATCTGAAGGTCCCTATTTATTAGGAGGCCATTCTTTTGGAGGTCTGGTAGCTTTTGAAATGGCTCAACAGTTACAAAAAAGAGGATATGAAGTACCTCTACTTGCTATTTTGGACTCTGGTGCACCTAGTATGGAGGCTAGAAATGTTAATAATTTTGATCATTTTGATAATGCTGACTGGTTGAATCTCATTGCCTCTCTGTTTGAAGAAATATATGGAAAAAGCTTAGAAATTTCTGGTGATTTTCTCAAAACTATTCCGTCAGATCAGCAGTTAGATTACTTTCGGGAACGTTTGGAAGCAGCTAATTTGCTGCCTCCTAATAGTAGCATCAAACAACTTCGCGGTTTAGTAGAAGTTTATAAGGCTAATATACAAACTGTGTATATACCACGAGAGATATATCCCAATGAAATCACCTGCTTTTTCAGTAGTGAGACAGATGTTCAATCTTCAGAAATTTTGGAGGATTTAAAAAATTCCAGATTAGATTGGCAGAAATTTTCATCAAGAAAACTAAATATTCATTTTGTTCCGGGTAACCACTTGACGATGCTGAGTGAACCTCATGTCAAAGTTTTAGCAGAGTACCTGATAACTTGTATGAAGTGCATATAAGACTTTAGCCATCCTCAATGATTACTAACCTGTACCAAGAATTAAATGGGGTATCGTAATATTTTCTCCTCATCGAGCCCCTTTATCGCCTTTAAACATTTGGTCATCTTCAAACCCAGCTTCCGCACGTCATTTTGTAGTACGAAAAGTAAAAAAGCTCTGAACCCCTATTTAGCACTTCACTTCTTTGGCTTCAGCTAATTCTAAATAAGCTGCTTTTTCTTGATCTGAAATCGTAATTACTTGAGATATTTTTTGTCTTGAATGGTGCAATTCCAGGCTGGCTAGCTTGACTTCTCGCTCTGAGCAATTGTGAAATGATTTGTAATAATCAGAAATGCACCGCACCCATTGCTCTTGGACATAAGCATTCATCTGTTCCCGTATCGAAAGGGTTGTAATACCAATTTAATATGAAGCTGCATATAATAGCAAACTCCGTAAGTTTACATACCCATGAGCCGCCCTTTTAAGATTGAGATCGCAAAAAGCGAAGAGGAACTAAAAAAACGCCTACAAACAGCTAGGCTGGGAAACCAGAAAGAAAAGTTACAGATGCTGTGGTGGCTTAAGAGTGGTCAGGTAAAGGAGCAGCAGGAAATAGGGAAACGCTTGAGTAGAGATACTTCAACAGTCACAAGATGCTTGCAGAAGTATAGGTTGGGTGGATTGTCTGGTTTACTGTCCATCAAGAAAGCAGGAGCAAAACGAAAAATCACCGCGTGGTGCGATCGCAGCACTCAAGGGGGAGTTAGAAACAGAAAAGGGGTTTAGTAGTTATGGTGCAATAGTAGAGTGGTTAAAAAAAGAACATGGGCAAGATATCGAGTATGGAACAGTTTATGCCTGGGTTCAATATCGATGGTTGTGCGAAACTAAAAGTACCGCGCAACCATTGCTATAAGCAGGATGAAGAACTGATATCTGAATTAAAAAAAAACTTGGTCTTCTGGTGCGATCATCTGGAAAAACTTCGCAGCACTTGGCAAGTGCGTCCACTACCGGGTGTCAGGATGAAACCAGGGTGGGACTAAAAACTCTCACAGGAAAAGTGATTACAGCTACATGAGTCAAATCCACTGTTGAGGTAAAATGGGAACGGGAAAATTTTTTGATTTATGGTGCAATTGAACCCTTGACAGGAAAGCATTTCCAGTCACGTTTACCCCAAACTCAACGGCGAGTATTTTCAAAAGTTTTTGGACTGGTTATCTCAGCAATTAGGCAGCGACTATGCAATTTTACAGATTGACCAAGCTTCTGATCATACTAGTTCTGCAATTCGTTGACCGGAGAATATTATACAAGAGCTTCAACCACCCCATTCTCCAGAACTCAACTTGATCGAGAGGCTTTGGCAGTTCCTCAAAAAATCACTTCATAATGAACTGTTTTCTTCTTTACAAGCTTTAAGCGATCGCCAAATAGGAAATATTCAATCAACTTACATTTGAGCAGGTAATATGATGTTCCGTAAATCACTTACGATTAAAGTCCGATTTTAATCCACCAATGAAAACTAGTTAGCCCTTGAATCAAATCTTGCTGTTGAAGTAAAGATTGACAGCGAAGAAATAAAATTTCTTCTAAATCATTGAGTGTCTCAAATGTTCGATTGGCAATTGCTTGGTTAATTAAAGTCCACAATCTTTCTGCGGGTTGTAATTCGGGTGAATGAGAGGGCAAAAATGTCAAATGAAGCCCTTCGGGAAGCTCTAGGTATTTACTGGTATGCCACCCAGCTTGATCCACAACTAAGAGAATGTGTTTATCAGCACGTAAACCGAATTCACGAGCAAAATCTGCTAAAACATGGTTAAATAGTTCCGTATTTACGTAAGGAAGAATCCACCAATAACTTTCTCCAGTTTTGGGATGTACAAATGCATACAACCATAACCACTTATATCTCCAGTTAACATTGGCAATTGGGGTTTGACCTTCGGGAACATAAACTCGTCGAATAACTGGCTTGAGTCCTAAACGATGCTCATCTTCACACCAAAGTTGAATTTCTGCATCCGGGTAAGTAGCTTTGAGTTCTTCAACTTCCGTAGCTAGTTTTTTTTCCAGGCTTCTTGCTCAAAGTAGTCACTTTCTGTATGGCATGGGCGAGGTACTCTTAACCTAAAACTCATCTGCCGTAATATCTCCCACCCTCTATATCTACTAATCTTTGTCCCTGTAACTTCACTTAACCAATCCGCAACTTTTCGACCATTCCAAAATCCCCCATAGTTGTCCATTTGACTGCAAAGCTTGCCATAGTTGTGCTTGGTGAATGTCATCTATTAACGCCTTTGCTCCTCGATTTTCACGGAGGCGATCGCCTATTCCATGGATGCCTAATTCGTTATACCTTTTCACCAGTGCGTATATCCATGTTCTGCTATAGCCTGTGACTTCCTCAACTTCTTTGGTTTTTTTCCCTTGCGCTAATAACCATAAAACCTGACATTGACGACTTTCTAACGTAACCGTTCAGGGGGTAGAAGTGCGATCGCCAAAAATGGCAACCAGAATCTGGTAATGTGAGATTTATGCAAGAAAATGATCCAAGTTACTTAGAGGAAGTACCCCCCAAAGATTGGGAGAGAACTCCAATCAGCGTCAAAAAGCTGGTGGAGAAGATGGGTCAGCGAATAGAAATATTGGAAAAACAACAAGCTGAATTGTTATTGGTTCAGCAGCAGTTATTAGAAAAAGTAAATAAAACATCAAAAAACTCATCATCACCGCCCTCAACCGACCCTCCAGGAATTGAAAAAAAGCAGCCCAAACAGAAAAGCAGAACTTCAGGGGAATTTTAAACTCTGACCGTCATGGTGCTTACAACTGGGTAGATTTAGAAAGGCGGCAATTGTGTTTCTTGCATCTGCGCTCGTTTATTTATCAAAATATCGGAACGGACTGGAGTCTCCGCAGAATTGGGAACTGCACTGGTTAAACAACAAGAAAAATTATTTGAGTTATGGCATCGAGTCCGAGATGGTACTTTATCTCGTGGTGATTTTGGTGAGTTGGTTCAGGAAATTCGCTCATCCATCAACGCAACTTTACTTGAAGAGTCTCGAATACCAGATTACAGCACGGGAAAAAACACCCAAGCGCAAAAACAGTTCGCACTTGTCGGCAATTACGCTCTCTTTGAGTCGGCGATATGGTTGTTTGTAACCTGTGAGGGTGTTGAGCCGACTAACAATGCAGCAGAAAGGGCTATTCGTCCTGCCGTAATATGGCGACGTACTAGTTTTGGTTCTCAAACGGCTGCTGGTAGTGCTTTTGTTGCCCGGATGTTAACTGTCGTTACAACCCTCAAATCCCAAAAGCGCAATGTCTTGGAGTTTATGACTCAAGCTGTTGTTGCTGCTCGTGGTTGTAAAACTGCACCTTCTTTGCTTCCAGAAGATAGTACTTGTTCTGATGATTCTGAGTTATTGAAAGCGGCTTAATTTTATTAGTTTATTTTTGGGGCTGTTTTTCCTCTTTTTTCTACCCCCTGAACGCTTACCATTAGTCTCATTTTTTGAGATTCAAAATTGTAACCCTAAAACTTCAAATGTTGGCATTTGCCTCAAATAAAATAGAAACAAACAGACCTCTTCGGGAATCGGCAGTTTCGGTTTCCGACCTCCTCCTTTTTCATTTATACGTACCTTCTGACGTTCTATCTCTGATTGAAGTAAGTTATGATGGACTTGGGCGATGTTCAACAAATCACGAAACTGGTCGTTGGTTATTCCCAAAAGTTGTTTTGTTCGGTGCCGATATTATTGAATATAATGAAGTGGATTTTTCATTTTGGTAGACGGTCAAAATCCCATTATACCATTTTTTTGAAACCTAGTTAATATTCCAGACGTGTCTATTTAATCAGCAATTCCAAATTCAAAAATCTAGGAGGAGTCAGTGGTTAGGGAAAACACTGAATCCGAGAGCATGAAGTCAATCAAATGCTGCCAACTGTCAAACAGCAAATACTTAGTAAGAGAATGGAAAAG
>NZ_JAOWRF010000050.1 GCF_025753815.1 Plectonema radiosum NIES-515 | reverse complement strand
ATGGGGGGAGGGGGGGAGGGGGGGAAAGATGTTTCCCATGTTCTCTTTATCTCCTTGATCACGCAGTCCTCCTTGTCCCCCTTGATCACGCAGTCCTCCTTGATCACGCAGTCCTCCTTGTCCCCCTTGATCACGCAGTCCCCCTAGTCCCCCTCTCTCGTCAAACACTAAATCTACGTAGGGGAAATCGTGAACGAGGACGAGATTATGTTGTTGACAAAATGCTACAGCTTCTTGAAAGAAAGATAATGGTGCGATCGCACTGGTAGGATTGTGAGGATAGCTCAATACCATCATCCGCGACTGTGCCAAAACCGGGGCGGGAATGTCGCTAAACACTGGTAAAAAATTGTTTTCTTCCCGGAGTGGCATCGGGTAGATTTGACCACTTGCTAAGTACACTCCACCTGCATGAGAAGGATATCCCGGATCGAGCAATAAGGCAAAATCTCCAGGATTCAGGACTGCTAGGGGTAAATGTGCCGTCCCCTCTTGAGAACCAATGAGGGGTAACACTTCCGTCTGGGCATCTACTTTTATACCGAATTTTTGCTCGTACCAATTAGCTGCGGCTTGACGAAACCCTTGAGTGCCGTTAAACAGCAAGTAGCCGTGAGTACTTGGATCGCTTAAAGACTGAGCGATCGCCTCAATTACGTGCGCTTCGGCTGGTAAATCAGAAGACCCCAGCGACAAATCTATCAACTCTTGCCCAGCAGCCTTAGCTATTGCCTTGGCTCTGTCCATCTCTGCAAATACATTGAATTGCAGGGGTTGTAAACGTTTCGCAAACTGCATTTTAGTTAAAAGTCAGGAGGAGCAAAATTAATTGTAGAGACGCGAAATTTCGCGTCTGTACTTAGATAGAGACGTTCCACAGGAACGTCTCTACGGTCCGTCAGAGAACTTTGGACTAATTATTGTTTAAATGAGTATCCAGGAAGCTGAGTAATTTATCTTTACCGATCGCTCCCTCACTAGAAGCTAAGATAGTGTTTCCTTGAAATAGTCGGAGGGCAGGTACACCTTCAATCTGATACTGTTTAACAGTCTCTGGGTTAGGATCTACTTCCATTTTGACGATTTTCAGGCGATCGCTGTATGTATTGGCAGCTGAGTTAATTACTGGTGACATCAATCTACAAGGTCCGCACCAAGAAGCCCAAAAGTAAACCAATACTGGCTGTTCGGCTTTCAAAACTTCGGTTTCAAACTCAGCATCAGTTATAGTGCTTACACCCTTATTCATTGCAGTCTCCATCCGGTGGCACGATTTATATTGGCACACAAAATACTCTATCTCAAAGTCGTCAATAGTCCAAAGTCAATAGCGCTCTTTTATTACTCTTACCCTCTTTTCAGGTTAGTCCAAGTCATGTGGACTTTGTAAGCGCAACGCTGCGACTTCCAGTCGTCACGGCTTCTTAATTGACCATTGACCCTTGACTCTTAACTAAATCATTTTGACGCGAAATCCCACGACCAAAAGGCGTGGGACTGTTGATGTGAAGATTTTTATGATAATGTTACATTTGATCCAATTGCTTGCGTAGCGATTCCAACTCGGCATCAACCACTTCTGGTTGCTGCAACGTTTTAGGAGCGGTGGTTTCTTGTGGCAATAAAGGTTGATTTGGTGAACTAGCTGGTGCCAGGGACGCTTTCAAAGCTGCCAATTCATCGTCAACATCGCTACTACCTTCCAATTTGGCAAATTGGCTTTCTAAATCAGCACCTGCTAACTCACCTGCTGACTGAGCACGAGCTTCTTGCATCAAGACTTTTTCTTCCATCCGCTCGAAAGCTGCCATTGCGCTGCTGGTATTCATCCCCCGCACCATGCCTTGAAGTTGCTCTTGAGCTTTGGCAGTGGTGATTCGCGCTTTGAGCATTTCTTTCTTGGTTTTTGCCTCAGAAATTTTGCTCTCAAGCTGGATTAAGTTGCGCTTGATAGTTTCCACCTGAATACTTTGCTGATCCAGGCTGGTTTTGAGTGCAGTGCCGGTGTCGGTGTAAGTCTTTTTCCGCTCTAGTGCTTGACGTGCAAGGTTTTCATCACCTTTTTGCAGGGCTAACTGAGCATTACGTTGCCACTTATTTATTTCATTTTGGGCATCATTATACTGTTTTTCTGTACGTTTTTGAGCAGCAATTGTCTGGGCGACTCCCTGACGCAGCTGTACTAAGTCTTCCTGCATTTCCAGAATGGCTTGTTCCAGCATTTTTTCTGGATCTTCGGCTTTACTTACCAGGTCATTCAGGTTAGCACCAACTACTCGTCTAATGCGATCAAATAATCCCATAACTTTGTTTTTCCTTTGACGATTTACGCGCTTTTAACGGCTACCAAGGCTTTTCTACTATTTAATAGCTACCTATTTCAATTTAATCTTTTCGCTTTAGATTGGTAGCTTCACACAACCCTTAATTTCTAAGATATGCTTTAGTCTGAGTAATTGCCCAATGTTTACGGTTCGTGAACTTTAAGTATTTACACTCGAATAATTTCAATTATTGTCTTTGTGTGGTATAATATCAGCGCCACTTAAAAGCTGCACTTTCATCGCTGCTAGTTCCCCATCAATACTATTGTTAGATTCACTCTTAGTAAATTGAGAAATCTTGTCATCGCTGTCGAGTTTGAAGATTGCTTCCGATTTGGCTTCGAGTTGCAAAACTTTTTCTTCCATCCGTTCAAAAGTGTTTAAGCTGCTAGTGGTAGATGAACTGCTCAACATTTCCTGAAGTCGGTAAGACGCTTCAGCAGAACGAGACCGAGCGATGTACATATCTTTTTTGGTTTTCGCTTCCAAGATTTGAAATTCTAGCGATCGCATATCTTGTTTCATTTTAACGATCAGATTATCTTGCTGCTTTATCTGAGCTGCCAGACCATCGTGTGTTTCTTGATAGGCACGACGTTTGGTAAGAGCCTCCCTAGCTAAAGGTTCATTATTGGCTTGTAGCGCTAATTGAGCGCGACGATACCATTCCTCTGCTGTTGACTTAGCCTGAGCGGTTTGTCGTTCGGTGCGTTTTTGAGTTGCGATCGCTTGTGCTACTGCTTGTCGCAATTGCACACAACAGGAGTGCATCTCCATAACGGCTTGTTCCAGAATCTTTTCTGGATCTGACCCACGGCAGATCATACTATTGAGATTAGCGCGAATAAAGCGTTGGATACGCTTCATCAATTCCATTTCCGCTCTCCATTCACTTGCGTGCTCATAACTAGCGATTAGCTAACAGTGTCAACAGCTAGGGATTAAGTAGATGCTTTTTTCATGGTATCGTAGATTTTCACTCCTTAAGGTTGCTGCACCCGCGCTTTAATTCCTTTAGCCTGTAGTAGTTGCATTTGTTGTTTGACTTGCTCTTTGCTTTTCAACGCACCCAGATAAATGAATTTTCCATCAGGTGATAAATAAGCATCAGGAATAACTTCCCGTGCC
Organism: Plectonema radiosum NIES-515; assembly: GCF_025753815.1. Lineage (GTDB taxonomy): Bacteria > Cyanobacteriota > Cyanobacteriia > Cyanobacteriales > Nostocaceae > Hassallia > Hassallia radiosum_A. Next base: position 5,028 of record NZ_JAOWRF010000050.1, on the reverse strand, counting down.
TCCGCGAAAGCGCGATCGCCCTGATTTTCTGTGATGATATGATAAAATCCATCCGTTGACGGTTTCACTTCTGAAAGCGGTTTTTCTGCCACTGTCGCGGACGATGGCGAAATTGTCGCTTTTGGTGTCGGCAAGGGTTGGGCTGGTTGTATTGCCGCTCTAGGTGGAATTGCGGGAATTTTTGCCGCCACAGGGCTTGGTATTGCTGTAGGAATCAGTTTCGGTTTAGGTTTTAAGCCAACTACGTCATTAGGATCGTTCACCTCTGGAAATTCATCGGTGGCAAGATTGGGATATTTTGGTATGGGGGTAGTCGGTGTTTGCGGTTTGGCTTTCTCAGTATTTTTGACATGATTTGTCGATGCCGTTGGTGGTAAATTTGGCTGAGACTTCCCACCAAAGCCAAACACAGACAAGCTTTTTGGATTAAAAAGTACGTATCCCAAGGTGAGACTCGCTACTAATAGCAATAACATCGAGCCAATCCCCAAAGGTGATAAAAGACTGTCGCTGTTATTTGGCTTTCTTTTTTGTGGTTGTTCTTCTGTCAAACTTCGCAGCAGTGCTTCAGATGATTCTAAATAATCGTCTGGCTGCTTGGGGGTGTCATCTGATGGGGTATTTTCGATTTTCTCAGATTTGACAACCGCAGGCACAATACTGCCATTTTCCTGATTAAGTGTATCTGTTTTATCTATAACCTCAACTTTTGGAGGTTTTGGTAACTCAGTATTTACCAGGGGCATTTCCTCTGGAGTTTCAACTTCAACAGATGCGGATGGGATATTTGGTTGAAGAACGGTCTGTTGTTCTTGTACTAGAGAAGTTAAACTTGATATCGGTTTTTTGGACGCAATGCCTGCGGCAAGGACTCCCTCCAATGCAGTAATGGCAGTCTGCTGGAGTTGATTGGTGTTACTACTGGCACGGTTTTGGTTAGGTGTGTTGTATCCGGTTCGTGTACGTCGATAGCGAGCTAACTCTTGATCTAGTTGCACTTCTAAACAAGCTAATGCTGCTGCTAGTTGTGGTTTCAACCCAGGTATTTTCGACGATTGAGTACCCAAATGTCGGGGGTCTTGACTCATAGCCTGTCTGCCTCAAAGGTAGATTACTGGATTAACTTAAAATACATGTGTGCCAATCCTAACGAAAATTCCCAAAATAGATTTATGGTTTTTGTGGCAAGTTAAAATTTTTGCTCAAGGTTTATGCGAAATGTCTTTGAAATCAGTTAATGATATTTTAAGTCTTCCGGAAATTCAGATATTATTGCACCAGCAGCCATTTCCCCGCTTGCTCAAGTGTTGGGACCAAGTGGTAGGAAGTGCGATCGCATCTCATACTCAACCATTGTCGATTCAGCGTGATGTCTTGCGGGTGGCAACTTCTAGCGCATCTTGGGCACAAAATTTGACTTTCGAGCGTCAGCGACTGCTGGTCAAGTTGAATGAAAAACTGCCCGATCCTTTAGTAGATATTCACTTCTCTACTGCTGGCTGGAAGCGTCCCCAAGAGCGAGCAAACCAGCAAAAAACGCTTTTGCCCTGCGAGCATCCCAGTTACCTTGGTGATGAGATTGGCTTGATGTGCGAGGTGCTACCCACCAAGAATGCGAATGCTGCTTTTGAAAATTGGAAGTCCCTTATCCAAAGGCGATCGCATAATTTACCTATTTGTCCTCAATGTCATTCTCCCACCCCACCGGGCGAAATTCAGCGCTGGGGTGTCTGTTCTATCTGTGCTACTAAGCAGTTTTCTCGTTTTTGATAGCGATCGCAAAATTTTAGCAATTATCGGTCAGTTGTCCTTGCTACCTCCGTTAGTCAACAATTCCGACAGATTCAGATAGTACCTGTTGTCTTGACGGAGTTGCTAGTAAAGGGTAAAACTGCGTATCATAATAATCATACCAAAGTTGGGGTAAAAAAAATAAAAGCCATATTTTAACTTTTTACCCGACTTAAAATATGGCTTTTAATAAATAAGGAAATTGAAACGCAGAGGAACACAAAGGAAAACGCAGAGTGTTCGTTACTTTCTTTGTGCAATTTTGTACTAAGTTTGGATGACGGCAAGTTATGAAACTCAGTTTATGTATGATTGTTAAGGATGAAGCAACTACGCTACCGAAGTGCTTGGGTAGTGTGAAAAATGTTGTAGATGAAATAATCTTGCTGGATACAGGTTCTACAGATAGAACTCCCGATATTGCTAAACAATTCGGTGCGGAGGTTCATCACTTTAAATGGTGCAATGATTTTAGTGCTGCCCGCAATGAAGCTCTAAAATACGTTACAGGTGATTGGGTTCTAGTATTAGATGCGGATGAAACTCTGACTACTCAAATCGTACCGTATATCCGAGAAGCAATACAAAGTGATTCGTATATTCTGATTAACTTAGTACGGCATGAAGTTGGTGCAGAACAATCTCCTTATTCTATGGTTTCGCGGTTGTTTAAAAATCATCCAGATATCAGCTTTTCCCGTCCATATCATGCTTTGGTGGATGACAGTATATCCGCAATTTTAGCTAAAGAACCTGATTGGGAAATAGGCTATTTACCAGAGGTGGCAATAATGCATGAAGGATACCAAAAAAACGCGATCGCTCAACAAAATAAATACGCGAAAGCACAAGCAGCGATGGAAAGTTTTCTTGTCAATCATCCTGATGACCCCTATGTTTGCAGCAAGTTAGGTGCTTTATATGTGCAAACTGGAAAAATTGCCCAAGGCTTTGAATTGCTAATTAAAGGTGTCGCTTCCAAACAAGCGACGGATGAGATTTTATACGAACTTTACTATCATTTAGGTATTGCTTACAGTCGATTGCAAAATCCTCAACAAGCGATCGCTCACTATAGCGCTGCAATCAAGTTGCATATTTACCCCATGCTCAAATTAGGAGCATACAACAATTTGGGTAACTTACTCAAGGCAGCGGGAGATTTCAATAGCGCAAAAACAGCTTATGAAACAGCTTTGCGAATCGATCCTAATTTTGCTGCCGGACATTATAATCTGGGAATGACGCTTAAGGCTTTGGGATTGCTGAATGAGGCGATCGCATCTTATACTCAAGCGATTAAATTAAATCCCAACTATGCAGAAGCTTATCAAAATTTGGGCGTTGTGCTCTTGAAACTAGGCAATCTCCAAGATAGTTTATCCGCTTTTGGTCAAGCGATCGTCCTTCATGAAAAGTACAACCCCGATGAAGCGAAGAGATTACGTCACTCTTTGCGGGAAATGAAGTTGATTTAACCCGTAGTAAGGACTTCAGTCCTTAATTTAATTCATACTAAGCATTTGGGTCTTTAATTTAACCACTAAAGTGGTTACTACGAATATTAATCTTTGATTGCTACAGATAGCCAAATATTTTTGGCAAATTCTCACTATAAAACTGTTCGATTGTCAAGTGGCTGAAGTGATTTTCAAATTGAGAATACAAATTCATCTTGGCAAGGTGTAATATCATGTCCGTTTAATTGACATTAATAAAAAAATCCGAACCCCAAGAGACGTTACATGTAACGTCTCTACATCATATGTTGACTAAATGCGCGATCGCGAAGCGCTGCTGCCAAGGGCAGAACGCACAAATTTCTCTAATCGATCCATTCCTTTTTCAATTGTTGCCATATCGGTAGCGTAAGAAAGACGAATGTTGTCATCAGCACCAAAAGCGACTCCGGGAATGACTGCGACTTGCTCTTTTTCTAGCAAAGCGTCACAAAATTCTAGGGATTTGACACCGAGTTTGCTGATGTCGGGAAACATGTAAAAGGCACCATCTGGCTTTTCACAAGTTAAACCGGGAATAGCGTTAAGTCTATCAAACATGACTTGCCGACGTTTGGCAAAAGCTTGACGCATTTCTTCTACACAATCTTGGGAAGATTCTAAGGCTGCGATCGCGCCATATTGAGCAAAGGTACACACATTTGATGTACTATGACTTTGGATGGTGATTGTCGCTTTAATGATTTCTGTTGGTCCGGCTAAATAACCAATCCGCCATCCGGTCATCGAATAAGCTTTCGCAAAGCCGTTACTGATAATAGTGCGGTCGAAAATCTCCTTTCCTAACGAACCGATGCACAAATGTTCTGCACCGTCGTAGAGTATTTTTTCATAAATCTCGTCGGAGACAACAAGTATATCTTTTTCAACTATGATCTCTGCTATAGCTTTGATTTCTTCCGGGGTATATACCATCCCCGTCGGATTTGAGGGGGAATTGAGGACAAATAACTTTGTTTTCGGTGTGATTGCTTCTCGCAGTTTTTCTGGTGTAATTTTATAACCTGTGGAAGCATCTGTATGTACAATCACGGGAACACCACTTGCCAAAATTACCATTTCTGGATAACTTAGCCAATAGGGAGCGGGGATAATTACTTCATCGCCTGGGTCGATTAGGGCGACAATTAAGTTGTAGAGAGAATGCTTACCGCCATTACAGACGATGACATTTTCTGCTTTGTAATCGAGATGATTGTCAATTTTTAACTTGTGAGCGATCGCTTCTCTTAACTTTGGTTCACCAGACGCTGCACCATACTTGGTTTTGTTTTCATCTAAAGCTTTTACCGCTGCCGCTTTGATGTGAGCCGGTGTATCAAAATCCGGTTCTCCAGCGCTAAAACTACAAACATCAATACCTTCTGCCTTCATTGCCTTAGCCTTGGCTGCGATCGCTAAGGTTAACGAAGGGGATACTTGACTTACTCTTGCTGCCAGCTTCATCTTACTTCTTAAAGGCACATTCTCACCTCTTTAAGAGTATCCCACAATCGGGAGCCAGATTTTTCTCTTAAGAATTCCTTCTTTTTGGGCAATTGGGGGACAAGGGGGACAAGGGGCAGGAGGAGTTTGTCTTTTCGTCTTCCTTGTCTCCCCCATCTCCCTTGTCTCCCTTGTCTCCCTTGTCTCCCCCATCTCCCCCATCTCCCTTGTCTCCCCCATCTCCCCCATCTCCCTTGTCTCCCCCACTCCCCCACTCCCCCTCTCTCCCACT
>NZ_JAOWRF010000265.1 GCF_025753815.1 Plectonema radiosum NIES-515 | reverse complement strand
CTGCCCCATTCCCACCGACAGCCTAATATCAATTCGTCCCCCTGCTGGGGTAAATTTAATGGCATTATTGAGCAAATTGCCGACGACTTGCTGCAAGCGATTGAAATCACACAAAACTTTACCTACATTCGGCTCAATTTGCAGATGCATTTCGATAGATTTTTCTTGTGCTGCCAATTTCACCGTTTCGATAGCGGCATTAATTATAATTGCTAAATCAAAGGCAGCAAAATTCAAAGATAGTTTACCTCGCAGTATCCGGGAGACATCCAGCAAGTCATCAATTAGTTGAATCTGCAATTTAGCATTGCGTTCGATGGTATCCAAAGCCCGAAAAGTCACCGCTTCATCAAATTTGCGGCTTTTAAGTAGCTTTGTCCATCCTAAAATCGGATTGAGAGGCGATCGCAATTCATGAGAAAGTACGGCAAGAAACTCATCTTTGATGCGGTTAGCGGTTTCTGCTTCTGCACGGGCAGCTTTTTCTCGCTCTAAAATTTGAGCACGTTCTTCATCGATTTGTTTTTGCTGATGAATATCTGTACAAGTGCCAAACCATTTGACGATGCGTCCTTGGTCGTCTTTTATCGGTAAACCTCGTACTAAATGCCAACGATATGTGCCATCAGCAACTCTCAGATAACGATGTTCAAGTTCGTAAGGTCTACCATTTTGCAGCGCTTGGGTCCACACTTGTGCAGATATTTCTAAGTCATCCGGATGCAGTACCTTTCTCCAACCGTAGCCGGCAGTTTCTTCTAAAGTTAATCCGGTGTATTCGTACCAACGCTGATTTACGTAAGTTGCCAAACCTTCAGCATCTGTTGTCCAGACCATTTCTGGAATAGTGTCAGCTAAGAAACGGTAGCGTTCTTCACTTTGACGCAGAGTTTCTTCAACTTGCTTGCGATCGCCAATATCTTGAACTGTTCCCATCATCCGCACTGGCTGACCATCGGCATCATAAAAGCCTCTACCTTTAGCGGCAAGCCAATGCAAGCTACCATCAGTCCAAACCGCGCGATATTCTATATCATAATCTAACTTTTGGGCAAGAGCGCAACTGACAGCTTCATCGGTACGTTGTCGATCTTCTGGATGCAGAGTATTCAGAAAAAGCTCGTAAGTAATTGTGGTGTCAGGTAGAAATCCAAACAGTTCTTTACACTTATAAGTAAAAATTAACTCGTCGGTGGTTAGATCCCAAAACCACATACCCAGATTAGCCGCTGTGGTTGCAAGCCGAATGCGTTCTTCACTTTGTTGTAAATCTGCCTCAGTTTTTTTGCGTAGACGCAAGTCTTCCCATAAGGCATCGCTAATGTCAATTCTGATGCCAACTATCCTAACCCAGCGGTTATCTGCATCCTGCTTAACAAACCCTCGATCCTGTAACCACACATAATGACCATCTTTATGACGCACTCGGTACTCAATTTTATAGCGATCGCCATTTACCAAACTAGCTTTAAATTCGTCATCAACTCGTTGTAAGTCATCCGGATGCACAAGCTGTTGCCACCATTGTGGCGTCGGTTCAGCTTCTTCTAGAGTGTATCCCAAAAGCGCAGTCAGACCCTGAGTTCTTTCTACAGTACCGCGCGAAATCTCCCAATTGTAAAATAGGCAATTAACCGCTGCTAGATCAAACTGTTCGTTATGTCCCAAGGCAAGTTCTGTATCTTGTTCAGATATACTTCCTGCCTGGTATTCTCTCTCAAGTCTTGAGCGAGCCGATTTTTTGATCTCAGAAAAAGTTGTGACAACAGCGTAGGGTTTTGTGACTCCAGCCAAAAACAGAGGTTGCGAGTTCAGTAATAACCACACTAGCTGACCATTTGGTTTATACAAACCCATCACCACATTCAAACATGGCTTTCCTGTTTGCAAGGCTACCATCGCTGGGTGACTCTCACAAAAGAAAGCAGAACCATCTTCATGAATCCATTGCCAAAGATCGTCCACCGAAGTCCGTCCCATCAGCTGCTCGGCAGTCAGTCCAAGTATGCGATCGCAAGCGCTATTGCCAGCTTGGATAGTACCATCCGCAAGTTGCAGGACCATTCCCTCTTCAACAGTTGGGACCATCGAGTAATTTGCTTGTTTATTTATCTCCTGGTGCAACGATAACAAATTATCAGCCAATTGGTTTTGAAACTTTTCCGCGTCTGGCATTATCTAAAAGGCTGACTGTATACCACATTCTATTTTTTATCACACAACTGCAAATCCTATTTCTTCCTCCCTTGGGTAGAAAATAAATTTAACCTAATGTAGTATATTTGACCTAGGTACTTTGACTCATGCTAATCTCTCGTTAGTCGTTAAATAGATGAGTTTAAATAAACGCGCTTCTTAGTAGTAAGCGGATCTATTTATTAAAAGCTTTGATCTGAGCGGTGAACCGCTGACTACGAATTATTTTTCTACCTCTATGGATATAGCCTTGAGAATGATTTATGCATAAATCATTCTCAAGGCTCACGCACTAGAACCGGATAAACGCTAACACAGAAAAAGAGTTTGAAAATTCACAACGGATTGCCCTTAAACTCAAGCTTTGAAGTAGATATAAGAGTAATAATCAATGACAACTGATACAGACCAAAACCAAAAAATTGAAAAGCTGCGTGAACTAGTCAAAGATATTGACTTTGGCATGTTAACCACCATCGATGACGACGGAACTTTGCACAGCCGTCCTATGTCTACGAATGGTGAAATTGAATCTGATGGTACTCTTTGGTTTTTCACCTACGCTCCTTCTCATAAAGTAGATGAAATCGAACACCATGAACAGGTTAATGTTAGTTTTGCCGCACCTAATAAACAACGTTACGTTTCTATGTCGGGCACAGCACAATTAGTCAAAGACCGCAAAAAAATTGAACAATTGTGGAAGCCGGAACTCAAGGCTTGGTTTCCCAAAGGATTAGACGAACCGCATATTGGTTTGCTGAAAGTCAATGTACAAAAAGCAGAATATTGGGATGCACCATCTAATTTTGTAGCGCACACAATTGGTTTGGTAAAAGCAATTGCTACGGGTGAAAAAGCTAGTAGCGGTGAAAACGAGAAAATCACTTTGGGATGAAAATTTTCTTTTGGGTAACTTTATCTTTTGTCGTAGTCGGAGGAATCATGTTATTTCTCCAACCAGCTATTGACTTTCACCCTTATTAGTTGAAAGAAAGTGCATATTCCCAGACAAAGTACATGGGAATAAGATGGTGTCCGTTAAACTGTCGTAGAGACGTTCGGTCCGGAACGTCTCTACTTAGGACATATATCAATACCCTTGGTGTTAAGGATTTTTGGTATTGATTTGATGTATGTAGAGACGTTCGGTCCGGAACGTCTCTACGCTCGTATTTGGGGCTTAACACGCCCGCGTATTAGGACATATATAGGAATCTGGTTTGATTGCGTGAAAAAATCTAAATAAAAGCCGATAAAAGGCTAAATTCCACTTTTCGCTAAAGTTACCGCATTGCGGAAATGACCATTGCGCTGAGAAAATTTATCTGCCAAAATTTTTCGATAAACAGCTTCATAACCATCGGTCATTGCTTGCAAGCTGAAACGCTTCGAGACATATTCCCGACAACCACGTCGGTCTAATTCTGCCACCCGATCAATCGCAAATACGAACTCTTCGATGTTGTCGCACAAGAAACCCGTTTTGCCGTGGTCAATTACTTCTTTTGTAGACCCTAGTTTCATCGCAATAACTGGTGTCCCTGCTGCCATTGATTCTACCATCACCAACCCAAATGGTTCTCGCCAAGTAATGGGGAACAACGTAGCTACAGCACCACCCATTAAAGCATTTTTCTGCTCATGGTTGGCTTCACCCAAATATTCAATTTGCTTACCGTCAATGTACGGCTTAATTTTTTTTTCATAGTATTCTACATCAACAACATCCACCTTACCAGCTATTTTCAAACGCCAGCCAGCTTTGAGAGCAACTTCTATGGCTAAGTGCGGTCCTTTTTCTGGAGATATCCTACCCAAAAAGGCTAAGTAAGGCTCATCTTCCGGTGAAAAGTGAAACTTATAACTGCTAACATCAATTCCGTTGTAAACAGTCGCTACACAGTTAAGGTCTAACCTCGGTTCCCGTTGTGCCTCAGAAATACTGATGTATGGTTGTTGTTTAGCGTGTTTAAACATTTTTTCGTTGTCCGGTGAAAAAATACCATGCAACGTATGAACCGTAGGAGTTTTTACCAACTGAGCGTAAGGCAATGCCCCAAGACCCATATGCGAGTGAATGATATCAAAATCTTCTGCCCGCTCATACACAGAACTTAAATGCATCAACTCGTAAACACCCGGTTCCTTGATAGTCGGATCGAGTCGTAAAGCACTCGGATGAACTGATTCTAGCTTTGCCAAACTGATAGAATCACCCGATGCAAATAGCGTTACTTCATGTCCTCTTCGGACTAATTCATCAGTGAGTAATCCTACTACTAACTCGATTCCCCCGTAAGCGGGGGGGGGTACTCTTTCCCATAGTGGGGCTACCTGAGCAATCCGCATTAAAAACCTCCCAATTAATCAGAAATTGTATTTTAAATGCTTGCTTACTTACTCAGGATGTTTTCGATAGATTCACTCTGCATAAGAATTAAGTTTGAAAACAAACTGTTGCCAGACAAGTATTTAATTTAAATTATATGTCCATATTTCGATAATTTTTGTCTACCGGAAGGAAGGAAATGACTATCTCTTGAGACGAATATTTAAAATAATTAACCAAACCGGGATTATTCTCTGTCTTCAGATATATATCATTCAATTAGTTCTCTGCTGGTAAAAATGTTGTGGCGATCGCTAAAATAGTAGTCACAACCAAATCAATAATGGTTGCTCAATTTCTTCCCAGCGCAAATTGAATCAAATTTGAGAAGGAAATTGGGAATAGCTAATAAGAACTACGGAAAATGCCAAGAGCTTATTTCCTAACTCTGACAATGCTATGCCCACTCAACCAGGAAAAATCGAATGAACAACAATTGGTATACGAACAAAGTAATTTTGTGGTTAAGCGTTGTTTCAGTTTTAATTCTCTACTGGGTTGGAGTTAATCTACTCATGTAAGCAACCCAAAACAATTTACTGGGTTTTCTTTCTTTTGAAGACCCAGTGTTTTTTTGTCAAAGTACATATTTGTACTCATCCCTAGGCATAGAGCGATCGCGCGAAATAAAGAAGATAGAATATTGACTATTGACAGGAAAAATGATATGCTAGATTTTGATAAGGAAGAACCATCTTAAAATAAAATGAATTTAGATTCATCCCAGAAAAAACCGCGTGTCGCATGGCAAGCGGTTTTCTCAGTAGTGATGTTTGTGATGATGTATCTGCCGATTTTGGTACTTGCCTTTTATAGCTTCAACTCCTCCCCTTACAGTGCAACTTGGCAAGGATTTACTCTTGATTGGTATAACAAGCTATTCAGTGATGAACGCATATTATCGGCTCTCAAAAACAGTTTAATAGTTGCTTGTAGTGCCGTGAGTATAGCAGCAGTGCTGGGAACCTTGATGGCTGTAGGGATAGCGCGTTACCAGTTTCCGGGAAAGGCATTGTATCGGGGGATTTCTTATCTACCATTGATTATTCCCGATATTGCCATCGCCGTAGCTACCCTAGTTTTTTTAGCAGCCTTTGCCATCCCCTTAAGTTTGTGGACAATAGTTGCCGCTCATGTAGTATTCTGTCTGGCATATGTTGCACTTGTAGTTTCATCCCGACTTACCAACATAGATCCCCATTTAGAAGAAGCCGCACTTGATTTAGGAGCCACACCGATGCAAGCCTTCATCCAAGTATTGCTACCTCAGTTAATGCCTGGAATTATCGCAGGTTGTCTGCTTGCCTTTGTACTCAGCCTAGATGACTTTCTCATTGCCAGCTTCACCGCTGGTAGTGGTTCCAACACCCTACCAATGGAAATTTTCAGCCGGATTAGAACTGGAGTCAAGCCAGACATTAATGCTCTGAGCGTCATCTTAATTTTAGTATCTGCGATCGTCGCTTTTATCGCCGAATTGATTCGCGCTGACCGAGAGGATAAAGACTCATAATATCAAATTTTAGGAATTCACCTTGTTATTAGGGGTTTTTAAGTCTTATCTAATACTTTCACCCGCATTTTCACAGATTGTCGAATAGTCATAAACAAGGCATGACGGCATGACCTTCGTAGAGACGTTCCAGACCGAATGTCTCTACAATATAGCGGTTTGCACTTGTACGCAATACAGATCGATATGAAATTTTTCTGCCACCACCTTTAAATCAGGATGGTTGCTGATAATTAGCGGAATTTATGATGCAAACTCTTTCGCACATTGTCGCAAAATCAAGTCAAATAGACAATGGTCTTGCTTGCTTACCCAAATGGCAATGCGTGGGATAGTATCAGAAAAATGCAGTTCCCACTTTGCCCCTAAAGGTTGTGCGATCGCATTAAATGCTGGTGCAATAAATTCTCAAAGGCAAATTAAATCCATCCAACTGCCATTCAATCCGGGTGAGAAATAAACAAGTCCCAAAGTCTGTATGCTGGTCTGCGTGGATGATCTTCCCACCATTCGCATAGATGAAGTTGGCAATTTTCGCGACAAGTCCCCGTTGATCGGGGCAGGAAATTAACAATAGACATCTCCGGAAAAGAATGTAGAGACGTAGCTAGCTTACGTCTAATCAAGGGTTTTGGGCAACGCATAATTCATTTTTGGAGATGTCTAATGTTGCTGTCGGACTTGTCATATGGTGTGAAAATTTACCTCATCTCTGCTTTTTTACCGGATCGCCCAAACCTGAAACCGTAAAAAGATACAGTATTAGGATTGGCATCATCAATGATAATTAATAACTTTAGTTACTAATTATTTAATTTTTTCTTTTCTCGGCTTTTCCTCTATGTAGATTAGTGTAAACACGAACAAATAGGATGAAAATTTTACATGGCTTTAAGTAGTATTGAATATAGTTTAATCTTGCTATAATTGCAAGTATAATCTCAAACCAGTAAAAAAAAAGTACAGACTAACTAAAAAATTCCTGCCACCTCAGAAAAACGAAACTCCGATACAAATGGTTCATTTACTAATAATTTATGGAAGCAACATGCTACAGACATGTCTTATTTATTTGGCAATTATTATTTACCTGGTGATGGCTTACTGTTTCTTTGCAGAATGGCTGCATTTCTTTTTACAAGATGAACAAATGAATTTAGAGCAGCGCTTATTTTCTGGTATAATTTTGGTAATAGCTAGTATTTTCTGGATACTAGTAGTGCCATTTGCCTATTTGGAATTATTAAAGTTTCATAAAAAACACAAAGAAGTTATTGATTTACTAATTAACCAGTCAAACACCAAACTTTATGATGATTGATGATTGACATCGCGGAATTTGAACTGCTTAATTATTAATGATTGTTTATTTTTTATTTAACTATTGTCTATTTTCTTAATAGGCAGCTAGTGAAAAAAAGCTCCTGCAATTTAGCGGGTTTCCCTTTCACGGCAGATGCGACAACGCTGCGTCAGCTTATGTTCCTCCGCTTCCCCCCCCCCAAAAGGTGCCGAGTGGAAAATACGCAACGCACTGCCTCCCCTTTCCCCCTCTTTTTCATTTATTTGGTCTTTGCTGGATTGGGTTGAGCGGTACTAGGCAAATTGTTGATGTTATTATTTCCAGGTTGTTGCCACTCTGAAAGCTCCCGGTTGACTGCATTTTCAAAATCAGTGGATACCAATAGCACATTGATATTACCATCTAGTTTAGGAGTGGGATCAACTTGAGCATACAAAAAACGGCGGTTAAAATCAGGTTTACCTAAAGTTAATTGATGAGTTTTCTGATTTTTCAGGTTTATATTGATAGTTGCTTGGGGTGGATTTAAACCAAAATCTGCAAGCTGGTTAGCTGGAATTGATAAAATGCGATCGCTCTTACCCTTCACCAGCAAATCCATCAAATAATAAACAATCGGATCGTTTGCTGCAACCGCTATAGGAGATTTTATCATCCATTTTGTATCGCCAGCATTATTACGTTCCAGATTTAAAGTCATATTTTCTGTCTTTACCGTCAAAGACTGCACATCATCTGCTGCAAAAGAGAAAATTTGCTGTTTTTTCTCCTTGACTTCCTCTCGCACAGGTGCCCCCTTAATTTCATAGAAGTAAACAAAAGTACCACTACCTAGTGCTAGCAATATCAGAATTAAAGTCGTTCGTGGCAATTTCATCATTTGTTGGTTGTTAGTTGTTGGTGGAAGCGTTGATAGTTGTTGGTTGTTAGTTGTTAGTTGTCACAAATGAATTATTCTTAACCCCAAACCCCAAAACCCAAAACCCCAACACCCAAACCCCAAACCCCAAACCCCACATCCCCTTTCCTTTACACCTCTTCCCGCCCCCCAGAAGCCAGGGGAACTCGTATGTTGTCTTCTGCTTGTAAAAAAA
>NZ_JAOWRF010000377.1:3664-8641 GCF_025753815.1 Plectonema radiosum NIES-515 | reverse complement strand
ATTTGAATGCAGCGATTAATTTATCACGTTTGGCTAAAGCGTGAAAGCTTACTGAGGGATAACCGCTCCCATGCTCCCGTTGAAGTAAGAAGTAAATGTCTAGACTTGTCTAGGTTTTATATAGCAGGACTCAACAAAAAATTCAATCTAGTCCACTTGAGTGGAATGCCCGCTATAAGCTGTGGAACTTTAGTTCTGGGATATAGGTTCAGGCTTTAATTCTTGCTCCCCTTCCCGGAATAGGGAAGGGGTTGGGGGTTAGGTTTGAGGAAAAGTTGCACACGGCGTAGTATATCTTCGTGATATGAGAAGTTTAACAGGAGCGATCGCCCAACCGCTCCAATGCTGCAACACTTTGATGTACCTAAAATTTACTTATAAAATGGCAAAGATGGTGACAAACTCTTAGGATATATTGCCAAATCAGTTTCTGGGTCAAAAAAGTGGATTTTATCTGGTGTCAGGGATAACCACAATTGTTCGCCAATACGTACAGTGCGGTCTGGTGGAACTCGCACTTGCAGGTAATTGCTTAGATAAGTAGTTTTATCTGGTTCGACAAGTTTGACAGCAAGATAAGTGTCGTTACCCAGATTTTCCACCAAGTCCACTTCGACTTGTAGATTTTTGGTTGCAGGTAAACTTATACTTAAGTGTTCTGGGCGAATACCTAAAATTAAAGTTTGTCCGTCATATTTTTGTAACGCAGTTGCCCAAGCTTCTGGTAGGGTGAGACGAAACTGAGAATGGGTAATTACCTGTGGAGCCTGAAATTTTACAGGTATAAAATTCATTGGCGGTGAACCGATGAATTCTGCAACAAAACGATTCGCCGGATGGTTGTATAATTCCAAAGGAGAAGCAACTTGCTGAATTTGCCCTTGATTCATAATCGCAATGCGATCGCCCATTGTCATTGCTTCAGTTTGGTCGTGGGTAACATAAATTGTCGTTGTACCCAAATTGCGTTGTAATTTGACAATTTGAGCGCGAGTTTCTGCCCGCAGTTTTGCATCTAAATTAGAAAGCGGTTCATCCATTAAGAATACTTGCGGATTGCGGGCGATCGCTCTTCCTAATGCTACCCGTTGTCTTTGTCCACCAGATAATTGTTTAGGTAAGCGATTTAACAATCCTTCCATTTGTAATAAATTGGCTACATAACGCACCTGTTCGTTCACCGCTCGTTCTTTATCAGAAATATACCGTAGTCCCTTCGGTAACTTTCGCGTCACACTCACCAGTAGATTTTCCCCAAAGTTAGGGAGCCGCGAATGGGGTAGAGACGTTCCACGGTCACGTCTGTACAAAAGTGAGGAATCCCCCTCTCCCCCTCTCCCCCCCTCCCCCTCTCCTCCCCTCCGTCGCAACCCAAAGGCGATATTGTCATACACTGTCATGTGGGGATAAAGGGCGTAATTTTGAAACACCATTGCGATGTCTCGTTCTTTGGGAGGGAGATGGTTAACTAGGCGATCGCCTACCCAGATATTACCACCAGTCATTGCTTCTAACCCAGCAATTAACCTCAGCAGGGTGCTTTTACCGCAACCAGAAGGTCCCACCAGCACCATAAACTCGCCATCTGCTACAGTCAGGTTAATCCGTCGCAAAACGTTGATATTTTCTGAATGTTCTGGGGTTGCGTCACTTTGGAGTGCATTTTTAGTTTGGGAAACAACACTTTCCCCTTTCCGAGGGGGAAAACTTTTATAAACATTTTCTAAAAGAACTTGCGCCACGAGTATTATTTATTGAAATTGTTATTAGTCAAGGGTCAAGAGTTACTCTGTTCCCGCTTAAAGAATACCTAATTTAACGAACCGC
This sequence comes from Plectonema radiosum NIES-515, assembly GCF_025753815.1. Taxonomy (GTDB): domain Bacteria; phylum Cyanobacteriota; class Cyanobacteriia; order Cyanobacteriales; family Nostocaceae; genus Hassallia; species Hassallia radiosum_A. The sequence continues at coordinate 6,814 of NZ_JAOWRF010000377.1, read as the reverse complement.
CAAGATGCCAAGGACACAAAGGAAGAAAAAAGAGACATAATAGGTAATCTTGCTGTGGACTCTGCTTTGTGGAATGTTTAGCGCTGATCGTACACGCTGCGTGTGAATACGAAAAGTAAAAAAAACAGCTTTGAGCACAAAAAACGAAGTACCTTTAATTTAAGAGCTTTTAGGAGGTGCGTTGATGACTCCCAATATTCCAGAGGCGATCGCTTCATTGGCTCATGATATTTTAGACGTACAAACTACATCTTGTTGCATTGTTGGTGGTGGTCCTGGGGGTGTGGTGCTGGCTTTGTTGTTAGCGCGTCAAGGTATCCTGGTGATGTTGCTGGAAACACATAAAGATTTTGATCGCGATTTTCGGGGAGATACAATTCATCCGTCTGTGATGCAGATTATGGAGGAATTGGGTTTAAGCGATCGCTTGTTACAATTGCCCCATGCGAAAATGCGCCAAATTAGGATTCAAACTCCTAATGATACCGTCACCTTCGCTGACTTTAGTCATCTCAAAACCCGCTACCCATATATTACGATGCTTCCCCAGGTTAAGTTCCTGGAGTTCATCATCACTGAAGCGCAAAAATATCCGAATTTTCACTTAGTCATGGGTGCTAATGTACAGGAATTAATTGAAGAAAATGGCGTAATTCAGGGTGTCCGCTATCGGGGGCAGGGTGGCTGGCACGAAGTCCGGTCAATACTTACAGTCGGTGCAGACGGACGCCATTCCCGATTGCGACAACTAGGTAACTTTGAATCAATTCAAACCTCACCTCCAATGGATGTGTTATGGTTCCGCTTACCTAAAAAACCAGAAGATGCTGAAGGTGGAATAGGTCGCATTGGTCGGGGTCATATTCTTGTCATGCTTGATAGGTCTGATTCCTGGCAAATTGCTTTTGTCATTCCCAAAGGCGGCTATCAAGAACTACGAACTGCGGGTTTGTCAGCATTAAGAAAGTCTATCGTTGATGTAGCACCAGAGTTAAGCTCGCGCATCGAAAATTTACAAGATTGGTCACAAATAGCTTTTCTTTCTGTAGAATCCAGTCGCGTCAAGCGTTGGTATCATCCCGGACTGTTGCTCATCGGTGACGCGGCTCATATAATGTCTCCAGTTGGGGGTGTTGGTATTAATTACGCAATTCAAGATGCCGTAGTTGCCGCAAATATACTGACTAAACCGTTGAAAGCTGGGCGTGTAAATGAAGGCGATTTAGCTTCATTACAGCGCAAACGCGAGTTACCTACACGTATCATTCAGACATTTCAAGCTTTAGTTCAGAAACAAATTTTTACCCGTGTTCTCAACTCAGATCAAATTGTCCAGCCTCCGGGTTTCTTGCGTCTACCCATTTTACGCGACTTGCCGGCAAGGTTGATTGCTTTGGGTGTCTTTCCAGTTCATGTGCAAACTTAATAGAGAATTTCACTATGAATATAGTAGACATCTCCAACAATTAAATATGCGTTACCCGAAAACAATAGACATCTCCAGAAAACAATGTAGAGACGTGAAATTTCACGTCTCTACAAAGGTTTCGGGTAACGCATAATTAATTTCTGGAGATGTCTAATAGACATCTCCAGAAAACAATGTAGAGACGCGAAATTTCGCGTCTCTACAAGGATTCTGGTTAACGCATAGTTCATTTCTGGAGATGTCTAATGTAGAGACGTAAGCTAGCTACGTCTCTACAAAGGTTTCGGGAGATGTCTAGTAGACATCGACCTAAATTAACTATGCGTTGCCCGAACCCCAAGAGACGTTGCATGTGCTACGTCTCTACGTATGACTCTGGAGATGAAAGATTGAAATTCTTTCACCGTTAATTATTTGTAGAGACGTTCTGCCAGAAAGTCCCTACAATCGTTTGGGATAAGGGATATTTAAATTCGGTCGATGTCTAATAATGAGAAAACGAACCTTCCTAGGCACAGAGAACACAGAGTTTAGGAGAGTTTGTTGCCGTTTTTGCCCTCATTCCTATAATTAAAGGAAAAACTCTGCGTACCTCTGCGATGACTCTGCGCTCCCAACGGGAGAATCAGTACGAATAGACGGCATAGGCTTCCTGAGACTGATTCACCTTTTTACCCGCATTCCCATCATTTCTCGGCTGAAGCTGCCAATGCAAAGGACTTGAGACAATTGGACATGGTACAATAGTACTAATAACTAATTCAGATTTATTCTGTGAGAAACAGGGAATTTATTAAAAATCCCAAAAATTGTCGAAAATAAAACATATATAGCCCCATTTTCAACAAACGGAGTAATTAATGAACAGTTGTATTTTGATGGCAGAAATCGTGGAAAATCCGCAGCTTCGCTACACCTCAGATAACCTAGAAATCAGCGAAATGCTCGTACGATTTCCGGGAATGCGCCCGGATGACCCCCCAGCAACCCTGAAAGTGGTAGGCTGGGGTAACATGGCGAAGGAAATTCAGCAAAATTACCACGAAGGCGATCGCATCCTCATCGAAGGACGGTTAGGAATGCATACCATCGAACGTCGAGAAGGTTTCAAAGAAAAACGTGCTGAGTTGACAGTGCAACGTATTCATGCATTGGGAGCGGGTTTTAATACTAGTTCCTCACCAAGAATGGAAACTACTCAACGACAATCAGAAGTCCCCGTGGCAGGTGCAACAAATTACCGGGAAGCTTCTACACCGGTGTCGTCTCCTGTGGCAACTCCCCAAAAAACTGTAACCACTTACGAACCGCACCTTTCCACATCCCAAGCTAAGAATGACTTTGGCACTCTTTCTGAGGATGACTTCGACGAACCTAAACAAAGTGCGAAAAATTACGATCGCAATCCTTATCCCGCACCGGCACAAGAGGAACCCAAACAAAGCGCGAAAAATTACGATCGCAATCCTTATTCCCCACCAGCACAGGACGAGTCAGATATAGATGATATTCCCTTTTAAGCGGAAAGTGGTTTTTGGCAATTGTATCTGAGATGAAGGAGTAGAGACGTTCCGGCGGAACGTCTGTACTAAAGTCCGGCGGAACGTCTGTACTAAAGTCCGGCGGAACGTCTGTACTAAAGTCCGGCGGAACGTCTGTACTAAAGTCCGGCGGAACGTCTGTACTAAAGTCCGGCGGAACGTCTGTACTAAAGTCCGGCG
>NZ_JAOWRF010000377.1:0-3564 GCF_025753815.1 Plectonema radiosum NIES-515 | reverse complement strand
GAACGTCTGTACTAAAGTTAGTTGATCACGCAGTCCCCCTTGATCACGCAGTCCCCCTTATCCCCCTTGTCTCCCTGTCTTCTTTTTGTGGATAACGGATGTAGCGTCAGGCTAGTTTACACAGCCATATTTGCTACATCCGTTAAAATTTCCGAAAAATTGTCATATATAGTGCCAAATTTCCCAACAAAGGTGTAACAATCAGAAAAATCAGTTCCACTGGTTACAAAACCACTGTTAAAATCCAGATAATTTTAAATTTAGTAAGTCACGATTAATACCCGATTCCTATGAGAGAAACTATCCTAGAGGTTCGCAATTTACAAGTTGAATTTTCCGATGATGGCAACAGCGTCAAAGCTGTAGACGGTATTTCCTTTGAGTTGCATCGTGGGGAGACTCTGGGAATAGTGGGAGAGTCGGGAAGTGGAAAATCAGTAACATCCCTAGCTGTGATGGGTTTGGTGCAGACTCCGGGAAGAATAAGTGGTGGTGAAATTTGGTTTCGTCATCACGAAAATGCCGCACCAGTCAACTTGGTGGAGTTACCCCCACAGCAAATGCAGCTTTATCGGGGTGGTGATATTGCTATGATTTTTCAAGAACCGATGAGTTCGCTCAATCCAGTTTATGACATAGGGTTTCAGCTAACCGAAGCAATTATGCGACATCAGAAAGTGTCGCAAGGTGAAGCAAAACAAAAAGCGATCGCAGGTTTACAAGAAGTAAAACTCCTTCCTAGCGATGAGCAAATAAAAGAGCAATATCTCGAAACCTGGAAACAAACTTCTGTTAACTCATCAAAGCCACTAGATGAGCGACAATTAACAGAGTTGGTGAAGCAACACAAAGATGCCATGCTGGAACGTTACCCCCATCAACTTTCTGGGGGTCAGTTGCAGCGGGTGATGATTGCAATGGCAATTTCCTGCAATCCCTTACTATTGATTGCAGACGAACCCACCACAGCTTTAGATGTGACAGTCCAAGCGACAATTCTCGAATTAATGCGGGAATTGCAGCAGCGACGTGACATGGGTATGATTTTTATCACCCACGACTTAGGATTAATTGCCGAAATTGCCGACTCTGTAGCGGTGATGTACAAAGGTAAAATTGTCGAATATGGATTAGCAGCGCAAATTTTTAACAATCCCCAACATCCTTATACTAAAGGGTTAGTTGCTTGTCGCCCCTCACTTAACAGCCATCCCCAAAAACTCCTCACCGTTTCCGACTACATGAGTGTAGAAGAAACCCCAAACGGACAGGTGGTAATTCAAGCGAAAGAACCGTTAGCTCCCATACAAGTTAGCAGAGAAGAAATTACTGCAAGGTTAGCAAACCTCAACGAACAGAAATCGCTGTTGGAAGTCCGCAATTTGAAAGTGGGTTTCCCAGTGCGGGGTGTATTTGGCAAAACGACACGCTACACGATGGCAGTTAATGGTGTTTCTTTTGATGTGAAACCTGGGGAAACACTCGGATTAGTGGGAGAATCAGGTTGTGGAAAAACCACTCTTGGTAGAACTTTACTGCGATTAATTGAACCGATGAGCGGTGAGATTATCTTTGAGGGACAAGATATTACTACCCTTAAAGGAGAACCGTTGCAAAAACTGCGACGAGAAATGCAAATAGTCTTTCAAAATCCCTTTAGTGCGCTTGACCCCCGGATGAAGGTTGGGGACGCAATTATGGAACCGTTGTTAATTCACTCTGTTGGCAAGACGACGAAACAACGCAGAGAACGAGTAGAGGAACTTTTGGAAAGGGTGGGATTGAGTGCAGATGCGATTAAGCGCTATCCGCATCAATTTTCTGGGGGTCAACGTCAAAGAGTTTGTATTGCACGTTCCTTGGCGTTAAATCCTAAGTTTATCATTTGCGATGAATCAGTTTCCGCACTGGATGTTTCGGTACAAGCACAGGTGTTGAACTTGTTGAAAGAATTGCAAGATGAGTTTAAGTTGACTTATATATTTATTTCCCACGATTTGAGTGTGGTGAAATTTATGAGCGATCGCATTTTGGTGATGAATCGTGGTCAAATTGTCGAACAAGGTATAGCCGAAAGCATTTACCGTGAACCGAAGGAAGAATACACCCAGAGGTTGATTGCTTCGATTCCTACCGGGAGTGCTGAAAGAGTGCAAAAGCGACAATTACGAGCGTTGTGAGATTTGTTGCAAATAGACATCTCCATAAAAAATGTAGAGACGTAGCACTGCTACGTCTAATCAAGGGTTTCGGGCAACGCATAATTAATTTATACCAGACGTCTAATAGACATCTGTTGGAAAACAATGTAGAGACGCGAAATTTCGCGTCTCTTGGGGTTTGGATAACGCATATTTAATTTTCGGAGATGTCTAATGACTAATTAACCGCAGATGTAGACGCAAAGCAACTTCCCCCAGGGTACGCTGATGAGATGCATGGTCTGCAATCAGATGTTCGCTCTCAGGGATGATGAACAATTTACTTGTAAATTGGCAAAATAGAATCGCAATATAAGGCAATACGGTTCAGATAAGCCGAAAAATCAGTGGTAGAGACGCGATAAATCGTGTCTCTACATACCTAAAATCAATACCAAAATCCTTAACACCAACCGTATTGCAATATAATGCGCGATCTGAGTATAAACGGCAGGGATGTGGGGCATGATTAAATCTTGGATGGTGATTGGAGGTGTAGCTTTTTTAGTTGCACTGGCTGCTAATATTATTACCCCAGGCGATCGCAAATGGTTCAAACGCTTAGAAAGACCGAGATGGTTAACTTTTGAGGCAGCAATCCCAGTTATTTGGAGTGTAATATTTATTTGCGGTGCTTGGTCAGCTTATATTGTCTGGGAAAAAAACCCAGGCACGACTCAAACATGGTTGCGGATGGGTTTATACCTACTTTTAGAAATTGCTACCATCGCCTACACCCCTGTAATGTTTAGACTTCGCAGCCTGAAAATCGGTACAATTATTGGTGCCATCGGTTTTATGATCTCGGTTATTTTAGCGATCGCAGTTTTACCCGTTTCTGGTTGGGCAGCACTGTTACTGGTTCCTTATTTACTTTGGAGTCCTATTGGCACTTATACCACTCAACAAATGAGTCGTCTTAATCCTCAAGATGCTTAGGTTAGTTGTAAGTGATAAGTTGCAGTCCCAATTGAATAACACCCTCGCATCCGCCTTAGACTTAAGTCTAAGGCTCATAGCATAAGTCCACTTTCAGTGGACTTACCCATTTACACAAAATAAACTTATAAGTCTAGTAAGTGAGTGGGCGAAATTAAATGTAAAATATTCTTCTGGTTCGTAGTGAGCCAGCACGCAGAAAGGGGGTCTCCCCCATGAGCGACTTCTGATAGCGAAGCGGTAGCGAGTATTCTCGATTCGGGGAGACGCTCCGCGAACGAGCGTCTCCCCTTGGGTGAGTTAGTCCTAAGCCAGCAATAACATAGACAAGTCTAGACTATTATTGACAACTACCCTCCTATATTTTCAATCAGATTATCAACAATTTCTCTTAACCGTTCTTGCCAGTTATGTACGGATTTTA
>NZ_JAOWRF010000307.1 GCF_025753815.1 Plectonema radiosum NIES-515 | reverse complement strand
AGATTACTCCGATTAGTGCCAATTCTTGTTAGCTTAAAGGAATGTTAATTAATGCGGAACATCTGCTGCAATACCAACGGTGTAAGCGGCGACCTTTTTTAGATATTTACGGTGATAAAAAGCAGCGAGATCCAGCCAATGACTTGCTGCAAAAACTGCACGCAGACAAAATCGCTCATCAACAGAGTATTTTGACACCCTTGAGTTATCACCAACCTGATTATCCTTATGGAGACTGGGAAAGTGGGGCAAAAGCGACTTTAGAATTGATGCAGCAGGGTGTAGATTGCATTTATAAAGGAGTGTTGTTAATTACTTATGGTGAAGAATACACTTTGCTTTCGCGTCCTGATTTACTCTTCAAACAGCTAGGACAGTCTTGTTTTGGGGATTGGATGTACGTGCCGACGACTATCGAGCTAGGTAAGCGTCCCAAACAAGAATATCAAGTTTCGGCAGCATTTCACGCTCAGGTGTTAGGGACGGTGCAAGGTGTTGAACCTGAGGCGGCTTGGTTGATATTGCGTACTAAAATGACGAGTTATGAGGTGGAGTTGTCTAAATGGACACCGCAAATGCTCTCAATTTTGGAAGAGTTTATTCAAACTTTAGAATCATCAGCACCACCAGAGGTGTTTATTGCCCGCCAGAAGTGTAATCTTTGTCACTGGTACAGTAGTTGTTATGCGATCGCTCAAGAGGAAAAACACCTCTCACTATTACCAGGAGTCACACCCCTCCGCTACACTCAACTCCAAGCACTTTCGATCACAACAGTAGAATCTCTAGCGAAAACTCTTCCCAGCAAACTAGAAAATTTGGTTGGGTTTGACAGCGAAGTAGCGCTGAAGTTGGTAGTGCAAGCTGAATCAGTAGTCAAAAATCGTCCGTTTCTCTTACCTTACGCGATACCAGCAGAAGATATCACATTTACAGCGCCCATCGAGATTTACTTTGATATTGAAGCACAACCAGACTTGAATTTAGATTATCTCTTAGGAGTTTTGGTCGTTGATAGACAAGCCAAAACCGAAAAATTTTATTCATTCCTGGCAGAAAAAGCAGAGGAGGAAGAATTAATTTGGCAGCAATTTTTGAACTTAGTTTGGCAATATCCAGAAGCCCCGATTTATCATTTCTGCGTTTACGAATTTGATACAATTAAACGACTGGCAAGACTTTACCGCACTCCGCAGCGAGATGTAGCACCTGTATTGAATCGATTTGTGGATATATATGAAGAATTGATACAAAGTGTTACATTGCCGATAGAAAGCTATGCATTGAAAGCGATCGCCAAATGGTTAGGATTTGAATGGCGGGATTTTGAGGCAAGTGGTGCCAAGTGTATTTACTGGTACGATCGGTGGTTAGAAACAGGCGATCGCACCTTACTAGAAATTATCCAACGCTACAACGAAGACGACTGTCGCGCTACTCATAATGTTAAAGACTGGCTAGCTAAATTTTTTCAAAATGAATATTATCTTCGTCAACATAAAATTATTTCTAATTAAGCGCTAATTTAATTGTTAAATAGCCAAGATGAACTGCGGGTTTTATCCGCTTAAAACCCTTACCAAAAGCCAAGAACGAAAATACCGTTCATCATGAGCAAAAAGCTTTATTATATTTCATTATACTTACTTACGTTAATAAGAGATATTCGTTATAGCATTTACTAGTCTGCGGAGGTACAAATTTATCTGCGTCCATCGGCATTTATCTGTCTTCCGAAGCAGTTAATTCAATATTATGTACCTCATGAATGTGGGAATTGCTATATGAGTTATTTATGATATCCTATTTGTGTCTTTACCCTTTTGACAATAGCTTATTATGCAGCTACTTAAAAAAGTCTTGACATTGCAACAGTTTATTTACCTTTTTATTCCAATTTTCGTCATCAGCATCTTATTTTGTTTCTATAACTTACCCATCAGCGCAGTCGAAATAACCGACATAGACTTTATCGGACAAGCTACTTTACCAAATAATGCAACTTTCCAAAAAACGGCAATCGGGGGATTATCAGGAATTACATACGATCCCAAAAAAAACCTTTATTACGCCATATCCGATGACCGTGGTAAAAAAGCTCCCGCACGATTTTACACCCTAAAAATAGACCTGAGCAAAGGTAAATTGGCAAATGGCGACGTTGTTCCCGTGGGTGTTACCACATTGTTAAATGAAAATGATCAGAAGTTTCCTCCTGGTGAAACAGACACAGAAGGTATTGCTTTAACTAGTAAAGATACTGTATTTATTTCTTCTGAAGGCGATGTTAGCCAATTAATCAATCCTTTTATTAAAGAATTTTTATTGTCTTCTGGCAAAGAAATTACAACATTAGCAATACCTGAAAAGTTTTTACCAGATAAAAATGGTAAGCAAGGTATTCGTAACAACTTAGGGTTTGAAAGCCTCACCATCACACCCAACGAGAAGAAACTATTTACAGCCAGCGAAAACGCATTAATTCAAGATGGTTCAGAAGCTAAACCAAATACTAGTAGTCCTTGCCGTATTTTGCAATATAATCTGCTCACCAAACAACTAGAAAAAGAATTTATTTATCAGACTGAACCAGTTGCACCGCTTTTGGATATTTCTAAACATTTTGCTAGCGGTTTACCTGATTTACTTGCTATTGATAATCGAGGTGACTTCCTTAGTTTAGAGCGGACTTTTACAGGCTTAGGGTTTTATATTGCTTTATTTCAAGTTTCTTTAGAACAAGCCGATGACATTCACAATATCGGCAGTATAAAGCAAGCTGATATCAAAAGCATTAAACCAGTTCAGAAAAAATTACTATTAGATTTAAGAAAATTAGACGTGTTGCTAGACAACATCGAAGGCTTAACTTTTGGTTCAAAACTACCTGATGGACAGCCCTCATTAATTCTTATCAGCGACAACAATTTTAATTCTCTGCAACGCACTCAAATACTAGCCTTTAGACTCAGAATGGAATCAAGGCTTATCAGGTTACTACGCCGTTTAGTGCCGCCTAACTTCAAGCGCTAACTGCTGCGTCGTATTACTAGGATACCTAATCTTCAATTGATTTTAACAGTGTATTTACTGTGATTTTTAGGCAATTTAATTAACCTTGATTGACGTTTACGTATAATTTCTCATCCGCATTGCTGAACAAATATGCTACACAATGTTTAAAAGCTTTTACATAGAGGTTTACCGTGGTTTTATCAAAAATTCATCTTTATTTGTGCTATTGTTCATCTCATCTAATTGACTCAATAAAATACTTTATCTTTTTAGAAGATAAAATTAGTATTAAATAGAAACGATGTTTGATTAATTAATTTATTTATTGTTAAAAAATAGTTTTATGGTGGCAAATAAAATTAGTAGCATGGTAACGCAAAAAAAAGAATTAGATGTTTATATAGGAAAATTTTTAAACAATCGATATTTAGTTATAGATTTAATTGGCAAAGGTGGTATGGGTAAAGTTTACCTAGCAGAAGACACTGCAAAAAATGGGATGCCAGTTGCAGTGAAAATTCTTTCGTTAAGTCTAGTAAATCAGCAAATGTTCCAGCGCTTTGTTAGAGAAATTTTTATTGGAGCTCAATTAGGTCGCAAAAGTAAACATATTGTCAGGGTGTTGAGCTACGGAATTACCGAAGAACAAATTCCCTTCTGTGTAATGGAATATCTTCCGGGTAAAAATTTAAAAACCTTTTTAAAAAACCAAACATTAACGCTACCGCAATTTTTAGATTTTTGTCATCAAATTTGTTTAGGATTAGAGTGTGCTCATCAAGGGATCAGCCTCAAAGCAGAGATTTATCCGGTTGTTCACCGAGATATTAAACCAGAAAACATATTCATCGTTGAAGATGTCAAAGTAGGAGCAATAATAAAAATTCTTGATTTTGGTATTGCCAAGTTTTTAACAGAGCGTGCTGGGATGACACTTACAGATTCATTTATTGGGAGTTTACCTTACTGTTCTCCAGAACATATAGAAGGACGTAAACTGCTAGATATGCGTTCTGATATTTACAGTTTAGGAGTTTTGATGTTTGAGATGCTAACAGGAAAGCATCCATTTTACACAACAAGCCAATCTTTTGGCACTTGGTATCAGGCTCATCGCTTTCAAGTACCACCAACCTTTGAGGAAGTGAATCCTCAAGTAAAAATTCCTCATAAATTAGAACAATTGATAATAAGTTGTTTAGCTAAAGATCCTAGCGATCGCCCACAAAATATCAGCCAAATTTTAACAACCTTAGAAAAAGTAAAAACACAGCTTAATAATAAAACTTCCAATAGTAGCAACAGCTTAACTAGCGCATCTTCCGTGCAATTAGTTCCTGTTACTTCAATATCAGAAAAAGAGTGTTTACACCAAGTTTGGCCTAAAAATAAACCAATTGCTCTAATTGGTTTTCCACATTTATTGCACACGACTCAAGGAACCATACCAACTTTTTGGGCAATGTTACCCAAAAAAGAAATTAGTAAATTTTTAGATAAAATCAATGGCACTGATTTTATATCTAAAATAAATATCTATCCAATGATATTGTGGACAACAGTTTTATATAATGCCAATCTGCCTTTAACACGGTGGTTGTCTTATTTCTTGGATATGAAAGATAGTAAAGGACAAAAAATAGTGCATATATTAGCAGAGACTGGCTACTATCATCTACTATTTTTCGCTTTTGAAGAACCAACTAAGTGCGCTCATGTCAAGACTTTAACTCTCAATTGCCACCAGCGTCAGCAACTTACAGATTGGTTAGAGCTTAGTCAAAATTCCCCTGAAGTTATTAATTCTAATCAAGCCAAAGTTATTCTCAAAACAGAGTACGAAAAGATTAAACCAGAAATTTTACGAAAGTTAGCACAAAAGAAAAAGAACAGCAACTTAAATGGAAAACATTGGCTTTTGAAAGTTTTTTCTAATTTATTATTAATTTTTAAATCCAGATAAATATAGCAAAATTGACTTATCTAATATTTTTATACTTGCGAGAAATTAGAGGTTTTAAAAGTGAATACAAGTGCATTTGCTTGTCCAAATAAGACTGAATTGCTTGCCAATCGTTATCAAATAAAGCAGCTAATTGGTAAGGGAGGTATGGGTGAAGTATTTTTAGCTTCAGATATATTGTTAGGGGGAATACCAGTTGCTATCAAGTTCCTTTCTCAAAGGGTTTCAAATCCTCGGATGCAAGAGGACTTTGCCCGCGAAGCTCGTACTTGTGCAATTTTAAGTCAAAAAAGCATACATATAGTCCGGGCACATGATTATGGCGTGAGTGAAGAAGGCAAACCATTCTACGTTATGGAGTATCTGTGCGGCAAGAGTTTAAAAGATTTAATTCCTATATCTTTGGCGATGTTTATTACTCTTGGACGGCAGATTTGTTTGGGCTTACAATGTGCTCATGAAGGAATTAACATTGACGAAGAAATTTATCAGTTAGTTCATAGAGATATTAAACCAGCCAATATATTAGTCATACCCGATCCGATATTAGGTCAGCTAGCAAAAATTTTAGACTTCGGAATTGCTAAATTTTTCAAATCCTCAGCAACAGCCAGCACAAATACAGGATTTCATGGCACTTTGCCCTACTGTTCCCCAGAACAATTAGAAGGAGAAAAATTAGATAATCGCTCTGATATTTATAGTCTTGGTGTAACAATGTATGAAATGCTTACAGGTAAAAAACCTTGGCAACCAGAAACCGACTTATTTGGTGCCTGGTATAAAGCACATCACTTTGAAGCCCCAAAAGCGATCGCCGATATTAATCCCAACCTCAAACTGCCCAAAGAGCTTGATGATTTAATCATGGCTTGTCTTGCGAAAACACCTTCTTCGCGTCCCCAAAATATTACCCAAGTCCTAAACATCTTAGAAGAACTAGATCAGTCCACTTGTCTGAGCTTGCCTGCCACTTTAATCAAAGCAGACTACACCGCTAGCATTACTTCCTTATCTCCACAGTCCCCTCAACGTCGGGAACCTCCGCACGGAAAAAGCAACTCCTTATCTCCCGCACTTTCCCCCTCTCCCCCTCTCCCCCTCCTCCCGTTAGGTTGTGGCTTACCTTTAGTAGTACAAAAAGCCTGTTGGAAACTATTTTGGCCTCAAGACAAACCAATTCACCAAATTGTTTTTCCTCAACTTCTCAACGTTGAACAAGGATTCACAGCACTACTGTTGATGATGTCTAAACAAGAGATAAACAACCACGCTTTTTGTACTCGTTACAACCAATTTATCTTTGTCACATCTCCCCATCCCATGCTGCTGTGGCTGACTGTACTTTATAACAAAGGACTCGAACCCAAGTGGCTCCCCTGCTACCTGGATATGCAAAATCCCCAAAATCAGAGATTAGTGTTTTCACTAGCGGAAAATGAACGCTATCCTCTGATTTTATTTACTTTAGAAGCACCCCATTCCTGTGCCAATGTCATTAGTAGTCGCATTGATCCAACTCAGCGGCAAATGTTGAAAACCTGGGTAGAACACAGTCAAAGCTTACCCCCGTCATCTCTGCCCCAATTGAGTAAAAATCTTTTAAAACAAGAGTATAAAAAAATGCAATCTCATATATTGCGGCATCTGACATTAACGCCACACATAGGATAAAGGGGACAAGGGGGACTGCGTGATCAAGGGGGACAAGGGGGACAAGGGGACTGGTTGCTAACCACTAACAAATAACTAATTTCCAAAAAAGCTTGACAAACAAACATACAATGGGCATAATTGGAAAAGTGCAATGTTATGGGACTGTAGTTCAATTGGTTAGAGCACCGCCCTGTCACGGCGGAAGTTGCGGGTTCGAGCCCCGTCAGTCCCGTTAAATAAATAAGTTTGGATTGAATCCAAAATCTAAGCTACATTAATCATGTTTTAGCGAAGAGAGAATCTGCTGTGACTGTCAGAGTGCGTATTGCTCCGAGTCCAACTGGGAATTTACATATTGGTACGGCGAGAACCGCTGTATTTAACTGGTTATTTGCCCGTCACCAAGGCGGCAAATTTATTTTGAGAATTGAAGATACAGATATCGAGCGATCGCGTCCCGAATATACTGAAAATATTCTAGAGGGATTGCGCTGGTTAGGACTAACTTGGGATGAAGGACCATTTTTTCAATCCCAACGCCTTGATATTTACAAACAAGCAGTAAAAAACCTGCTAGATAAACAGTTAGCTTATCGCTGCTACACCACCTCCGAAGAACTAGAGGCTTTGCGAGAAGGTCAAAAAGCCAGAAACGAGGCTCCCCGCTACGACAACCGTCATCGCAACCTCACCCCTTCTCAACAAGCAGCTTTTGAGGCAGAAGGGCGTAGCTTTGTGATTCGCTTCAAAATTGAAGATGACCGGGAAATTGTTTGGAATGACCTGGTAAGGGGAAACATGAGTTGGCAAGGCAGCGATTTGGGCGGTGATATGGTTATCGCTCGTGCCGCAGAAGATGGAATTGGTCAGCCACTGTACAATTTTGCGGTTGTAGTTGATGACATGGATATGCAAATCAGCCACGTTATCAGAGGAGAAGACCACATTGCCAACACCGCCAAACAAATTCTGCTTTATGAAGCCTTTGGCGCAAAAGTTCCTTTGTTTGCCCATACACCCCTGATTTTAAACGTCGATGGGCGCAAGCTTTCCAAACGGGACGGTGTTACTTCCATCTTTGACTTCAAGCAAATGGGTTTCACCCCCGAAGGTTTAGTCAATTACATGACCTTATTGGGTTGGTCGGCTCCAGACTCAACCCAGGAAATATTTACCTTAGAAACAGCAGCCAAAGAGTTTGGGTTTGAGCGTGTAAATAAAGCAGGCGCAAAGTTTGATTGGGACAAGCTGGATTGGTTGAACAGTCAGTATATCCACGGAATGCAAGTCGATAAACTCATAGATTTACTTATACCCTTTTGGGAAGCGGCTGGCTATAAGTTTGATGGTGGAAGAGATCGCTCCTGGTTAGAGCAGCTAGTAACTTTAATTAGCCAGAGTTTGACTCGTTTGGTAGATGCAGTAGCTCAAAGCCAACTGTTTTTTAGCAACACAGTTGAATTTAGCGAAGAAGGCAGTACACAACTCAAGCAAGAAGGTTCTACTGCTGTCCTTGAGGCGATTGTCACAGCTTTAGAAAATCAGCCGCAACTCTCAGAAGCCAGCGCCCAGGATATTATTAAACAAGTGGTGAAAGAGCAAAAAGTCAAAAAAGGCTTAGTGATGCGATCGCTCCGAGCAGCCTTAACAGGAGATATTCATGGCCCCGACTTAATCCAATCTTGGTTACTACTAAATCAGATTGGTTTAGATCTGCCGCGCTTGAGTAGGGCTATAACGGAAGTTAATTAGCCATTACTTCCAGATTTTAGTAGGGGCGCACAAACGTGCGCCTTTATCCATAAGGTAGAGATATTTTTTATAACTCTGATACTGCGGTGAAAGATGGAGTGTTGTAATTGTGCCAACAGTACATATATAAATGGCTAATTAAAGCTGTGTCATCTAAAACTAAGTAGGTGGACATAATTAAATATAAAATAAAATATGAGTTCGTAGTGAGCGATTTATCGCTCTGGAAAAGCATTTTAAGGACTAAAGTCCTTACTACGATCTGAAGTTTAATTTAGTTCTC
>NZ_JAOWRF010000326.1 GCF_025753815.1 Plectonema radiosum NIES-515 | reverse complement strand
GGACAAAGGGGAGAGAGGGGGAACAAGGGGACAAGGGGGAGGAAATTCTTCCTTATCCTCCCCCACTTCTCCCCTCCCCCACTCAAGAGCACTTCCCCCACTCAAGAGCACTTCCCCCACTCTCCCACTCAAGAGCACTCAAGAGCACTCCCACTCAAGAGCACTCCCAAATGAGAAAATAAGAAAATTAAATGCCTGACAGTTTATGATTTCTTTGTAGGTGGGAAAATTCACGCATTGCTTAGTATGGCTATTAACTGGATAAAACGGGTGTTTGTGTTAACTAGTATTCTTGCTATTGTCTTGTTGTTGCCCTTCATTGCCTCGGCAGCACCGGCTACAGTTGATTTTAGTAATAGTGCAATTGTTTCCCCAGAAATTAACCTGACTCCTCAACAGCGTCAGCAACTTCAAGCTGTGCGTCAACGTAGAAATAAAGATATTCAGGCGATGTTAGACTCATCCCAACGTGCCAAAGTTGCCAAAAGTCTACATGGAGGTAATAGCCTGAATCAAGCGTTGGAGTCACTTGACTTGCAACCAGACCAGCAACAGATGTTGAAAGCGATCGTGCAAATTAGTAACTTGAAAATGAAAGCTATTTCAGCACGCTTTTTGCACAATTAAATAACTAATTTTTGTCATGCCGTATAGCCAATTTACTATCGATGTGATATCGGAAACGTTTGGATTTACTATTTCCGAGAGAATTGGCATCTTTACTGATGTACCGGCAGTGGATTATAGCACAATTTTGGCGCAAACTCTCAAAGAATATATTCCTTTGGCAGTTGCGATCGCTACAGAAAAAGCACGTTCGGAATTTATTATCGCTCCGATTCTTTTTGAACTCAAAAAACAACTAGTAAATCGGATTAGTCTATTTTCTGGTAAAGAATTTAACGTTGCTCCAGAAATAGGTTTAAGTGGGTTTTGTGATTTTCTAATCAGTCTCTCTCCAGAACAGCTATTTATTCAAGCGCCTGTAGTTACAATCGTTGAAGCCAAAAACGATAATATTCAATCTGGATTAGGGCAATGTATCGCCGAAATGATTGCCGCTAAATTATTTAATGAACGTAAGGAAAATAAAATTGAAATTATCTATGGCGTTGTCACTACAGGCAGCGTTTGGAAATTTATGAGATTAATTGAACAAAGAATTGAAGTTGATTTAGATGAGTATTTTATTCAAGATATTGGCAAAATTTTGGGTATTTTACGCAGTTTCGTTGATGTTTAAAAGTGATTAAATGTGATAAGCTCCTAAATGTAGTAAGCACGCTTTGTGCTTAAAATCCTTGATTTGAGCGGTAAACCGCCCACTACGAACCAAGACAGTATTTTACATTTATTTCACTTGATCGCAGCATCTATAATTAATCTTGCCCTATGAAAGTTCGTTAACCATGTCGGAAGAAGATATTCGTGCCACGCGACTAGAAAAAGTAGAACAGCTAAAACAGCTAGGTATGAATCCCTATGCCTATCGTTGGGAATCTACCGATCGCGCGGCTGAATTGCAAGAAAATTTTGCGGATTTACCCAACGGTGAAGAAGTCGATTTAGAAGTAGCGATCGCCGGACGCATCAAGCTACGTCGCTTTATGGGTAAACTTGCCTTCGTCACCTTGCAAGATGAAACTGGCACAATTCAGCTTTATCTAGAGAAAAAACGCATTGAAGAAGGCATGGCAGATATTGTTGAAAATGCTTTCAAACAACTCGATAAACTGACAGATATCGGCGATATCATCGGCGTGAAAGGCACGATCAAACGGACTGAAAAGGGCGAATTATCTGTTTACGTCAAACAATACACTATTTTGACCAAATCTCTGTTACCCCTGCCTGATAAACAGCATGGGTTAACGGATGTTGCCAAACGCTACCGTCAGCGGTATCTTGACTTGATTGTGAACCCGGAAGTGCGGCAAACTTTTCGCCGTCGTGCCCAAATTACTGCCGGGATTCGTCGCTACCTAGAAGATCGGAATTTTCTGGAAATTGAAACCCCAGTGTTGCTAAGTCAAGCCGGCGGTGCCGATGCGCGTCCCTTCGTCACCTACCACAATACGCTGGAAATGGAGTTATATCTGCGGATTGCTACAGAGCTTCATCTCAAGCGGTTGATTGTCGGTGGATTTGAAAAAGTCTTTGAATTAGGGCGGATTTTCCGTAATGAGGGCATTTCTACCCGCCACAATCCCGAATTTACCACAATTGAACTTTACCAAGCTTACGCCGACTACAACGACATGATGGCGCTGACGGAGGGGATTATTACCACCGTTGCTCAAGAGGTTTTGGGTACGCTGCAAATTACTTATCAAGATACGGCGATTAATTTGACTCCTCCTTGGCGTCGGGTAACAATGCACGATTTGGTTAAGGAACATACAGGTTTGGATTTTAAAGCTTTCCAAACTTTAGAAGAAGCGAAAACGGCAAGTAAAAACGCTGGGCTGGAAGGTATAGATGATTGCTCATCCCTTGGCAACCTTTTAAATGAAGCCTTTGAGCAAAAGGTTGAAGAAAAGTTAATTCAGCCTACCTTTGTGGTTGATTACCCGGTAGAAATTTCGCCATTAGCCAAACCGCATCGTTCTCAAGTTGGTTTGGTAGAGCGATTTGAGTTATTTATCGTCGGGAGAGAGACAGCTAATAGCTTCTCAGAATTAACCGATCCCATTGAACAACGCGATCGCTTAGAACAACAAGCTGCACGCAAAGCCGCCGGTGATTTAGAAGCCCAAGGTGTAGATGAAGACTTTCTGACTGCGTTGGAATACGGAATGCCGCCGACGGGTGGTTTAGGTATCGGAATTGACAGATTGGTAATGGTGTTAACTGATTGTGCCAGTATTCGGGATGCGATCGCTTTCCCCTTACTCAAGCCAGAAAAATCTGAATCGGAATCAACCACTTAGCAAAAAAGATGTAGAGATGCGATCGATCGCGTCTCTACATCTTTTTGAAACTTGGCTGGCAAGTGCAAAGTTTTCTTTCCAAGCTGACGTCAAGTGTTAAATACGCAAGAGCAAACTGTACAATCAGTAATTGTGACAATTAACATCACAACAGGTCATTTTTATGGTGCGCGCTTACGCAGCTTTCAAACCTGGTGAAGAACTAAAGCCTTTTGAATATGATCTAGGACCACTTGGCAGCGAGGATGTGGAAATCGATGTTGCATACTGTGGGATTTGCCATAGCGACCTGAGTATGCTGAAAAATGATTGGGGAATGTCTGAGTACCCGATTGTTCCCGGTCATGAAGTAATTGGCAAGATTGCCTCTGTTGGTAGTGAGGTGAAAAAACTCAAACCAGGGCAGTTGGTTGGACTTGGTTGGAATTCGCGATCGTGCATGACTTGTGAGTGGTGCATGTCTGGTAATCATAATCTCTGCCTCACAGTCGAAGCTACAATTGTTGGACGCTATGGTGGCTTTGCCGACAAGGTACGCGCTCACTCCTCTTGGGCAATACCTTTACCTGAGGGTATCGATCCTGTAGCTGCTGGACCATTATTTTGTGGTGGTATCACCGTTTTTAATCCCATTGTCCAGTTTGATGTCAAACCTACCGATCGCGTTGGTGTAATTGGTATTGGTGGATTAGGTCATATGGCATTGAAGTTTCTTCATGCTTGGGGTTGTGATGTCACTGCATTCTCCACTAGTCCTGACAAAGAAGCAGAAGCTAGAGAACTGGGTGCAAATCACTTTATCAATTCCCGTGACCCAAATGCACTTAAATCTGTAGAAAACTCTTTTGACCTAATTCTCTCAACCGTTAACGCTGATCTAGATTGGAATACTTACATTGCCTGCTTGCGTCCCAAGGGAAAACTCCACTTTGTTGGTGTAGTTCCTAACCCCCTAAGTACGAATATTTTCCCCTTAATATCGGGTCAAAAATCAATATCTGGTAGTCCTCTTGGCAGTCCTGCTACAACTGCCAAAATGCTCGATTTTGCCGCTCGGCACAAAATAGAGCCAATAATTGAAATTTTCGAGTTTGACCAAGTAAACGAGGCAATAGAACGGCTACATAGTGGTAAAGCACGCTATCGATTGGTTTTGAAACATTAGACATAGAAAGTGAAAATGAACTATGCGTTGTCCACAACCCATATTTAATTTTCTGGAGATATCTATTAGTTTGAAACTTGATTCAAGCAGAAAAGTCAGGACATAACCTCTAATTCCTGACTTGAGTAATTTTCACACCCCGAACTGTGGTCTATTGCTTGCGACCAAAGGTAAAAAAGATTGTGATATCGTTCCAAATGCCTTGCTCACTACGAAATAATCTCAATTTTTTTACATTTTGAAACTGCCATTTTAATAAATGTCCCAGCAAGATTCCCAGCCGATTTCTTAATTCTTGCCGTTCTTTTCTACCCAAAGTTTCAATTTCTTCAATCAGGTTGATCGTGTCTAATTGATCCCACTGTTGAGTTGTCAGCAACCTCACCTGCTCTTGAGTCCAACCATAGAAATCTGTTTTATATAGGTGAGATTTGTACATTTTTGATCGGGCAAGTTTTTTGCCCACGCATGTAAAAAAAATTATGATTGGGTTTACTTGGACGAAACCCAATCAATAATTTAATACCCAATCAATAATTTAATAAGAGACGCGATATATCGCGTCTCTACAACTATTGACTCTTGATCAATAATTAATTCGCCACCTCAGCCAACTCAATCACGCGCCCTTCATAATCCTTAATCAAAAAATTCAAGGGCTTGCGATTGCGAATCTTGAACTTCAAACCTCGCGTTTCCACACGCATTAAAATCATATCCAGGCAATCACGATCAAAGCAAACGTGACGTTGCTGACTTTTGGTGCCTAAACTAGCTCCAGTAATGACGTGTAGTTGGGTGTTTTTCTTTAATTGATACCAAAGCCCTTCGCTAGCGTTATTCATCGTTTTGCTGCCGGAAAACGTTGGGCTGGCAGACATATAAAGCGGATCGATTCCCGCTGCCCCTATACTTTGCTCGTAGTTGTAGTAGTAGTGCAAAGGTACTTCTGCTGCTGGTAAATCTAGCAGCCCTTCATACAACTGGCGGGCAACCTCCAAATCTGACACCATAACGGTGTGTACTTTTGGCGCACTGGTAAGGAACATCCACATAGCACCGGCGTAAGCTGCTAGCAGCATCACCATAATGCCTTGTGTGGAGAATAAGCTATCTAACGGTAAGGAAGGCAAGAAAGAGCCTAAAGTATAAGGTTGAATCAACAACGGTGTCACACTAACTGCTATAACCATGAACGCATCTAGGATTTTATAGAGGAATCGCTTTTATTATTCAAGGGTACAGACTAAAATAAAGTCCGTATTTATAGTGTATCAATAACGAATTAGTCTCGATGTTACTCACAAACAGACCTACATCAAGACCTGATCGCGATTAGCTCATAGGACACTTGATGAACAATTTAAGCGTAGACGAGGAAATATTCATTTCTAATAAGATTCATTCTAACAACATACATTCATTTAGATTGTGCAAATACCACATTTTCCCGAAGCTAATCACCCTCTAGTTAAATCGCTGTTTCATTACGGCGATCAGGAACTTTTGAATTTATTTCAGTCCCATCCGGAAGCTGGAAAATATTTTACGGCAATGTTTTGCCGTTATAGCCCGATAGTATACACGTTAATCCGCCATTCAGCGCGATCGCCTGTGCAAGCAGATTACCTGTTTGCTCTGACTTGGCGACACATATATTACGAACTCGGTGGACTTGATTTAACCAACGGTGAATCAAGTAAAGAAACTTTAACTTTGCAAAATTGGCTGATCAATATGACGGCTTTGTGTATCAACGATCTCGAATTACCACCCACAGAAGCAATTCATTATTCTTTGCAAGCAACTTCACCACCACTATGGTGTTATATCGAACAAGCTTTAGAACAAATGCCCCCAGTTTTGCGATTGATGGTTTTAATGGCTCAAACCTTTCACTGGAGTGAAACTCGCATCGCTGCTTATCTGCAAGCTGAAGGTGAAGCGATCGCTCCATTAGATGTAGCCAATTTTCTCCGGGAAGGCTATCTTATGCTAGAGGACAAATTACCTGCGGATGTCCGCTGCATCTACTTGGGTGAAGATTTACCGCAATCATGACTTAAGTATTAAATTTGATAATTTTGTTCTCAAAATAACATCAAAATTTGAATTTTTTGAAATCCGTAAAATTACGGTTATTTTTATGAACCAAAAGCATTTATTTATCAGTAAATTTTCTGAAAAATTATTGCCAAAATCTCAATTTTGTGCTGTCTGGTGTTTCCTGTTGACTGTTTTGCTGAATCCGATGGCAGTGGGTGCGGTAGATATTACCCAACAACTCCACCGCCCTTTAAAGCATTCAGCAGTGCGAGAATCAAGAGAGGAGGCTGATATGTTGGTGCGTCAAGGTGAACAACAAGAAGATGACGGAAAATCGAATAAAGCAATTGAGTCTTGGTTACAAGCACTGGATATTTATCATTTGATCGGCGACTTAAAAGCGCAAGGTTTAGTTTACGATTTAATTGGTAAAGGTTATGTGCATTTGGGTCGATTAAAAGAAGCTGAAGATCCAATGCGTCGAAGATTAGCGATCGCTCGCGATACTCAAGATTTTCAAGGACAGATTTTTGCACTAAATAACATCGGCACATTACTACTGCAAAAAGGAGAATTCACCCCAGCTGCCCAAACCTTTACAGAAGCAGTTACAATAGCCCGCGAAGTCAAAAATATTGAAGGACAAGGACTGTCTTTAAGTAACTTGGGTTTAGCAACACTTAGGCTAGGAGATTATAACAAAGCAATTAAGTTGTTGGAAACTGCTTTGATTTTTCGCCGTCGAACACCAGATGCGATCGCCGAAGCGAATACCTTGAATAATTTAGGCGATGCTTACTTAGCCGCCGGCAATTATCAAGATACCATTGGTACATATGGGTCAGCATTGCGAATGGCAAAAGTTACACGCGATCGCGTAGCGTCTCCTATGGAGAATCGCACCAACGAATTACGAGCAATTGACGGTTTGGTTACAGCTCACCGTTCTGTAGGAAGATATGAACGCGCTTTCGACTTACTAGAACAGCGTTTAACACTGGCTACAGAATCAGAAAATTTAGGCGAGAAATTAAAATCTTTTGAGTCTTATGCCCTATTGTATGAGCAACTAGGTAACTATCCCACCGCCCGCAATTTTTATGAAAGAGCAATCATCCTAGCGCGGACATTGGAAGATAGCAAGCGCGAAGTTTTATTGCTTGATAGACTGACGCAAATGCTAAAACAATCAAAACATCGATAGCACTTATTACCCGACGACGCGCATTCGCGGCTAAACGAACGCTCGTTTGCCTACTACGCGGACTTCGTATCTAAAAGCCTACGCAGGTAGACATCGCATTAGGCTACGCCATAATCTGTATACTGACGCTTGTATGGAGCTTGCAAACCCAAGACAATATCCTCTGGTGGTACTGCTATGTAGGCACTGACAACACTGTGACGTAAGTTAAAAACTAAAAGCACTATGCAGGTAGAGTGCTATGTTTGTTTCTTGGTTAATCCGTCGAAAAAGTTTTAAATCGCGTCAAGCCTTACGTCTTTCTTGCTAATCGACATAGAAAAAGAGCGATCGCTCTTGCTTAATTTTACAGGTATCTAAAATAAGCGCGATCGCCGATCCCTCGTAGGTACATACTTCAATCCAACCTACGACGAGAGGCGATCGCACTGTGTCCCAGTGCAATCGCTCTTGACTTAATTTTACAGGTATCTAGAATCAGGGCGAAAAGCTTGGGGTGATTTCGTTGGATGAATTGGCTTACGGTGTCCAATCTTCCACGTGAAGATTCTCAATCTGTCCGAAGTCTTTCAGGTTACGAGTGAGCAGAGTTGCTTGATGGGCAAGAGCGATCGCAGCAATTTTGAGATCCATTGAACCTAGTCGAGGATAGGATTTGCGAAGATTTTGGAAGATTTGCCCTGCTCTTTCATCAAAACTGATGACAATGATAGTTCGGTAATTAACAAGTTGATTTTCTAATTTGCGATATGCAGCGATTTGTCCTTCAATCGAATCAGCTTTGGCAATGTAACTGAGCCAACCCCGCATTTGTTCCTCGTAAGTCACAATCGTGGTGGCAACTTCATTGGGATTAATACGGGATATTTTGGCAAGAAGTGTCTGGGCTGAAGCTCCACCTCGCTCAAAGATGCTGATATGGTCGGTATCGAGAAGGTACATATCAAATGTCGAGGGAGGAGTCAGAATCAGGGCAAAGAGATTGCCGGTATTGTTGCCCCAATTGCATCGCTTCGTCGTAAGCTGAGTCATTGGCAAATGTGCCTAGAATGGTTTGCCACCAAGGAATAGGAGAAACGGGGAGTTGCTGTTTTAGGCGAGCAACCTCGGTTTCTAAAATTGCAAGTCTGGCTTCGATTTCGGGGGTTGACATAGCATTTTTTGATCGTCTGTTGTTCTGATTATACCGTTTGCAGGTGAGTGGAAAATTTATGGGTTTAATAGCAAAATTAATGAATCTGACTTTTTAAACAGGTTTTAAATCTTTTTAATTAGCAAGAAAGTACCTACAAGCAAAGCTATCTTAAACTTATAAATCAAGCGATACCCGCCCTTTTTCCACTGCGAATATCGCTATTTTTTGCCCGCACCTTGAAAACGATGTAGTTTGTCTTTTCTATGCGATCGCCGAATAGCATCCCTACTGCTACACGAATATGATACCAACCGCACTTTATACAAGCCAGACGATCACCCATGCCTATTGGCTTGACGCAATCAATTTAGCAACTATGATTGTACTGCTTACTTCGATGGGTTGAAAGTTGACACTCCCCGCTCGCTCAGAGACGGGGATTCTCAAGAATACAAAATCTTAGTAGACCTTGATTCTTAATGGCTGTGCCAAACAGCCTCTAGACAGTCCGGTAAAACCATTCTGCTTACT
>NZ_JAOWRF010000152.1 GCF_025753815.1 Plectonema radiosum NIES-515 | reverse complement strand
CTCTAGGCTAGGATCTTAGTATTGCCAGAACTTTGATACCTATGAATGGATTAAACCGATTAGCTGAAGAAACCTTGTCCATAACACCAACAGAACATTCCCAAAACGATATAGACCACAGCCACACAGATCATACTCATGGGCATGGACAGTCGGCTCATCCACACGTCCATAGCGAAGAGTCATTGCGGCGAATTGTTAATCGACTGTCGCGTATAGAAGGACACGTTCGTGGCATCAAAACAATGGTGCAACAAAATAGTCCTTGTCCTGATGTCTTATTGCAAATTGCCGCCGTTAGAGGTGCAATAGATAAAGTGGCGCGAATTGTTCTCGATGAACATTTAAATGAGTGTATTGGTAGAGCTTGCAAAGAAGGCAATATTGAAGCTGAAATTCAACAACTTAAAGCTGCTTTGGATCGGTTTTTGCCTTAGAAAATAACAATCGATATATACTGTAAAGACGTTCCGCCGGAACGTCTCTACAATGGTTACGATGTTTTTATTACTGTTAATTAAACGGACATGATGTAGTATGTCCCTGGAAAATTACCAATTTCACTATTCTTTCACGGGCAATTATCAAAAAAAAACAATTCTTTTTTTACATGGATTTATGGGTAATTGTCATGAATTTGATGAAACAATAAAATTACTAGCAGATGATTTTTATTGTCTGACAATTGACCTTCCAGGACATGGGAAAACTCAAGTTTTTGGTAGTGATGAGTGCTATACAATGGCAAACACGGCACAAGCATTAATTAATTTATTAGATAACCTAAAAATTGCTCAATGCTTTTTAGTTGGTTATTCAATGGGTGGAAGATTGGCTTTATACCTAAATTTGCATTTTCCTCAACGTTTTTCTAAAGTTATCTTAGAATCAGCTTCTCCTGGTTTAATAGCAGAAGCCGAAGGATTAGAGCGAGTTAAATCTGATGAACAAATAGCGAGAAAATTAACAAGATGTGTTGAAGAAAGTGATTTTAGAGCTTTTCTCTTAAATTGGTATAATCAGCGGATTTTTGGTTATATAAAAAATCATCCTGAGTTTGAGGGCATGATAGAAAGTCGGTTGCAGAATAATCCTTTAGAATTGGCTAAATCATTGCGCTTTATGGGTACTGGATGTCAACCTTGTTTGTGGAAAAAACTCGAAGAGAATAGAAACCCGTTGCTGTTATTAGTTGGGGAGTACGATGAAAAATTTATAGGTGTTAATAGAAAAATGGTTAATGTATGTGAAGCCCAGCTAAAAGTAATTAGTAATTCGGGGCATAATATACATTTTGAAAGTACTTTGGCTTTTGGAGAATATATCAGGAAGTTTTTGATTTAGGTTTGAAGTTATATTTATCGGGGTTAGGGAAATAAGCGTTTAAACGCTTACTACGAATCAATTTTTCGTAGCGTTTAGTTCTTCTTGCAGGTTTTTTTGATAAATGTTGGGTAGATATCGACTGACGGAATTAGTTTCTATGCCATATCCGAGACTTGTCCAAGTGGGGGAAAGTCTTTTCAAAACTTCATTTAACTTTCCTTGATGTAGCAGTTGAGAAATGTCAGTTCCCCAAACTTTGCGATCGCTTAACCAACTGTAAACTACTGCATCTTGATATTCGGGTGCAAAACTATAATTTGCCCAAAACACAAACCGCGTCGGGTTGGGATGATAGCGAGGGGCAATTCTATACCAAGTAGTGTTGATGATTTGATATCTCCCAGCAGCGGTTGAGCAATTGCCTGTATTGGGACCAGTAACAATTGCGACGCATATTTGAGGATGCTGGCTTAAATCGTTGACTTGCTGTCCACCATATAACAGAGAATAAGGGCGATCGCTATTTGCTTCACTTGCTGATATAGTTCGCATTAAAGCACGAATATAAGGATCGCCACCTTTCATCACCAAGGGGGGATTTTTTTGACCAAAGACGGGATCGTTATGCGATCGCAAATCCCCAAATACATACCACTGCAACAAATATACAAAGCCGAGAAGTGCAGCTATCGGTCCAATCAGTTTTTCAACACCTTTCGATTCAACGCTTTTCAGACTCGGACTCCTTACAATTTGCGTATAATCAACAAGAATAATCGACGCACTCCCAAACCTACCGAAAGTGAGGAATTTTAACTCCTAACTCCTAACGGGAGTGCCTTTAGTACAGACGTTCCCTCGGAACGTCTCTACAACTCTTCTATTCAGCTACGTTAGCAAATAACTCTCCAAAGCTTTTCGAGGTAGCCTCTTGTTTAGCAACAATCTCAACAATTTTGTTGCGTGCGGCACTTTCAAACAGTGACTCGACACAAACTTGGGCTACTTTCTGCCGGGGAATGCTGCCCTCGAACAGTGTATCAGCACTTTGCATGACGATTCGATTGGAATTATCCTCATTTTTTAACCCGCCAGGACGGACAATTGTATAAGTCAAACCGCTTTTCTGGATATATTCTTCAGCTTGCTTTTTCCAAACCAAAATCAGCCAGAACAAATTCAAAGGATGAAATAACTTAGAAGTACACAACGAAGAAACGAAAACAAAATGCTCTATTCCCTTAGCTTTGGCAGCATCTACTAAATTTTTAGTGCCTTCAAAATCTACTTTATAAGGTTCTGTGGGGTCAAAACTAGGTTTAGCTCCAGTAGCGCAAAGTAATACTGTGCTATCTCCTAAAGCAGTCGTCAGACTTAGGGGTGTTAATACATCCCCTACAACTAACTCAACATCAGGAGGCAAAATACCCTTCGCTTTTTCTGCGTCACGTACCAAAGCACGGACGGGTATATTTTTTGCAATTAGTTCTTGTACTATCCTACGACCTGTTTCACCTGTTGCCCCTGCTACAAATGCTTTCATCATAAACGCTATCCTGGGAAACTAATGTTTGATTTCTTCGTTCACTATTTTAGTGATTCTATGAAGTTGCTGGCAGATTTTTGAAGTTTCCGTCAAAATGTACTCTAGCGTGCGAATTGTCTGACCCGACGTGGGAATTATTATTAATACAGGTAAACGCAAGATTATACAGGAACGTTTATATGCTTTCACAAAATCGCGAATATCAATCCTTTGAAATAAAAGAAGCAGTTGTACCTGTGGAATCACTAGCACATACTGAAGACGCCTTAGAGCAGGCAATTGGTGGAACACCAACAAAATTTTATGGTCGTTATCACGACTCGATGGAATTGTATGCCCAAGCAAGCTTGGTTGCTGAGTATCTCAATGCTCATTCTTCATGGTTTTCGCGCTGCGCTGAACCGATGAAGGTGCAACCGCTAGGGGAAAATGGTTATGCTTTAGGAATTGGTCGTTTTGGCTCTTTTGGTTATGAGGTGGAGCCAAAAATTGGTTTGGAACTGTTACCTCCCCTTGATGGTATTTACTGCATCCACACTATACCCATCCCCGGCTACTATCCCCCCGGTTATGACGTAGATTATAAGGCATCGTTACGTATGATAGAAGGTGCGGCAAACGATGCACTCACAAATATTTCTGAGATCACACGAGTTGAATGGGAATTGGATTTGATTGTTGATATTCACTTTCCCAAGTTTATTCAGCGTTTGCCTAAGTCTTTGGTGCAATCTACAGGCGATCGCTTACTTAACCAAATCGTCCGTCAAGTCTCAAAGCGCCTTACACGCAAGGTTCGGCAAGATTTTCATCAATCTTTAGGAATAGATTTTCCTGTTAATTCTCAGAAAAAGCGTTGAGTGGATAGTGGATAGTGGATAGTGGATAGTGGTAAATCTTAACAACGCTCCAACGCTCCAACTATCCAACCAACAACCAACCACTATCCACTAACAACCAACAACCAACTAACTAACTATGCATTAGTAAGAAGTCTTTGAACAATTTGCACACCAGTAATAGCCTGCCAAGCAAAAAGTCCCAAAAGTGTGAAATTCAACAAAATGTGAGTCATCCGCGCCCAATTTGCGCCTTTTTGCATAAAAGGAGATAGGGACGCAGAAAATGCAATTATACTCGTCATCCCAAGCCCTGCTAGGAGGTGAGGTCCGAAAAATAACTTACCATTATTGATGTAAGTGACAGCCATACCACCGATGGCACCTGCCACCATCAAACCTAAGAGTATTGACCCGATTTGATAGTGTTTGACGTTATATTTACCTTTAATCAGCTCTTTCTTCTCTTCACCTCCAGCATGTCTGGTACGCTGTACTTGCAACCCTAAATAGGCAGCGTAAATTGAGAATAGCAGTAGCGCCCACATCATTACCGGGTGAAAGAAGTTCAGCCAATATTTCACGGATGGAGAAAGTGCGATATTCATAAGTGTTCCCGCCTAGTTATTAAATCTTTATAAAAGTTAGCATAATCCCTTGAGGAAAGATTGCAAAGCTATTTCTTATAGAAGAAGACTCAGGGAGCCAAGCATCGCAAGCGATCTGGCAACCATCAACCATCGGAAGACGCAGATAGTGGTAGTGGTTTGGCGATCGCTGTCCGCGCACTTTTAGATGGTATCCCAGAGTCGATTGTCATCGGCGTTAGTCTGATTAATGGCAAGACTGTCAGCGCTGTCGCAGGGGATAAGTTACAGCAATTTTTAGGTAAGTGAACTACGTTATTTTTATCTCACGCCAAGTCGCAAAGGCGCAAAGGAAGAAATAAGAGTGAAAAGTCAGGTGTGTGCTTGTGAATGTTTGTATGGTCGCTTAATCGCTAGATGGAAGATATAAGCTAAAGATTTTTCAGAAACCGCAGATAAACACACATAAACACAGATAATGTCTATTTGTGTATTCTGCCTTGAGCCGTTTAGGGGGTGGGGTGCATCTGTGGTTATTTCCGATTCTCTTGTAGTGTGGAAGTAACCCAGTCATTTGTACTCGTTAAGCGATCGCACTTCGGAGGGTTATTTATGGTTTCTACTCAAGATATTCCGTTAATAAAAGCAATTACTCGTGGGGATCTCAAGCTTGTGCAAGCGCTACTGACTCATGGTACGCTTGCTGATACGTGCGATCGCACTGGAACTACGCCGTTAATGTTTGCGGCTTCTTTAGGCTACACCGAAATTGTGCGATCGCTTATAGATGCAGGCGCAAATATCAATTTACCCAGAAAACGCTATAAATTGACAGCTTTAATGTTGGCTGCGAGTGCCAATCAAGTTGATATCGTGCAGCTTTTAATATCTAGAGGTGCTGATGTCAATGCGATTAATGAAGATGGCAGCACAGCTTTAATGGCAGCAGCCTTGAAAGGTTATCTTGATGTGGTGAAAGTCTTACTTACCGCAAATGCAAATGTCAATGTCACAGATAATGATGATGACACTGCTTTGAAAGTGGCAGTTAAACACGGACACTTTGCAATTGTAAAAACATTACTACAAACAGGCGCAGATGTCAATAGCCAAGATGAAGATGGTGAGACTTTGTTGATGGGAGCGGCAGACTTGGGACATTTGGCAGTTGTACAAGCATTGCTGGCAGCGGGGGCTGATGTAAAGCGGCAAAATCAAGATGGGGGAACTGCACTATCAGCAGCAGCAGCAGGGGGTAGGAATGCGATCGCTTCAATTCTATTAGATTGTGGTGCGGATGTGAATACCCAAGATAAAGATGGTGAAACTGCTTTACACCTTGCGGCTGTTGAAGGCTACGGTGATGTGGTAGAAGTGTTACTCAGCCGGGGTGCGGATGTGCATTCTCAAAACCACCTGGGCGATACACCATTGCTTGTTGCGGCGTTGCAGGGACATAGTAAAATTGTTGAGGCGCTGTTGCGGCAAGGTGCGGATGTAAATGGAAAATCAAGCGAAACGCCTTTGTTGCTTTGTGTATCGCAAGGACACACCGAGACGGTGAAAGTATTGTTAGACTACGGTGCTGATGTTAATACTCAAGGAAGCGATCGCAAAACGGTTTTGATGAAAGCTGCGGAAAAAAATCAAATAAAGATAATGCAGCAACTGCTAGATAAGGGTGCAGATGTCAATTATATCGATTCAGCCGGAGCAACAGTTTTAATGTGGGCAGCATCACGGGGTTATAACGAAGCGGTGCAGATGTTAATTAAAGCTGGTGCAGATGTAAATTTAAAAAATCAAGGTGGTTATACGGCTTTGGCGATCGCCGAATTTAATGGTTATAAAGACGTGGTGCAAAGTCTGCGGGCAGCTAGCGCAGAAGAATGAAAAAAAGTCAGAAATTGTCGAGATGCTCCGGTTCCAGAGCGTCTCTACCGCAGTGAGACCTAAAGCGTGGAACGTCTCTACGACCGATATGATTGCCCTAGCTAAACTCTGTGTCCTGTGCTCTTGTAGTGCGGTTCGTTTTCCATTTATTTGCGCTCATCCCTAAGATTAGTAGTAATGTCACCGCAAAATTGACCGTCGCCCGTGCGAAAATTAAAAAAAATAGATTTCAAATGCTTACTGCTTCAGAAACTCCTATTCTTACGGCAATCGTGCTGGTTTTTTTCGGTATTTTGGCTTGGGGCTTTTATCGCGCCAGACCATTTGGTAAACTTGGCATCTTAGCTTGGTTGCAGTCGGTGGTGTTGATGACTCCTTGGCTGTTGTTTTTTGGCTTGTTTGCTGCCGGGATTTACATCAATATAGTCGGTGTGTTATTTTTATTGGTGGGATCGACTGCCTTATACATATTTTTGGGAAGAAAATTGCGAGCAGCTGGACAAGACGCGATTTTAAAACAGCGTGCAACCGAAAGATTAGCCGCTACCCTAGCAACAGAAACTCCAACAAATGCACTTAATGCGGAATTAAAGCTGGAAGATCCGCCAATTCCGGAAGAGGAATTGAACGCAATTAAAGGTATTTTCGGTTTAGATACATTTTTTGCCACAGAAGCGATCGCTTATCAACAAGGAGCGATTTTCAAAGGTAATTTGCGGGGAGATCCCGAAGAAGTTCACAATCGCCTTACCATCAGTTTACAAGAACGTTTGGGCGATAAATATCGCTTGTTCCTCGTCGAAAACCCAGATGGGAAACCTGTAATTATCGTCTTACCCAGCAGTAATGACCCACGTCCGTCAACAGGATCACAAAAAATCTTTGCGGGTATTTTATTTATAGCAACCATCGCCACCTGTTTAGAAGCAGCCGGTTTACTCTTAAGATTTGATTTATTTGACAATCCATCCCGCTTTGCTGAAGCTTTACCCATCGGTGCAGGTATTTTGGCGATTTTGCTTCTTCACGAAATTGGTCATTGGTTAATGGCACGACAGCACCAAATCCGCTTAAGTTTACCATTCTTTCTTCCTGCTGTGCAAATTGGCTCATTTGGGGCAATTACTCGGTTTGAATCTTTATTACCCAACCGCAAGGTATTATTTGATATTGCGATCGCAGGTCCAGCCGCCGGCGGAATTGCTTCTTTGGTAACATTAATAATAGGCTTGCTGCTTTCTCATCAAGGTAGCTTGTTTCAATTACCAAGCGAGTTTTTCCAAGGTTCGATTTTAGTAGGAAGCTTGGCGCGGATAATTCTCGGTTCCGCGTTACAATCATCTGTGGTAAGTATTCATCCTTTAGTGGTGATTGGTTGGTTAGGATTGGTCATCACCGCGATCAACTTAATGCCAGCTGGTGTATTAGATGGTGGACGGATTGTCCAAGCGATTTATGGACGCAAAACCGCAGGAAGAGTTACAGTAGCAACTTTAATTGTTTTAGGGATAGCATCTCTAGCGAATCCCCTTGCAATGTATTGGGCGATCGTGATTTTATTTTTACAAAGGGATTTAGAACGTCCTAGCTTGAACGAAATTAGCGAACCCGACGACGCACGCGCTGCTTTGGGTCTTTTAGCTTTATTCTTAATGATAGCGACCCTTTTACCTTTAGCTCCCGCTTTGGCTGGACGTTTGGGAATTGGGTAATAGGGAGTTCTTGAGAGTTCTTGAGAGGGAGAGTTCTTGAGAGGGGGGAAAGATGTTTCCCATGTTCTGTGTGTCACCAAGGAGTCCCCCTTGTCCCCCTTGTCCCCCTTGTCCCCCTTGTCCCCCTGTGCCCCTTGTCCCCTTGTCCCCCACTCCCCCTGTCTTCCTTATGCTTTCCAACCTAAAAGCAAGTTCGGATAAGCTTTGGGTGTGGGGAAAAGCTTCGCAAAGCTAGTTTGACGTTGTGGGGGTTTTTCCTTGGCAAGGTTCCATAAAGTTTCGTAAAAGAAGAAGGACACACCTGCAAACTTGCGATCGCGTACACTCTGCACTTGTGTTTCAATTTGTTGCATCGGCACAAATCGACCTTTCAAACCTGATAAAATGCCGATACTTACGGGAATATGGCTGCGTGCTGCTTTGACTTCGGGATATTCTAATTCACTGTTAAACACATTCAAATCATTGCGATATATCTGCAAAACTAATTCTTCAATTAGTCCCATCTGTTCCCACTTCTGCCAATCTGCTAAAAAGAAGTCGTAGGAGAAGCGCTGGGGATTAGGTGCAACAGAAACGATGCAATTCTTTTTCGTTGCTTTAATAGCTGTGAATACCCGCTTCATATAGTTAGTGATTTTATTCGCTCGCCAACTTACCCATTCTGGATTCTGAAACTCTCTTGGGGGAGCTTTGCCATTATGCTCTTTTTTGTAGAGTGCAACAGTGTAGGCATCATATCCCAATTCTGATGGTAAACCAAAATGGTCATCAAATTGAATTCCGTCGATGTTGTAATTTCTGACGATTTCGACAATTAAGTTTTGGATAAATTGCTGTACTTCTGGATGAAAGGGATTCAACCAAACGCGATCGTCTTTACCTTCTTTGACGATCCGAGTACCGTTAACGCGATTCGTTAGCCATTGGGGATGACGTTTGGCTAATTGTGAATCAGCCGGTGCCATAAAGCCAAATTCAAACCAGGGAATGACTGTTAAGCCTTTTTGATGTCCGACATGGACAATTTCTTTGAGCATATCACGTTGTTGCAATCCCGGTGTGGGATCGAGCGATCGCCCAATTACACTTTGAGCTACTAAACTTGGATATAATGTCCAGCCCCAATTCCAAACAGTCGGATATACAGTATTAAAGTTTAATTCGTCTAGGCGTTGCAAAGCTTTATTCAGACGCGATCGCTCAAACAAAACATCGCTATCAATATTAGTTAACCACACAGAGCGTAACTCCGCAGCTCCCACAGACGGATTTTGCGCGTTTAAAGGAAAAGACAACATCACCGCCGCTATTATACTTAAAGCTAGCACCGCAGAAAAGAACGCCTTTTGTTTACTCACAAGCTTCATCATCTACTTTCAGTAATTTGATACTCTCCGACTATCACGGTGCGAAGATTCTTAACACATCGAGTGGTACATCCACTTTCTCAATTATCTGTCGGCAGACTCCAAAATCTGCTGACTTTTCTGGACGACCAAGACGTAGATAATGAAGTTGGGATAATTTTTCTGATTCTATCTTTAATTCGTTTATCAAACCCCTCAATTTGATACACCACATTTAGCGATCAAGGCTTTCCAAATTCGTAAATGCGGGGTCTAACACCACACAGTCAAGAACAGCATCACGAGTAGTATTAGTTTATCAAAATTACGCCAGCTTGTCAGAATCGCAAGCCGAGGTAATTTTCCCGCTCATAACAATTGAATTATAAAAATTAGGACTTACTTACTTTACAAAGAGGCGCTTATGTGGATCAGCGGTACTACCCTCACAAGCTTGAAGTATCTGACCAGAATAGTGGGAATTTTTTCCATTTCTATTCCAAAACTGCATAATTTGATGATGCTATACCTATTCTCAATACAGAGGGGAATTCATACTTAACTTCTGTTGTTGCAAATCAAGTAAGGGTTTATGCATAAGATCAAATTTATGTGAATGCGTAAGTCCTAAAAATTTAATTTAGGATTCTCAATGATTAGCTTAATTAATAACCAAGAAAGCACGACAAACTACACAGCAGCTATTACTCGTCTGACGCGGGCAATTATGATGTCTGATGGAGAGTTTTCACTACTGTTAGCGTCCTGCAATGTCAAAAAGCAACAGCAAATAGTCAGCTGGTTAAAAGAATTTTCCTCAGCAGATATCCGAGAAGTCCTGATTCCACCTTGTGCTACGACACTTTATACACCCTTAATCAACGCGATGGGCACTACACCACCCGAAGCTTTGATAGTCAGAGGTTTAGAATCGGTGCTAGAAATTAATCAACTTATGATCTCTACCAATCTCATGCGAGATGAGTTGAGAAAACAGTTTCCCTTTCCGGTGGTGCTCTGGGTTAATGATGAAATTGTGCGAAAGCTAGTTTGGTTAGCGCCTGATTTAAAAGACTGGGCAGGTAGTACTATTAGATTTGATGCGCCAAATCATCACTTTGTCGATCATACGGCACTTTCGGCGTGATATCCTAATCAAAGTCAATTAACGCTCGTTTGAAGCTTTAGTGGATTGTCGAAGCGCCAAAATCACCCTTCCGGGTCAGTCAATTGGGTGATGTGATTTGGCAAATATAAATTTAATGTAAAAGTTAGGAACTAATACCCCGTATAACGGTGTCTGTCTTCACATGTACCACTGAAAATAGTGGTTAAGTTAATCCCAGCTACTTGTATTGTGGGATAATATACTTTTTTATCTTTATTCGCTAGTTATAAATTATTAAATATTCAACTAGCGCTTAATGATTGGCTAATAACTATTAATTAACTACTAAATTTTCACTCTCGCTATGAAAACAATCATCAAGGTTTATCTTACCACAAAAAGAGCGCGAATTTTCACCGCTTTAATTTTGACTGGCTTTTTGTCGATTGGTAGCAATTTCACCCTCATCAAGAATGCTACCGCAGCGCCTGGGAATTTAATGCCAGAAAGCACAAATGAATTCATTAAAGAAAATCTGAGAACAAACAACTTGCCACGTCGAGTCAAAGCAGCAGTGCTGCAAGATGCATCAAAAAGATCGCAAATTTCGCTCAAAGAATTGGAAATTGTTGAATCCACTCCACGAACTTGGAATAATGGTTGCTTGGGAGTATCTCAACCTGATGAAATCTGCACCCAAGCGTTAGTTCCTGGTTGGAAGGTTGTGGTGTCTGACGGTAAACAAAAATGGGTTTATCACACCAATAGTAACGGACGTTTGTTACGAATAGCTTCTACCCAGACTGGGAGAAACTCCGAAACAAAATTACCAGAATCACTGAAAAATGCTGTTTTCCAAGCTGCATCCCAACGTTTGAATCTGCCGATTTCTCAATTAAATATCGTTCAGGTGAAACAGCGCACTTGGAATAATAATTGTTTGAATCTACCGCGTCCTGATGAGGTTTGTACTCAGGCGATCGCTAACGGTTGGAAGGTAGTTGTAGGCGCAGTTGACCAAAGTTTAGTTTATCATACCAATGCATCTGGTTCTGCACTTAGGCTAAATGAAAAAAATAGCGAAATTGCTGACAACGGAATTACACCGATAACGATTCCCACAAGTGAGTTACCACCTGCTTTGAATAAGAATGTTATTTTTCGGCAAATCTCCAATGGTGGCTTGTTTGCGAGAACCTACGAAACTGTATTGTTGAATGACGGACATTTGATGCGCTATCAGATGGGTGATGCTAACGATTCAAAACGTCAAGTATGGCAGGTTTCTCCCGAACAAATGCGACAATTTCAGCGATTGTTAGAAAAGAATAAATTGAGTGAATACCAGAATCTGAATTACCCAGCAACAAAAGGTTCTGGGGATTACATCACCTACACTGTTACCACCAAAGAAGGTACAATTCAGTATAACGATGTTTCGCAGTGGGATCTGCCTAAGGATTTGCAGACAGTCGTCAAAGCTTGGAATGATATTCGCAATATTGCGATCGCTAACCAAATTCCTGATGAAATTAAACCTTTACCTATTCCTCTAAGGGAGTTACCACCACAATTAGATCGCAATGTGGTTTTTCGACAAATTTATAGCGGTGGCTTGATCGGCAAAACCTACGAAACTATTCTGCTTAGTGATGGGCGTTTGATGCAATACTCCATTGGTGATGCGAATGATTCCGAGCGTCGAGTTTGGCAGGTTTCTAAGCAAAAGGTGCGAGAGTTTCAACAACTGCTCAAAGACCATAGATTCAGGGAATTAGAAAATCTAAGTTACCCAGCAACCAAGGGTTCTGCTGATTATATCACCTACACACTCACCAGCGATGATACTACAGTTCGCTACAACGATGTGTCTCAAAATAACCTACCCAAGAATCTACAGGCAGTTGTCAAAGCCTGGAATCAAATTCGCAAAACTTATCAGTAAGGGGTTTTTTAAGAGGGGGAAAGGTTAAAGGGGAGGCAGTGCGGTCTTGGTGTCGGACCTGGGTGGAGCATCTGCCTATGATTGGTACGGAAATAAAATACGGATTTATTCACTATAACTCTATATTTCTTACCCTTTTCCCCTTTCCCTTTACCCTTTCCCCCTCTTTTTCATTGTGCGATCGCGATTCTCTTTTCTTCAATAACTTCATAACCATTAGCCAGTTTCTCAATTGCCCGGTCAATCAAATCTAAACCGTGCTGCACTTTGTCAACCACACTCAACTGTCCGCGTAAATCAGCAGCACCGGCGAAGTTTTTAGCATACCATGTCATATGCTTGCGTGCCTGACGCACACCGCGATCGCCTTTATATTCATACAACGCTTGTAAATGTTCCCTAGCACATTCCAAACGTTGAATTGGCGTCGGTGTCGCTAATAATTCCCCCGTTTTCAGGAAGTGATCGACTTCTCCCACCAAAAACGGATAGCCCAAAGTCCCCCGTGAACACATTACCCCATCGGCACCAGTTTCTTCCAAGCAACGTACCGCAGCTTCCACCGAGAAAATATCGCCATTCCCAATCACGGGTATAGAAAGCACCTCTTTCACACGCGCAATCCATTCCCAGCGAGCGTTACCATTGTAACCTTGAGCGCGGGTGCGTCCATGCACCGTAATCATTTGCGCTCCTGCGTCCTCCATGCGTTTGGCAAAATCAAGAATCGTGATTTCCTGGTCATTCCAGCCGATGCGTGTTTTCACCGTCACTGGTACATTTACTGCCTTCACCACTTCCCGGACAATTGCCTCAGCCACATCTGGTTGACGCAACAGCGAAGAACCACCACCATTCTTAGTAATTTTATTTACCGGGCAACCCATGTTGATATCAACAGTATCAGCGCCTTCTTGTACCGCTTTTATCGCTGCTTCTGCGAGAAAATCCGGACGACAATCAAATAGTTGAACGCTGATTGGTCGTTCGTTGGGGTCTACCTCCATAATTTTCGGCAGTTGCTTGACATAGTGCAACCCCGTAGCATTCACCATCTCCGTATACATCATCGATTCTGGCGCATAACGACGCACCAAACGGCGAAACACCAAATCTGTCACCCCAGACAAAGGCGACTGTAAAACGCGGCTATTGACCTCAAGGGAGCCAATTTTTAGGGGTGTTGAAAGTCTAGCTTTGAGTTCGGGAGATAGCATAAACAATTCTTAATTTCAAAAGGTAAATATTTAACTGTATTTATCTATTGTTGTAGCTTAGAGATATTAAGTGTAGCGCGGCTGTTATCATATTTATGTGGTTTTTCATGCTGTGGCTGGACGCAGAAAATGGCGAAGAATCATATTGAACTTAGAAGAAATAAATACTTCAAACTTAGTTCACAAATTGCTGAGTTGGATAATGCACAATTGCATTTTCTGTTTGACAATAGTGAGTCGAATGAGTCAAGCACAGGTTGGGGAATAAATCACGTTATCGTTCTTGGAGAATCTAAGGTCTTTGTGAAACGGGTTCCAATGACGAACCTCGAATATGACAATTTGTTCTGCCGACTTACTGTAATTACAACTTAGGTTCCACTAGTTTTGGGGTCTTCCGCGAACTCGTGACCCATATCAAGACAACCAACTGGGTATTAGAGGGGGCGATCGCCACCTTCCCACTGATGTACCATTATCGGATTATTCCCTTCTCTTGGCAACGGACGGATGCAAAGATAAAGCATCTACAAGGATATGTGGAATCTTGGGGCAATAGTGAGAACGTTAGGAATTGTGTGTTGGCTCGAGCGATCGCCAACTATGAGTTGGTTCTGTTTATAACACTTTTAGCTGAAAACCCCGAAATTAAAACCTAAAAACTTTTTGGGTTTTTAGGTTTTAATGTCTTTTAAGACGGGACGGGAAAGCCGTGCGGGGGATTTATCCCCCGGTTGATTTTGTGTTATCTTATTTTTAACAGGAAGGGTAATCAACCTGTATAAAAACCTAACTGCTTAACAGCAATCTGTACCTTGACAATTGAATCTTGTTGGTTCTACTGCATTGTTCTAGTTTCCTCCTAGCAGTAGGTAAAAGATTCATAGGAACTAGACGACTGGTGAATTTTGAAACAAATCGTTTCAGTTAAACAGAACTTGCAGCAATGCAACTAGGGTAGGGCATACCCAAAGTTACGCTTGGGGAGAGTCCCACCTCTGGGCTAGGTAACGTAAGGAACCTAGTTTAAGTGGTCTCGTTGAACCAAGAATCCCCGTCGATTTATCGCGGGGAGTGTCAAAGAGTACATACCGCATATTCTGGAAACATGGCTGCAAGAAAATCCCAACAAACTCCAGAAACCCCTGGATGACTTACGCACGACGATTGACTTTTTGAGGACGAAGAAAATCATCCACTTCGACGCGCATTTTCGCAACGTCCTGACCGACGGTGAGCAGATATATTTGACCGATTTTGGTTTGGTACTTGACAAGAGCTTTGCCTTGACTTCAGATGAAGAGTCTTTCTTTGAGCAGAACACATTTTACGACTACGGAGAAGTCCTGCGGAATTTTGGACACCTGATTCGACCGTCCTATTATTCATGTTCGGAGAACGATAAACGCAGGATAATGGAAAAATATGGCATAAAAGAAGGCTTACAGCCTTATGAGGTGGGGTCGATATTACTCGACAACATTGAGCAGATACATGCTGACGGGGTGATGAAGTTAGACGAGTTCTATGTTGCCAGCATCGTCAAATACCGCAGCATCATTACGCTGATGCAAGACTTCTTTGCTGATATGTGGGGAAATAACAACAAGGACACGAAACTCGATCGCGCAAAACTACGGCTTCTGCTGAAAGAGACGGGGTTTATTCCTAGTGCTGAATTTCACACACAGTAAATATATTGGCGATTATAACTAGCGAATATCATGATTGTTTACCTTTAAACACCGTGACGATATGTGTTTAAAGCAAATAACCACTAAAAATCAACCCTAACCAGACTTAAAGACGGCAAACACCACTAGATAGTTACGGTTCACCCTAATTACTGAAAGTACTTATTCTCATACATTAGACGAAGTGAGAGCAAATAAATCAATGAGCCGATTAGACCAGCTTTGAAGCAACCGTCCTAAACAAGGTTCGGGAAACCCTCCTTCATAGACTGCCTGCACAGGCTCAGTATATATATCAGCATAGCCTGGGATTAAAACCCCCAAGGATTCCCAAAAAAAGGTATTCATGCTGAACTAGCTGTTCTCTTAACCCAGTTGGTTCAAAATTTAGTACTAATTCTCCCATTCATTTTCATTCGTTTGTAGTTATACGGAGCCAGCACTTAAAATGGCAAAAGTAGTAGGAATTGACTTAGGTACGACAAACTCCTGCGTCGCAGTGATGGAAGGTGGTAAACCCACAGTTATTGCCAACGCAGAAGGATTTCGGACAACGCCTAGTGTGGTAGCATTTGCCAAAAATGGCGATCGCTTGGTTGGACAAATTGCCAAGCGTCAAGCGGTGATGAACCCGGAAAACACCTTTTACTCGGTGAAACGCTTCATCGGACGCCGTTACGACGAAGTAACCAAAGAAACTACTGAAGTTTCTTACAAAATCGTCAGCAGCAGCGGCAACGTCAAAATAGAATGTCCCGGACTGAACAAAGCATTTGCACCAGAAGAAATTTCTGCCCAAGTTCTTCGCAAACTAGTTGAAGACGCAAGTAAATATCTTGGTGAAACTGTCACCCAAGCTGTAATTACCGTTCCCGCTTACTTCAACGACTCGCAACGCCAAGCCACCAAAGATGCTGGTAAAATTGCCGGGGTCGAAGTTCTGCGGATTATCAACGAACCTACCGCAGCTTCACTAGCATACGGATTTGACAAAAAAAGTAACGAAACCATTTTAGTATTTGACCTTGGTGGTGGTACTTTCGACGTGTCTGTCCTGGAAGTGGGTGACGGTGTATTTGAAGTACTAGCGACATCTGGTGATACTCACCTTGGTGGTGACGACTTCGATAAAAAAATCGTTGACTATTTAGCCGACCAATTCAAAAAAGACGAAGGTGTCGAACTCCGTAAAGACAGACAAGCTTTACAACGTTTGACAGAAGCCGCAGAAAAGGCAAAAATTGAACTTTCTAGCGTCAGCCAAGCAGAAATCAACTTGCCATTTATCACCGCTACCCAGGATGGTCCCAAGCACCTGGAGATGACGTTGACTCGCGCTAAGTTTGAAGAACTGTGTTCCGACTTAATCGATCGCTGCCGCATTCCTGTTGAAAATGCGCTGCGTGATGCTAAATTAAGCAAAACCGATATTGATGAAGTCGTCTTAGTTGGTGGTTCTACCCGCATTCCCGCCGTGCAACAGGTGGTGAAAACTGTTTTGGGTAAAGAACCTAACCAAACCGTTA
This sequence comes from Plectonema radiosum NIES-515, assembly GCF_025753815.1. Lineage (GTDB taxonomy): Bacteria > Cyanobacteriota > Cyanobacteriia > Cyanobacteriales > Nostocaceae > Hassallia > Hassallia radiosum_A. Next base: position 26,832 of record NZ_JAOWRF010000152.1, on the reverse strand, counting down.
ACCCCGATGAAGTTGTAGCCGTTGGTGCTGCTATTCAAGCGGGTGTGCTTGCTGGTGATGTCACGGGCATTCTGTTGTTAGATGTATCACCTTTGTCTTTGGGTGTAGAAACCTTAGGCGGTGTGATGACTAAGATTATCCCTCGCAACACCACCATTCCTACCAAGAAATCGGAAGTCTTCTCTACTGCCGTGGATGGTCAAACCAACGTGGAAATTCACGTCCTCCAAGGGGAACGGGAGATGTCCAACGATAATAAGAGTTTGGGAACCTTCCGACTTGATGGTATTCCCCCAGCACCTCGCGGTGTACCTCAAATTGAAGTTACCTTTGACATTGATGCTAACGGTATTCTCAACGTTACCGCTAAAGACAAAGGCACTGGTAAGGAGCAGTCTATCAGCATTACAGGCGCTTCTACCCTCGACAAAACCGATGTTGAGCGGATGGTCAGAGAAGCTGAACAAAATGCTTCTACTGACAAAGACCGTCGTGAGAAAATTGAACGCAAGAACCAAGCCGATTCGTTGTCATACCAAGCTGAGAAGCAGTTGCAAGAATTAGGCGATAAAGTTCCCGAAGCTGACAAAACCAAAGTTGAAGGTTTGGTAAAAGACTTGCGAGATGCTGTCTCTAAAGAAGACGACGAGCAAATCAAGAAGCTGATGCCAGAATTACAACAAGCGCTATTTGCTGTTGGTAGTAATCTTTATCAACAAGGTGGTGGTGCTACTGGAGGTGCTGAACCTCAAGATGGCGCTGGTTCTACCTCTTCTGGTAGCGGCAGCGGTGATGATGTGATTGATGCTGATTTCACTGAATCTAAGTAATAGCTAATCGCTAATAACAAAACCATCCAAGGTCTATCCTTGGGTGGTTATTTTTATTTGTTAATTAATTCATGGTTAGAAGTATGAAAAGCTCACGCAAAGCCGCAGAGACGCAAAGGAAAGAAGGAGAGAAAAAGTGGGATATCCACAAGCACCTTGGATGCTAAAAGGCTACGCTATCTCAACTGTGCATTTAGTCGATGTTGACAAAGTGCGATCGCTTATCCCCTCTGAGTTAAATATTATTTCTGTATTGCCTGGGAAAACTTTAAGTGTGGTATATGTATCTGATTACGGTGCGGGTTCGGTGTTGGAATACAGTGAGTTAATTGTCGCCCCCGCAATGGTTAGTTATCAAGGTAAATTCGGTGGTTGGGTTTCGCATATTTATGTAGATAATCCTGATTCTGTGGCTGGTGGTCGAGAGATTTGGGGACTTCCAAAGGAAATGGCTGAGTTTACCTGGGAAGATCATAAACGTGTTATTGTTCGTCAGGGTAAGAAGATTTTATGTAGTCTTGAATATAAGCAACAAAGCTTGGCTTGGCGACAGTGGTTAGGCGGTTCTGCTTTTAGTACGATGGGTCATGATTTGTTGATGTTTGGCGCCCAATTTGAGTCTCGCTTGGGTTTGATTGGCTCTAGGTTAGAAGTTCCTGCTGAAAGTCCTTTTGCGGGGATTAATTTAGGTCAGCCTTTTTTAACGGTGAGGTGCGAGGAGATGAGTTTGCAGGTTGCGGCGCCCCATGTTGTGCGAGAAAAAATAACGAACCGCCAAGGGCGCCAAGGACGCCAAGGGATAAGAGTTTTAGAGAGTTTTTGCGCTCATTCCTGACTTATTTTTCCCAGTCCCTAGTCCCCAATCCCCAGTCACAATTAACATATTTGAGTGAAACGTGCCACTATAGGATATGTAGCGCCAACCAAATTCAGTAATAGGAAGGCAGGCATAACGTAGTGCAGATAACATTTTTAGGGACGAGTTCTGGTGTACCCACGCGATCGCGCAATGTTTCTAGCGTTGCTCTGAGATTACCACAAAGGGCGGAAATGTGGTTATTTGATTGTGGTGAAGGTACTCAGCATCAAATTATACGGAGTGAGTTAAAAATCAGCCAACTCTCCCGAATTTTTATCACTCACATGCACGGGGATCACATTTTTGGTTTAATGGGTCTTCTGGCTACTTGCGGTTTAGCCGGCAATGTAGACCGAATTGATATTTATGGTCCACCGGGATTGAATGAATATTTGCAAGCTGCCTCCCGCTACTCTCACACTCACTTTTCTTACCCCTTAAAAGTTCACGTTGTCCGTCCGGGGATAATTTACGAAGACGATGAATTTACCGTTAGCTGCGGTCTTTTGCAACACCGCATTCCCGCTTTCGGCTACCGCGTCGTCGAAAAAGACCGTTCCGGACGCTTTGATATCGAAAAAGCGAAAGAATTGCAAATTCCTGCCGGTCGAATTTACGGTCAACTCAAGCGGGGTGAAACTGTTACCCTGAGCGATGGACGAGTTATTGACGGCAATCAATTGTGTGGACCGACAGAAATTGGACGCAAAATTGCTTATTGTACTGACACAGTTTTTTGTGATGGTGCGGTGGAATTAGCACACGATGCAGATGTGTTAATTCATGAAGCTACTTTTGCCCATCAAGACGCAGACATGGCTTTTCAACGGTTGCACTCGACAACTACAATGGCAGCGCAAACAGCTTTAGGTGCAGGGGCACATCGACTGATTATGACTCATTTTAGTCCCCGCTACGCTCCGGGAAATTCCGTAGAGTTAAAGGATCTGCTTCTAGAAGCCCGTGCTATTTTTCCGAAGACAGACATGGCTTATGATTTTTTCACCTATCAAGTACCCAGACGCCGGGAAGTAGAGTTAATTAAGGCAGGAGTTTGAATTTATCAAATCATATCAATCAGGCATAATCACACATGTTGTAGAGACGTTCCGGCGGAACGTCTTTACGACGGTTAAAATGTTTTTATTAATGTTAATTAAGGGGACATGATATCAAATTAACCCATTCATCAAAGTTATCATTGACCACCAATTTTTTTCCTGTCAAGTATACACCTTCTGCGCCTACACTAGTGCTAATAACAGGTAAACCCGCTTCTAACATTTCCAGAGTTTTTAGTTTAATTCCAGCCCCTTTTAGTAAAGGAACAATACCTATCTCAGCTTTCTCAAAAAATGCGGTAGGGTCAAGGGCAAATCCAGTTACTATAATATTATCACTCTTCAGTGCCAAAACTTTCTTAGTTGGACTAGAACCGACAATATAAAGTTTAAATTCTGGGTCTTTTTGCCGCAATTTAGAAAAGCAATTCTCCACAAATGTGAGAATAGCTTGTTCATTTTCTGGTCTACTCATCGCTGCCCAAAATAATAAGCTTTTTTTCTCGATTTTTTCTGGATGACGCTTGACTTGATAAATAAAGTTACTAAGTTGGGGAGGTTTGACAATAATTCTTTCTTGAGGAATACTAAACAAAGAAGTCAAAATATCGCGGTCTTTTTGAGATAGAACCCATAACTCATTTGCTGTGGAGTAAAGAGTTTTTTCATAATGAAAAATTCTTGCTACTTCAATACCTAAAATCAAGTTATTCTCTGCCTTTCTTAAAAAGGATTGAGAGACAACATCATGTATACTGATTATAGTTTTAGTTTGCTTTGAATTAATTTGCGGCTCGATCAAGTCTAGATACACCGCAGCATGAGAATATTCAAAGTGAATTATATCGTATGTATTTTGTTTGAGTAATTCTTGCAGCTTTTTGATAACTGCTGTTTGCCGACGTGAAGAGAACTTAAAAGGTATCTGAAAATAAGTTAAGCAAGCGCTAATTTTGTTTAGTTTGAAAAGGGGATGAGTGTAAAGGCGATCGCTATATTTTTCTCTTAAATCTTTTCCCGCAATTATTTCGGCTTGATTAGCTATAACTACTACATCAACTATACCATAACTCGCATACTCTTCGAGATTTTTAAACGCTATTTTTTGCCCAGCTTGCGGGTACTCATTTGTGGGTGCATGAGCCGAAATAAATAAAATCTTTGACATAGAATCATATGATGGGAGCGCAAATCAACCATAATAAAAAATTCTCAAACTTTGTAGAGACGTAGCATTGCTACGTCTCTACAACAATATAGGCAATTTAATATGATATCATTACCACTTACCGTAGTCATCCGAAACTGGCTTTTTGATATATTTGTTAATAAAAGTTTTTACTTTTCTTGCCGTTGGTGGTTTAAGAAAATACCTCGCAGGAATAGCAAATACTTCATTTAAAACCCATCTTAGATAAGCTTGATTACGTTGATAATCTAAATTTTCTCCCTGATATCTTGTAGTTTGCTTACTTATTCTCCAGCACTCTTTAATTAACTTTGCTCTCTCCAAGAAATTAGCAGCAGAACTCATCCCATTCAGAGAGTAAGCTGCAAGGGGAGTATCAATATAATGAAACTTAAAACCCGAAATAAATAAACGCAGAATCAAATCATAATCCGCAGCAATTTTATATTGTAAGTCATATAAACCAACCAAATCATATGCCGATTTTTTGATAAAGCATGATGGATGGTTTAATGTAAATCTGATTGGTAATTTATCTAAGTCCCCAGGTGAAAAAGTGGCAACATATTCTCCTTCAAAGTAGTTGTCTATAGGAGAGTAAAGTACATCAATATCTAAGTAGTTGCTAAATATTTGCTCTACTATCTTAATTGCGTCATTTTGATACCAATCGTCAGAATTTATAATACCTATTATGTCTCCGGTTGCAAGGCTAATTCCTTTATTTATAGCATCGTAAGCACCTGCATCTGCCTCAGAAATAAATAGATTTATAGAGTTGATATATTTGTTGATAATTTCACAGGTTCTATCTGTAGAACCACCATCAATAATAATATATTCCAGATGACAGTTTTTTTGCTGAGAAACAACACTTAATATTGTTTTTTCAATAGTTTTTTCTGAGTTAAAACTTGGTGAAATGATAGATATTTTTAGAGGTATTGACATAGTATATATAAAAGTATATTAACTAATATTTTGCACCTACACCCTGGAAGGGTGAGGCTATACAAACAAAGCCCACCTCTGTGGGCTGAAACCCTTAATTTTCCATAGTCCGCGCAGGTGGACTTGGCTTGTGTAGCCCCAGACTTCCAGTCTGAGGGCAATCTAAAATATACTTCTAGTATCATCTTCAACTGACATCGCTAGAATGCTGACGAAAAGAAAAGGGCTAAGTCCTTGTAGTCCGGTGTGCAGGAAAAGACAGAAAAATAAATATGGGAAAATAAATTTAAAATTTTCTGGTTTGTAGTATCCGCTAACTACTCTTAAAATAACAAAGAAATAAAGAATACCAAGGGGAAGACCAGTATATGCAATCACCTCCAGAAAGGAATTATGGATAATAGCACCAATCGGTCTAAAGACAGATTCATAATCAGCCCCATAGCCTTTTAAAGCTAAATCCAAATTATTAGAATAAGATTGAATTAACAATCTATTGGCTTCAAATCTGAGTAAATTAGATTTATCATTAAAAGAAAATAACCGACTTGAATCTGTATTATAGCCAATGCCAACTTCGACATTGTTTAAAAAGTATTCTCCGACGAAAATACCAATAAAATTAGATATAATAAATAATATAACAAAATTCATCCGACTGGCTATTTTTGTAAATCCTTTTTCAAAAATTCTAATTAAAAAGAAAAATATCAGAGTGAAGAAATAATTTCTGCTAGCAAAAAGTAACGTAGAAACTAAAGCGATAATGATACCCGGCTTAAACTTGATTTTAACGCAAAGGAAAAAGAAGAGCAGCATGAATAATCCGGAGATATTTGGATCTCCAACACTTAAAGTTATTCTTTTACTTCCATCAAACTGGACTAATCTATATACAGCCATTTGATAAATCATTGCTGCATTTGTAAACCAACACAAGCCTACTAGATAGCTTCTTTTAATTTTAATAGGTGGAGAACCACTAAAGCCTATTGCCATCAGACAAATTGGCAAACTATATCTAAATAAGTGATAGCTGGAAAAATTGAGAAAAGTTTCTATAATTATCAAGCAAACAGCGAGAATATCGATATTTCGCAGCTTGCTTCTGTAATAATAGAGTTGCCAAAGTAAAATTATCGTTAACAAAGGTAGAGCGACTTTTACATGTGGCAGTTGTAGTTCGTAAGGAATGATATATATTGCAACTATGCTGTAGAGGATGAGTCCATAAAAAAAGTAATTTTTTTCTCCTTTTATGATGTTTGCGTTAAGATTCACTTTGTTGCCTCTACTATTTAATTGAGAGTGTGCTGAGAACTTTTGCAAATAGTTTGGAGTAACGTTGAGCTTGCAGTTCTAAAGAGAATTCTTGTTCGACTTTTTCACGAGCACGTTGTTGCAAACATAAAGAGCGATCGCTATCTGACAGCACCCAGTCGATACCAGCAGCTAAACTTTCCACATCAATTGGTTTAGCCAAATAACCGTTGCGCTGATGTTCAATCATATCAGGCATCCCGCCAATATCAAAGCCGACGCAGGGAGTACCGCAAGCTAGCGCTTCCATCACAGTATTCGGCAAATTATCTTGAGTTGACGGTGCAACAAAAACATCCGCAGCTGCGTATACCAGAGCCAGGGAGACATCATCGTTGAAGTTTCCCAAATAGTGACACTTAAAGCCAAAGTTGCTTTGCTCCGTTGGTTGGGAAGCCCCAAATACAACTAATTCTAGATTGTCTTGTAGCCCAGTTTGACTTAAGCTTTGTAAAGCTAACTTTAGTAAGTGAAACCCCTTTCTTGGTTGACTAGTTGACGCAGCACCAAAAAGAATTAATTGCTTATCTTGAGGAAGATTCAGCCATTCTCTTGCTATGGAACGGTTAATTGGTTTATACCTTTGAATATCAATACCGTTGGGGATGACTTCTACGGGATAGTTTTGTAATAAAAAACTTTTGCGAACACAGTCAGCTAACCATTGACTCGGTGTGACAATTGTCAAGTTGAGATGCTTCCATGCTTTAGCTTTGCGTTCCCACACCCATCGGGATAGATCCTGCTCTTTTTGAGAGTGAAGTTGAATACATGCACCACAAGAATTGAGATAGCGATCGCAATCTAAACTATATTGGCATCCTCCTGTAAAAGCCCACATATCATGAAGAGTCCAAATTAACGGCTGAGTAAATTTGGTAATGCTCTCAATTTGAAGGTAGCCACAAATCCAATGAATATTAATGATATCTGGAGATATTTGCTTTATTTTATCATCAATTAAGTCAGGAAACCATTGTGGCGAAAAAGTAGCATAATTATCTTTAGGATAAAAAGCAAGTGGTAAGTTATCTAAAGTGGGTCGCATTTGATTAATCCACTTTTCTAATTTATTTTGTGAACCAATTACTGTTTGATCGTCGTTAGATTTGTACTGAACTAACATTCGGGAATCAACATTCATCCCCCTTAGACCTTTGTGTAGACGAAATGCGGCACGAGCAGCTCCCCCATTCACATCAAAAGTACTAATAATTAAAGGATTCATTGCCAAATACCTTCATTTATATTGTTCAATACTTTTTGAGAACAGAAAACGTAGCTATCAAATATTCCCATATCTTTATCAAGATAGCTAGAGAAATCTACTCTGGTTTGAAATCCAATCGATTTCAAAAAATCAAAAATATCAATTCCAAATGTTCTATATGCCAAAATCTGACCGCGAATTTTATCCCCATGATACTCAGGTGGTAAAATATGAACATCTTTTTCACCCGAAGTATCTACACGAACAATAGTAGTTTGATCGAAGTTGCAAGGAATCGTAAAAATATGATAACCACCCAATTTTAAAATCCGATGAACTTCACGAAATCCCTTTTCATGATGTCTGACATGTTCAAATACATCTTCAGTCATGACAGCATCAAATGACTCATTTGCAAAGGTTAAATTTTCTAAATCTTGACAAAATACACCTTTCCTAATTTCAGTTCCGGGTTTAATGTCTGGAGAAAAGCTAGAACAAGTGTATAAGGGATAGTTTTGTAATACTTGAGAAATAGCGTCATTTACATCAGCATTATAAATATTTATTTCCTGTGTCTTAAAAATATTGGCAAGGGTTGAGTCAGTTTTAATAACTTCTTTAAGAAGTACTTTAATTACGTGTCTTTTGCGTGATGAACTCCGACAAAAAAGACAGTACATATTGTTGCGAGCATTATTTGAATCAATACAAACAAAAATTGTGATGTTGCCGCATATATTGCATTTACCTAATTTATGATATCCGAAATTTTTCAGAGCTTTTTTTGCGACATCGATTAGTTTCATTGTTGATGTTCTGAATAAAATACTTACAAATCTGAATATTGAGATGAACGCATTTCCATTTTCGGACGCTTGTCGCTGAGTCTTAACTTGAATTTTGCCCAGTAACGTATATGTCTAACTCTAGCTTTCGCACGATCCAGCAAACTTTTTTCCCAAACTAGAATTTCTGGATTGAATGAACTTACAGTTGCAGGCAAATTTTTTCCTAATCTCCCATAACCTTCTGGCAAATAATGTGCAGTAAAAGACTTTCTTGAATATTCTGGGTTAATATTTTTGAAAGCCCCATGAATTAAAAAAGGATGCCAGAATAAAACAGAGCCTTTTTCTAATAACATTGGTTGTAAAGAGTAATTTTGCTCTTGAATTAATTCTTGTATGTTGTTGACAAAATCTTCGTGATCGCTGAACTCGGAAACATCCGAATTTCTGGGAATTAAAAGTACTTTATGACTTTTGGGAATCACAAAAAAAGGTCCTGCATCTGCGTGAATTGTCTCAAGTGCAAACCAGCAGGCTATTAAATTACCCGGTGGATCGGTGTCAAGATAGTAATGATCGTGGTGAGGAACAGTACCAGTAGATTTATCAAAAAACATGGTCTGCCATATAGTATGTTTTTTGCGACATGTCAAGATATTTAACAACTGAGAAACAGAATTAGAAGCTACTATATTTAATGCGGATTGTTGAAAATATTTTGGAAAACTTAAGTCGATTGGATCGAGAATAGAGTGTTCTATAAAATTTTGTTCGTTAACTACCAACTTTTCTATTCGGTTCGTATCTTGAGAGAGAAAATAATAATTTTTAGAGTTTTTTAAAGTGTGGTAGCCTTTAGCGAAGAAGTCAATTTGCTCATTTGATATTACGTTTTTGACAACAACATATCCATACTCTTCGTAATAATTATTAATATCTTTGGTTTGATGTGGTAGAAAAGACACTGACATAATTTATCTCCCATAATACTTCGATACTATCAATAAAAGAAAATGCACCCGAAAAATTCCCGCTTTAAAATATCGTCAGCAGTAAAATCTTTAAATCTTGCGATAAAGACCAATATTTTATGTAGCTTTGATCGCAGTTATCAATTTTCTCTTTCAATTGCCACGCTCCTGTGATACCAGGCAAGGCATTCAACAAATTCTTGCTTTCTGAGCCAATTTTAATAGCATCATGCAACATTATTGGCTGTCGTCCCACTAAGCTCATATCACCTTTGAGTACATTAAATAACTGGGGCAACTTTTTTAAATTATACTTACGCATCCCAAATTTTCGGGACAATTGCTTACTGCTATAATCAGGCTGTTGCAAATCTTGAAAGTTATAAAGAAGGAAAAGTTTGCCTTGTTTGCCGACGCACCATTCTTCGGCAAAGATGGGTTTTTTTAAGTAGAGACTTTTTAGTGCGATCGCTCCTAAAACAGGACTGAGTATAATCAACAATACAAAGGCAATAATCCAATCGAGCGATCGCTTCAGCAACCAAAGAATCGGATGACGATATTCAGGTAGTTCCCGATGTCGTGGTATCCACAAAAATATCTTTTTGTCAACAGCATAGCAAAGCTTTGCCCATGTTTTCAGTTTGCATTCACCGAAAACTGGATCTATCCGAACCAAATGTGCGGGACAATATTGCAACCACTCAGCTAAAAACTGTTCGTTTCGAGAAGACAGCAGATGAAGTTCTTGAGCTATACTTCCTTGTCTAACTAGCAGTTGCCCAAGTCGCAATTTGATTTTGTAGCTCGGATAAATTTGTCTTGAATGCTTAGAAACATATCCTTCGGCACTAATAACTTGGTAATCCGATTCTAAAAGTTTTTCATTCACAGTCTGTATAGTTAAGTACTATGTATTAAGGTACGTTTTCTTGATGGAAATTAGCCATAATTTGGTGAGTAAGTTGTTGACATCTGGTGTCATTTTAAATGAGCCTAGATACACAAGTTGTTTTTGATGGTATATCACTCAATCTGGTGACAAAAATGCCTGCTTTGAAGTCAAAGCAAAGATATCAGCACACACATTCAAAAAATTCCGGCAAATGAGTGGACAACTTTTTTTCAACTCCCAGTCCCCAGTTGAAAAACCCCAAAAATCTGCCTAGTCAACTCAGAAAATTTTTCTTGCAACGCAGATTAGAGTGATTACAGAGTCACTTGGATGATGGAGATACAAAATATATCTTTAAAAAATAATAAGTTCATATATACGAAGAAGTCAACTCGTGTTCCGTAAATTCTCGCAAAATTTACAAAATCTTTATTTTTGTCAGAGACTCAAGAAGGTTATTCAAGTTGTTTTACTTAAATTTAGTGTATAAAAATAATTCAATTAACTTGTAGCTACTACTTGTAATTATTAAGTCAATTTTTACTTTGTTATTCAACAGTAGATGTTTAACTTTTGCTGTGTCAGAGGAAGGGGTGGTAATAATTCAGTAGCGATCGCTATCAGCTAACAATATCCCTTTTTTTATTATAGTTATGTTTTATACCTGTATCGTTTTTCTGCGAAAGTTTGTACTACACAAAAATTACGATCCAAAAAATATTTGATTGACATTGTATAAAAAATCATAATATAACTAGTAGATAATTTGCTAATAATGACACCTAAAGATATACTCAAATTATTAAATTTTAATATTAATTAAAAATACTTTTTACCAAAAACAACTGAGATTTATTGTATTATTTATTGCTAAACGCACTGATATTTTTTGAGTATATGTTCAGATAGAGGCTATATTCTCAGGTTGGATGTACTGGTAATTAATGTTAGAATTTTTAGCTAAAGTAAAATTGAATTTGTGCTTTTTAAATGAGAATTTAACCAAGAAAGTTTTTGCATATTGGCTGTAGAAATAATTGAGAAAATAATTGTTGTTGAGACATATAATCGGGTTCACATAAAGGGGGGTTTCTAGGATGATTAAAACTGATGTAACGTTTGTAATAGTTTCTTACAACTCTGGCAAAAGTTTGCGGGGTGCAATTGAATCTTGCTTAACAGCAGTTGAGACGTACTATCCCGATACAGGGAAAGTTGTAGTCTACGATAACGCTTCTGAGGATAGCTCTTTGCAAATTATCGATGATTTTGCCAAAAGATATCCAAAGACGTTTATCGGTATTAAGGGTGAGCAAAACTTGGGGTTTGGTAAAGCTAACAATAGAGCAGTAGAAGCTTCACCAAGCAATATGTATGTTTTAGTTAATCCTGACGTGACATTTAAACCTGAGGTAATTACTCAACTATCGGCAACTTTGAGTTCAGCTAAAGATATTGCGATTGTTTGTCCAAAACTACTTTATCTCGACCGTTCAGTTCAACCCTCGATTCGGCGATTTCCCACTTTTACCTACTTATTACTCAAGCATTTATTGGGGGGGGAATTGCAAAGTTTACTGCATCCCTTTGATTACTACTATGCGAAAATGCCTGCACCTGAAAAAGTTGTAGAAATCAACTGGGCAATAGGAGCATTTCTGGTGGTATCGGGAGAGTATGTAGCGCGGTATGGTTTGTTTGATGAACGGTTTTTCTTATATTTTGAAGATGTGAGTTTGTGTGTAGATGCATGGCAAAATGGGTATAGAGTTTTATTTGAACCCCAAGCGATCGCACTACATTTGTACCAGCGGGTAAGCACTAATTCAAAGTTGAACTACTTAACGCTGCTGCACATGATTTCAGCACTTAAGTTTTTTGCCAAATACAGACCATATAAAAAACGGTGGCAGGTAGTTATCTGGTTGCTAAATTTTAATTCAAAATTCAAATCAGCACTGCAATTCCAGACATCAGCAATACCTCACAGTCGAGAAAGTAACTTTGTTTCTGTCAAGCGAATAAGTTAAAAACTACTATGATTTTTTCTGCTGAATAGTTGATAATAAAACCTCAAAAAATTAGAGAATTTTATGCCAATGCATGTACCAACTTTTATCCGCAGACTGTTCTTAACGACAAAATTTTGGCAGGAAAACTATTTAATTTTACGTGCGTTCAAACCTTATGCGAAAACGGCAATTCTAGCTGTAATCTTCACTTTATTGGGAGCGGTTCTAGAAGCTGGTGGAATTGGTCTGATTGCATCTTTACTACAAGGATTAACAAATCCCAACCAGCCACCTGTGCATACAGGAATTGACTTTTTGGATGTTTGGTTATTAGGAACAAATGCGGCTGCACCTGAGCGAATATATCGCATATCTGGGTTGATTTTAGTCACGGTTTGGTTACGCGCTGTCTTCAGCTATTTCGGGCGTTATTTTGCCAAAGTGTGTGAAGTTAATTTAATAGACAGTCTTCGCAAACGGCTGTTTGAGCAATTTCAAAGACTTAGTTTGAGTTATTATACGCAAAGCCGTTCTGGAGAACTAATTAATACGTTTTCTAATGAAGTGACTTATATTAGTTATGCTTTTAATGAAATAATTAATTTTGTCACTAAAGCCTGCGTTATTCTCGCATATGCGATCGCCATGTTTGTCATCTCTTGGCAACTGACGCTGTTCACAGTACTTTTATTCAGCTTGCTTGCGGTAGTCGCAGCTTCTTTAGTTCGACGAGTTCGGGAAACTAGCTTTGAAATGACATCCGCAGGTGGAGAGTTGACCTCAAAAGCGATAGAATTTATCGGGGGAGTTCGCACCATCCAAGCTTTTTGGACTCAAGATTTTGAAAACAAACGTTTTCATAAAGTAGCTGAACGCTTCGCAAAAGCTTGGCTGAAAGCTTCCGCAATTAGTGGAATTGTCCAACCATTTGTTGAGGCAGTTGCGACGACAATTTTAATTGCGATGATTTTGGTGGCAGTCTCGACTCTTGTATCTAATGGCAGCCTGCATGTAATCTCATTATTAGCTTTTTTGTTTGCGCTGTTCCGCTTGCTGCCAATTATTGCTCACATGAATAGTTCTTGGGGCATAATTGCGATGCATTATGGGTCGGTGAAAAATGTCCACGAGATGTTGCGGACTGATGACAAGACTTATTTGAGAGATGGAGAAGCGAAGTTTTCTAGTTTAAAAGAGGCGATCGCCTTCGTTGATGTAGACTTTGGCTATGACGAAAAATTAGTATTACAAAATATTACGCTGAGAATCGAACGCGGTCAGATGGTGGCACTGGTGGGAGCTTCTGGTTCAGGTAAAACAACTATGGCAGACTTGCTGGTGCGCTTTTACGATCCCACCGCTGGTAAGATTTTGATTGATGGAGTTGACCTGCGGCAATATCAGCTAGCTTCACTGCGTTCTCAACTTGCGGTAGTCAGTCAAGATACTTTTATTTTTAACACCTCTGTTCACGATAACATTGCTTATGGGTTAGAAGGTGTGGACGACACCGCAATTGAAGAAGCAGCAAGACTTGCCAATGCTTTGGAATTTATTTTAGATATGCCCGAAAAATTTGCGACTCAATTAGGGGATCGCGGAGTGCGTTTATCTGGTGGTCAACGTCAGCGAATTGCCATCGCAAGAGCGCTACTACGCAACCCCAAAATTTTGATTCTTGATGAAGCAACCAGCGCTCTTGACTCAATTTCCGAACGCTTAGTTCAGCAGTCTTTAGAAAAATTAGCAGTTGGACGAACAGTGATTGCGATCGCTCATCGACTATCCACCATTTTTCGGGCAGATAAAATCGTCGTACTTGAGCAAGGTCGCATTGTCGAACAAGGAGGATATCAAGAATTAATCACCCAAGGTGGCAAGTTCTGGGAATATCACCAGATGCAGCATGAATTAGGTCAAGTGAACTCGAATTAAAAACATTCACTAGGCATCTCCATAAAAGACGTAGAGACGTAGCACTTGGTAGTCTAATCAAGGGTTTCGGGCAACGTATAGTTCATTTATGGAGATGTCTACTACAAATATTCAGATTTTCCATTTCCGCAAAATTCATGAGGGAAAATATTAGGAGTAAATTTGCTCAATTATTCGCTTCATTAGCGATGATGCCAACTACATTCAACTTGCCTAAAATGTCTATAGCTTGAATCAATTCAGTTCTAGTCACTTGACCCATTTTTTCCACCAATACAATCTGATGACAGTAGGTTGCTAAAATCCTGGCATCAACTGTGCCTAAAATTGCTGGGGCATCTATCAACACTAAATCATAGGTTTGCTCAAAGACCTGGATTAGTTCTTTCATCCGTCGAGAACTCAGTAGTTTAACTGTATCTTCTGGTGTCGGTCCTGCGGTCAAAACATCGATCGCGGGGTGAATTGGCTGGATGTAATCGGGAACTGGGGTATTTGTCTCATCAAGTAATAGCAGAGATAGTCCCCAGTCGTTAGAAAGTTCCAAAATGTTGTGCAGGTGAGGCTGCCGCATGTTGGCATCAATCAGTAAAACTCGCCGATGCATTCTTGCCGCACTCAACGCCAGTCCCTGTGCTACAGTTGTCTTACCTTCTCCAGGTAGTGCTGAGGTGACCATCAATGACTTGAAGGCGTAGGGATTTGATATTTGAATGTTTTGGTAGCTCATATCCAAAGTTTCGTGGCTGGGCAACCGAGTGTAGATATTAAGTTGTTTGTCACGATACGCAGAAGTGAAGCTGCCCTTTTGCTTTCTCAGCGATGAAAGACGCTTTTTCTTCAGCGGTAAAGATAATTTTGGGACTCTGCCGAGTAAACGCAGATTTGTTAAATTTTCTAACTCTTGTGAAGAATAAATTGCATCTTTAGACATTTCCCAAATCAGGGCGATCGCAATACCTAAAATCGGTCCAATTACTGCTCCCCCAGCTAAACGTAATACTCTCCCGCTACCGATATAAATTCCCGCTTGGGGTTCTTCCAAAACTTGCCAATCAAACCCTCCCTGAGCAATTTGCATTCCTAAAGATTGTTGCGCTTGTAGAAGTTGTTCGAGTGTTTTGCGATTAGTTTCTACTTCTGGCAACAGCCGATTGTACTGTGCGATTAAGGTGGGGTATCTGCTTAACTCTGAGCGAAGTTGCTGTTCTGACTGAGCTAAACTTTGTTCATTGGCAACTAATCCCAGAGAAGCTGTTTGCACCTGTATTAATTCTTCCAGCAACCTGACATCAACTTCTCCCATTTGTCCTTGTGTCAAAAGTGATTTGCTGGTAGCAGGTGTGGTGGGTGCTCTGTCTCCGAGCGATCGCCCAATTTCTTGTCGTAATAATGATACTTGATTGGAGCGTTGCTGGGTCAATTTGGCGATCGCCGGCGAGGTATCTGTATAGCGCAATCGTTCTTGACCCAAAGCTAATTCTGTTTTTTGAATCTCGTTTAATAGCGCTTGATAGCGAGTTGATTGACTCAAACGAGAGGAAATAAGGGCATTCTGCGGTGACGCTGCCATTTTTCGCTCCAAGTTATTGTAGCGAGCGCGGACATCTTCAAGCTGTGCACGAGTGCTTTGTAGCTGCTTTTGCGTATCGGCTAGAGAACCGAGGATAATTTTACTTTGTGCTTCGGGATCGAGTAAGTTATGTTTGCGCCGAAACTGTTCTAAATTATTCTCAGATTTAATCACCTCTTGTTTAATTGTTGGTAGGCGATCGTTAACAAAAGAAAGTCCTTTATTCAGACGTTGCTTTTGTTGCTCTATGTTGTAATCTTGATAAACTTTTTTTAATGCTTGCAGTACTTTTTCGGCTTTAATTGCATCTTCGTCTTTGAAGGTGATTTCAAATACTTGACTAGGAACTTTATTCACTCCTGTCCCTCCTTCTAGTTGGGACACAACTAAAGAACCTGGTTTAGCTTGTTTACCTTTCTTACCTAAAATATCTTCTACTTTAATATCTGGATATTCCGGACGCATTAAATCTACAGCTTTTTGGATTAACTTAGTACTCAGCATTAGCCTTAACTGAGCAGTGTAATCAACAACTTGAAAATTTGGGTCGGTAAATTGGCTATCTGTATTTCCTTGGATATTTCTAGATTGTAAGCCTTCATACAAATTGGAACTTACCAATAATTGCATAGAGCTTTGGTATTTTGGTTTGGCAATTGTTGCCAGAAAAATCGCCAGGGACATAACTAAACCAGAAACACCAAGAATGAGAAAGCGTCGGCGAAACAAAATAGTTGATAATTGTCTGATGTCAACTGTGCTTTGTGGGGAAGTAGTAATTAATTGTCCCTGATTCAGACCAGTATTAGCCACTATTAAAGTCCTTTAATCTCCACAGATGTTGAGCAAGAAAACTTTTGGAATATTAATTTTACTAAATTGATGACGCCACAACACGCGTTTAAGATTCCTGGAAAAAAATATGCTGTCTGTAAATTAATTAACGACAGTGTTAATTTTTACTTGAATAAACCTTAGATAACGTAGTAGGCGGAGCGATCGCTTAAAACCCTTGCTTTAAGTAGTAAGCAAGTCTGAATCCCCTACTGATTGCCCAAGCTGAATTCAGCAGTCAGAATTCTTCTTTAAGTGGGAAGTATTCTATCATTCAGGATGACTACGTTGTTTATATTTATGCTAATTTTAACAATTACAATCTGACATCTCTTGCCAAAATGGCAGATAAATTTGAAAAGTTATTTTGCGAAGGGAGAAGATTGTCTTGTTGTCGCTAACGAAAAAGCCCTAATTGAAGTATAGGGAAATACCCGTGTTTCTCTAGGAATCCGGTTTGATTTTTGAACAAGGTTAGGTATTGTCGGGGACCCGATTGGGGTGTGGAAAATCCCCCAATAAGGTCTCCTACGTATTTGTTCAAAAATCAAATAGTAGTCCTATATCATTCATCCCGCATTTATCCAACGCCTTAAATGTTTATACAATTGGGAATACCCAGAACAACACAGGGTAAATTAGAGTCTAGTGTCTGGATAATCGGATGATTTATAGACTGACAACCCAGAAACAGGATATCAGCAGCTTCTAATTTAACTACTTTCTGAAGTTCTTCAGCAACGCAGCCAAACCGCAAATGAGCTTTAAAAGAACCTTGCCATTCTTCAGCCAAACTCCGTGCTTGCCAAAGAATTCGGTCTGCTTGTGTGAGGGTGTCTACCAATTTTGTTTCTAAAGAAAGTGCATTTAATCTGAGTTTGGGTTCAGATAATACCGATGTAATAGACTTGGATGCATAGTTGACTGGACATGCCAATGATGGCTCATGCATTTCGGAATTAAAGACATCTAAATACTGATTTTTTTGATTATCCTCTACTACATAAACAGCTTGAACTATAACTTCTACGTTAGTGGCTAAACGTGTTTGATGGGTAATCCAAAAGGCAATATCTAGTGCGGTATGGCTGTTGGGAGAACTGTTGTAGCCAACGATTAAGTTAATTGATTTTGCTGGGTGAGATTTTTCAGTACAAGATGTTTTTGGTGATAACAATACCATTTGCTCAATTAAGTCATCACGACCTATTGCGCTTTGAAGACGAACTAACATTGGCTTGATTTTCACAGCTTTAACTTCTCTCTACTAAAATGAACGATGAACGAGAAGCAGGGTAAGTAAAGGCTGAATTGTATTCGCGGAACGTCTCCGGAGCAGAAGGATGAAGTATAAATTAATCAAGTATATTTTTAATCCTTCATCCTTTGTTATTCATCTTTATATTTAAGGAAACCCCAATAACAACTGTTATAACAGCCAAAGTTTTGGGGGTTCCTTCCATTGCCGACGGAGTTAGCTGACGGGCTAAGACTGGAAGGTGTCTTTCTCCAAAAGTTATGAGTTTTCAGTACTGAGTTAAATAGTAGTAACTATTAACTCTTAACTCCTAATTAACTTACTAAAAGATACGCCCCATAAGATGGTTCCTCCGCTTCAAATCTAGATTTGATGAATTTGAATTAGGCTACCCACTAGGATAAATGATAGTGTATTTTACTCGTCTTGAGTAAAATAGCGGTCTAAGAAATTTAAAGCGTGGTTGCGAAGTTCAAAATATTCTTTTGAGTTTCGCATGGCTGCGCGATCGCGTGGATGTTCAAACATGACTGGTAATATTTCTCCAATATTAGCCGCTGGACCGTTGGTCATCAAGACAATGCGATCGCTCATATAAATTGCTTCATCCACATCATGAGTAATCATCATTACCGCTTGTCGGTGATTTTCCCAGATATCTAATACCTGACGCTGCAATTTCCCGCGAGTTAAAGCATCTAACGCTCCAAAAGGTTCATCCATCAGCAACATTTTCGGACGAATGGCGATCGCTCTGGCAATCCCAACACGCTGTTTCATTCCTCCAGAAATTTCATCGGGATATTTTTCAGCCGCTGCATTTAAATTTACCATTGCTAGGTGCTCGTTAACAATGCTAATTTTCTCGGCACGAGATGCACCCTTTAACACTTCATCCACAGCCAGACGAATGTTTTCTCGTACCGTTAACCAAGGTAGTAACGAGTAGTTTTGAAACACCATCATTCTCTCGGCTCCCGGCTTGTTAATTTCTTTCCCATCAAGCCGCACTGAGCCAGAAGTTGCTTTTTCTAAACCGGCTACTATTTTTAATAAAGTAGATTTACCACAACCGGAGTGACCAATTATAGAAACATATTCGTCCTCACCAATACTGAGATTCACATTATCTAAAACGACAGATTTTTTCCCATCAGGTGAAGGATAAGCTTTCACTAAATTTTCAACTTCTAAAAATCCAGTGCGGGGTGTAGCGATATTGTAGTTATTTTCCGAAAAAGAGGTAGATTTCATCTCGATTAACTCCTGAAATAATACTGATGGCTAATAGACAACGATGTGGAAATTAATTATGCGTTATCCGAACCCTTGTAGAGACGTTCCGATGGAACGTCTATTTATTCCGATGGAACGTCTATTTATTCCGATGGAACGTCTATTTATTCCGATGGAACGTCTATTTATTCCGATGGAACGTCTATTTTTCACCAGATGAAGAATGATTTTTCGCGTTGCATAACCGTGGGATGAATCGTAGAGACGTTCCGGTGGAACGTCTTTACAATACGTATTATGCAACACCACTTTTTTAACCCAAATAAAAACGGTTGGGTGCATTTGCCCTAATCTCAAAACTGTTGAGATAGCGCACAGGATCGCTAGGGTCAAAGCCTTTTTTGTCGATGAATACTTCGGGAGGTTCTACTTTGTAATCATCCTTGGGACAATCGATACCCATTTCTGCGGCAATTTCTCGATATAAATCGGTTCTCCAGCCTTGTTGAGCCAGTTTCTCAGCATTTTTGGGAAATTCCTTAATTTGTCCCCAACGTGCTGCTTGTGTCATCAACCAAAGACTTCTGGATCTCCATAAAAATGTCGAGTGTTCTCCAGGCTGTTTGGGAATGTTGTCAGGAATATCGTAGAAAATCGTAGTATCGGCAGCTTTGATGATGCGGTCTTTGCCATCAAATCCACCATAGTTGTAGTTGCCGACAATTCCGGGGCTGGTAAAAAGCGCGATCGCTGCACCTTTCTTTTTCGGTTTTGCACCGGTAAAGGAGCGATCTGTAATCAGTTCGGCAACTTCTTGGCGGTTTTCTGGTTTGCTGCAATATTGGCAGGCTTCAATCATCGCTTTCACCAGAGAACGATAGGTTTTCGGGTATTGGTCGATGAATGATTGCATTACCCCTAAAAGCCTATCTGGGTGTCCCTGCCAAATTTCTTTGCCTTGTGCGAAGGTAAAGCCAACACCCTCGTTGCCTTTAATTGCCCGTGTATTCCAAGGTTCCGCAACCATGTAAGCTTGCATTGCCCCAATCCGCATGTTTGTTACCATCTGCGGGGGTGGAACGATGATGACGCGAAACTCTTTCAGGGGATCGACACCTGCGGCAGCGGATACGTAGCGGACAAAGTATTCGTAAATGGCGGAACTTAGCACCACAGCCCAAACTTTGCGTTCTGGGGGTTGGCTGTCAAAGTATGCCCGGAATTGTTTGCCAAATGCTTCTAAATCGCCGTTGTATTCATACCACGGACGCAACCCGAAATCCCACATGGCTTTGTTCATGGTCATGGCGTTGCCGTGACGGTGAATGGTCATTGCCGCACACAAGGGAGCGTGACGTGCCCCTTCAGCACCGATTCTGGCGTTGGTGACGGCACCGGATACCACGGGTGAGGCATCAAGACGACCAAAAATTAAGCCGTCGCGGGAGGTTGCCCAACTAGCTTCGCGGTTGAGTTTGACGTTCAAGCCATATTTGTGGAAGAAGCCTTTTTTCCAGGCGATCGCAAATGGTGCACAATCATTTACCGGCACATAACCAACGGTGATATCCGGTTTTTCTAAGTCTTGGGATCTAACTACTGGTTTTATCGCTAAAGCTTCTTCAGTCAGTCCTTTAGCCGAGCGATCGCCTGAAATTGCACACGAAGACAGCAGAGTTCCCGCTGTGGTTGCTCCGATTCCTAATATAAAGTCTCGTCGAGTCCAGTTGTTATTGTCGGTGTTACTCATATGTCATTTTCACCGATGGTTGTTCGTTGTTCGTTGATAGTTGATGGTTGATGGTTGATAGTTGATAGTTGATAGTTGATAGTTGATAGTTGATAGTTGATAGTTGATAGTTGATGGTTGATGGTTGATGGTTGATGGTTGATGGTTGATACCCAACAACTAACCACTAATACCAATTTTATTTAAAGATGCATATTATTAGCCTGTGTTCGCGTAGCGTGTCGTAGACAAGACAGGCTTTGTTTGTGTAGCCCCAGGCTTCAGCCTGAGGGCATTATATGCAGCCTCACATAAAATTGGTATAACCACTATCAACGACCCACTAACGACTAACCACTATCCACCATCAACTATCCACTATCCAATTGCTAATTTGAAGCTGTTGGACGATGAGTTACTAATTCTTGGACTTTGCCGACGGCGAAGTCAAGTAGTAGTCCAGTTATGCCAATTACGAACACAGCTAAAAACACTGAACTCAGGTTTAAACGGCTCCATTCATCCCAGACAAAAAAGCCGATTCCAATACCACCTGTGAGCATTTCTACAGCAACAATTACTAGCCAAGCAATGCCTAAACTAATTCGCAAACCTGTAAAAATATACGGCAAACTGGCGGGCAAGATAATTTTTGTAATCCGTCTCCAACGAGGCATTTCTAACACCCGCGCTACATCTAAATAATCTTTGGAAACGCTAGAAACTCCCAGAGCGGTGTTAATAATTGTCGGCCACAATGAAGTAATGAATATAACAAAAATCGCTGACGGATCTGCTAAGTTGAATATGGCTAAGGAAATAGGCAACCACGCTAGAGGTGATACGGGTTTAAAAATCTGAATGATCGGATTAAAAGCTAACATTGCCGATTTCGACATGCCAATCAAAAAACCCAAAGGAATTGCGACTACAGCACCTAATAAAAAGCCAAGTATTACCCGACGCAGACTTGCTAGCAATAACCAACCAATTCCCAAGTTGCCCGGTCCGCGTTGGTAAAAAGGGTGTAATATGTAGTCCATATTCGCTGCTAATGCCTCAGGCGGGGTGGGCATCAATTCATGGTTGGCAAGGGCAATAACCCACCACAATAAGATTATCCCCAAGAACCCAAACACAGGTAACAGAACTACATCTTTGAAAATCGTAGGTTTTGCCTGTTTCCATATAGTCTGTCCCGCAACTGCAACAATTGCAGCCAAATTTAATTGAAATATCATTTTCACCTCAACAGATTTAAGTGCAGGTACAAAAAATCTGAGCAGCACCAGCCTTGGACACTGATGAGGTCATAACATTATATAAGAATGTTGGCTGCCTCTTCAGTCTCTTCTCAATGCCTACGAAGTTAGCTGACGGGCTAGGGTTGAGAAATACCCTTTTTAAGAAAGTTATGAGTTATGAGTTATGAGTTATGAGTTATGTAGAGACGTTTTGCCGGAACGTCTCTACGAAAGTTATGAGTTCAAAACTCCTCACTTTTCACTCCTCACTCTTAACTTTCTAGAAAATACGCCCCAAAATATGGTTCCTCCGCTCTAGCATCATCTCCCACCTAAACACTTTGGGTAATGAAATTTGCTAGATTAAGCTGACTTACTCAATTTGAATATAAATCGTAACATGGTTCTTTGGTAAATATTATATTTATCTTAAAATATTTAAATTAAATATTTCTTATATTTTCCATAGAAAACAAGCAAAATAATAAATCATCAGATTATGTCTTTAGACAGATGAAATATAGATAAATAGCTAGAAAATCCAAATAGCGATCGCTCGCTGTTTTCAAAGCTAGACCGAGCAGGGAAAGGCAAAATTAAGCTAGATTCAAAAAGCAGGAGTTAATCCTACTTTTACTGTCATTTTGCCTTTGTCAGTCAAAGTTTCATGATTCAACTTAACAACAAACCTTGTTTTTTCAAAAGGGCGATCGCATCTTCTGCCGCAGCTTTTTCCGCATCTTTTTTATTGCGTCCTTTACCTTGTCCATACTCTTTTTCACCGACAAAGACTTTGGCAAGATACTCTGGTGCGTGAGATAAACCACCTATTTGAACTGCGTCATATTTAGGGGGATTTGGAGTTACATTACGTTGTACCCATTCCTGAAGACGATTTTTTGAATCTACATTAGAGCGAGATACAACAATATTTTCAGGTACAGAATCAAATAATGGTTCAACAATAGCTCTAACCGCTTCAATATCTGAATTATTATCTAAATAATAAGCAGCAATAACCGCTTCAAAAGTACTACTAAGTAAGTTGGGATTTTGAAAGCCTCCATCTCGAATTGCACCTTTTCCTAACCGCATTCTAAAGTCTAAACCTACTTCAATAGCGAACTTTGCTAATTGTTTTTCATCTACTAATGCTGAACGACGACGAGTTAATTCATCTTCTCCTCTTTCTGGGTGATGACAAAAGAGATATTCACCACTTAAAAAATTGAGCAACGCATCACCGAGAAATTCTAAGCGTTCGTTATGTTCTCCTTCTCCTGGATTTTCATTAACATAAGAACGATGGGTTAAAGCTTTGCGTAAAAGTTTTTCATCACGAAATGTCAGAACTTTGTGCATGTTTATCTCGTTTTTGTTTGCGGAACTTAATTGCATGGAAATTTTCCAAGTATTATTGTGTTCAAAATTGAAGGTTGTAAAACTGCAAATAGCAGCGAACTTAAAAAAACCCAGCTGTTTAAATAAACTGGGTTTGCAAAAGCTATAGTGTATTTCCGGGAAACAACTTCAGGCTGCCAATTTATATTACTCTATTAAAAGCAACTCCTGATTTTGCATTCGGACTTTCCCTTCTTTCACAGCAACATCAACAAACTTACTAAAGCGTGAAAATTTCTTTCCATCAGGTGTACAAATACACGAAACTCCCTGATAATTGGAAAAATGTTCACGCATCAGGCTGTTAATGTAACCCAATACTGTAGACTTCCCTTGGCTTAACGCAATCTTGATAGCTTTGACAAGGTACTCTATAGCCTCATTATAATTAATTTGGGAATTAATGAACGTTATTTGAGACTGATTTGTTTCTACAATTAACTGAGGTAAATCATCTACAAAGTAAAATTCATGAGCAAGCTCTTTCAACTTTTTCTTTACATTACCTTTTTTTGCAAAAACTATGATATTTTTACCCCTATCTTGCAAAAATTTAACTGGATTGGCAAAGTCTCCATCTCCTGATACAAGAATAACTATGTTCGGAGACTGATTGTTATAAACATCATCAATTAAATCAGATTTAAGCTGATTATCTGCACTGTTTTTTAAAACGCACGTAACATCATAACAGCAAAAACCAATACTTTGTAGGCTATCCTTTGCAGAAGCTTGGTTTTCAAACAGTGAATTATAGTAGACTTTTTTGCCAATCACACGTCCCTTTGAATTGGCAAAAGCTAGCAATAAACTTGCTAATTCTTGACTTAAAGACACGTTCTGATAATCCCAATAAATGGAAACTAAACGTTTCTGCTGGTTTGTTTTTCCACTTGAACCAAGATGAATGTCTGTCATTGAAGTATGTCCAGATTTAGATTTGATTTACTGGACAGCATCAGTCAATCATGCATCTAGCTGTACTAAAGTTTTATGCCAGAAACATATACTCAATGAGTACATCTCTGTCACCAAACTCTCTACTTGCACATTTTTTATTCTAGTCTCAGCGGTAGGAATCCTGGCTTTCTGCCAAACTCCGAGTCAACCCATTTCCTGAACATTCATCCAAATATCTTGCCTTCCCACTGAATATCAATGTCAATGACCTGACGTGACATCAGGCTGAATATTCAGCAAACGGGATGACCCGAAATTTGGCAGAAAACTAGGAATCCTGCCGCTGAGACAATACAAAAAAATCTGCGCTTTAGATTACGGATATTATGCTGTCTACCTATAGTTTCGCATGGTATCAGATTTAAGTCAATGCCCTTATTTGTTAAAAATTGCTTCATGCGATACTCCTACGGAGTCACTTCTCTACTATCCGGCTTCGCCAACGCGATCGCCTAACATTCACAAACCTTAAAAACTCACCTTTGGTGGAAATACTTTGCCTAAATCAACAGACAGTTCAGGAAAACAAGGTAGCGCTATTACTTGATTGGGTAAGATAATTCGCTTATTCAAATAGCCATATTTACCTTGAGTATTCTGATACGGTTCATTATAAGATTCTAGATAATTATCAAATAAATTAAATATCCAATAATCAGAAATACCTGCTTGAGCATAAAGAGGTATTTTGACATCTTGGTCATAATCTAAAGAAGAATCTGAAACTTCCATCACCAGCAGGACATCAGCAGGATTGGGGTGAGCAGAAAAATAATTATCACCTCGGTTTTGAAGAATGGCAAAATCTGGTTCTGGTTCACTTTTAGGTGGTATAACAATCGGTGCTTGACATTGCAAAGTTGCTCTGTTTCCTACCAGCTTTGGGAGTTCTCGCAACAAGTTTCGCAAACAAGTTTCGTGCGCTACACCTTTCGAGACCATTTCAATAAGTTCTCCATTGATTAATTCAATTCGGTCATCTTCATGAAAAAAGCCTAATTCTGCGAGTTTGTGGTATTCATCCAATGTGAAGCGTTTAGCCTGAGCGATACTCATACATTTTGCTCCGAAAACAAAGTTGCGATAATACTTATTATAAATGTGCCAGAAATTGATATGCTAAAAGCCGAGACAAGCTAAAATGTGCAAATCATGCCTGCGCCTACAATTACTGCCTTTCCGCTGTCCGCTGTCGTCGGTCAAGAAGCAATTAAACTAGCATTGCTGCTAGCTGCGGTCGATCCGGAGTTAGGAGGAGTAGCGATCGCAGGTCGTCGGGGTACGGCAAAATCTGTGATGGCTCGTGCTATTCATGCTATAATTCCACCCATTGAAGTGGTTAAAGGTGGATTGAGCAATTGCGATCCCAATCGCCCACAAGAATGGGATGATAAGCTTATCGCCGAAGTCGGGGAGACAATAGAAACCGAAGTCATCCCCGCACCCTTTGTGCAAATTCCTCTAGGAGTGACTGAAGACCGACTTTTGGGTTCTGTGGATGTGGAACAGTCGGTAAAACAAGGAGAAACGGTGTTTCAGCCAGGTTTGCTCGCTGCCGCAAACCGAGGTGTGCTGTATGTGGATGAAATTAACTTATTAGATGACCAAATCAGCAACCAGCTTTT
The DNA here is from genome assembly GCF_025753815.1 of Plectonema radiosum NIES-515. Classification (GTDB taxonomy): domain Bacteria; phylum Cyanobacteriota; class Cyanobacteriia; order Cyanobacteriales; family Nostocaceae; genus Hassallia; species Hassallia radiosum_A. The sequence goes on along the minus strand of NZ_JAOWRF010000152.1, from coordinate 948 downwards.
AACAGTATTATCTGACGGACGCAACCGAATTGAGCGGGAAGGTATTAGTTTTCAGCATCCGAGCAAACCGCTGTTTATTGCGACTTATAACCCAGAAGAAGGAACGCTGCGAGAACATTTGCTTGATAGAATAGCGATCGCACTTTCGGCTGATGGGGTACTCGGATTAGATCAAAGAGTCGAAGCGGTAGAACAAGCGATCGCCTATTCTAAATCTCCCCAAGAATTTATAAAGCAATATAACGAAGACATCGATAACCTAAAAACTCAAATCCTCCTCGCACGAGAATGGCTCAAAGAAGTTACCATCACCCACGAACAAATCGCCTACCTAGTAGATGAAGCAATTCGTGGGGCAGTGCAAGGACATCGCGCTGAATTATTCGCCATGCGTGTGGCTAAAGCATCTGCGGCTTTAGATGGACGCACCACAGTAAATGCCGAAGATTTACGCCGTGCAGTAGAGATGGTAATTGTACCACGAGCAACGGTGTTGCAGACACCACCAGAACAACAACCACCTCCACCCCCACCACCACCAGCACCACCAGAAAATCAAGACGAGTCGGAACAAGAAGAGAAGGAAGAAGACGAAAAAGAAGAAAATCAACAAGAACAAGAACCACCCAGCATTCCCGAAGAATTCATCTTTGATCCTGAAGGTGTAATTCTTGATCCCAGCGTGCTTTATTTTGCTCAAATGGCGCAGCGTATGGGTAAATCTGGCAGTCGCAGCTTAATTCTCTCTGAAGACCGGGGACGCTACATTAAGCCGATGCTACCCAAAGGAAAAGTGCGACGTATCGCCATAGATGCCACCTTAAGAGCCGCTGCACCGTATCAAAAGGCACGACGTTTGAGGGGTGGGGGAGTGGGGGAGTGGGTCCGGGGGGGACAAGGGGGACAAGGAGACAAGGAGAATAATTCTTCTTTCCCCCCATCCCCCCA
>NZ_JAOWRF010000222.1 GCF_025753815.1 Plectonema radiosum NIES-515 | reverse complement strand
CCCATGCACCCTGACCCCTTGCCCATTGCCCATTCCCCATTGCTCATTGCCCATTGCCCATTGCCCATTGCCCATTGCCCATTGCCCATTTTTTAATAAATAACCAACTTCGATGCGAAAAAGATTGCAAATATGAAAGAGGCTGGCTGTGACGATGAAAGCACTAATAGGGTTGTTCTAATGGTCGAGCCATACAGCCAAACAGAGGAGATACAGCATGTTGTTTACCGCATTTTAGACGCAAATTTAGATCGCGCTCGTGAAGGCTTGCGAATTATCGAAGAATGGTGTCGCTTTGGGCTGAATAATGCCCAATTAACTCTTGAATGTAAGCATTTACGACAAGATGTAGCTAGTTGGCATACGGCTCAAATGCGGGCGGCACGAGATACAATGGGCGATGCTGGTACTGAGTTAAGTCATCCTCAGGAAGAACAACGCACCAATATCAAATCGTTATTGCAAGCTAACTTTGGTCGCGTACAAGAAGCAATGCGGGTGCTGGAAGAATATGGCAAGCTCAGTCATCCGAATATGGGGAAAGCTTTTAAGCAGATGCGTTATCGGGTTTATACCCTGGAAAGTACTTTATTAGGTTATCAGCGTCATCAATTGCTATTGCGATCGCGTCTTTATCTTGTCACCTCCCAAAGTGAAAGTTTATTGTCAACCGTTGAAGCTGCCCTGAAAGGTGGATTAACGCTTTTACAGTACCGCGATAAAATCGGTGATGATACTGTGCGTCTAGAACAAGCCATGAAGTTGCGGCAGCTATGTCACAGCTACGGCGCTCTTTTTATCATGAATGACCGAGTGGATTTGGCTTTGGCAGTAGATGCAGATGGGGTGCATTTAGGACAGCAAGATATGCCGATTGCCATTGCCCGACAATTACTCGGACCGCAGCGCTTGATAGGTCGTTCTACCACAAATTCAAAAGAAATGCAAGGGGCAATTACCGATGGGGCAGATTATATTGGTGTTGGACCAGTTTATGAAACTCCCACAAAAGTGGGTAAGGCAGCAACTGGCGTAGAATATGTCAGTTATGCAGCGAAAAATAGTCCGATACCTTGGTTTGCCATTGGGGGAATCGACCCAAATAATATAAACGAGGTGATTGACGCAGGCGCCGAACGTGTAGCGGTAGTGCGATCGCTTATGGAAGCCGAACAACCTACTTTAGTAACACAATATTTCCTCTCCCAACTTTATCGCGTTAAAGCAAATGTTTAAACAATTCCCAAATTATTTTTAGTACATCTGTGACTTATGTCTGACCAGATTACACTTTCTCTAAACGGGGAAACTCGTACTTGCTCTTCCCTTACAGCTTTACCCGATCTACTCCAAGAATTAGGTTTTAATCTCCGTTTAATAGCGGTAGAGTATAATGGGGAAATTTTACACCGTCAGTTTTGGTCCAAGACAAAAATACACCAAGGCGATCGCCTTGAAGTCGTCACGATTGTCGGGGGTGGATGAGTCAATGGTGAATGGTCAAGGGTCAATGATTATAGACTAACTCCCAACTCCTAACTCCAAACTCCAAACTCCTAACTCCCAACTCCCAACTCCCAACTCCCAACTCCCAACTCCCAACTCCCAACTCCCAACTCCCAACTCCTAACTCCTAACTCCCAACTCCTAACTCCTAACTCCAAACTCCAAACTCCCAACTCCTAACTCCCAACTCCCAACTCCTAACTCCCAACTCCTAACTCCAAACTCCTGAAGCGTAAAGCGTCCGGTGAAGGGTTTTGCGTTTGGCTAGTTCTTTTCCGATGCGACCTAGTTTTTCACGTAGCTGCTGGTCTTGACACAAGCGACTGAAAGCTTGAAAAATTTCACAGCCAGAATTCGGATTAACTAGGATGCCATTTTCTTCATGGCGAACAGCATCGATCACACCACCTAAAGAAGAAGCAATTACAGGCTTACCGAAGTAACCTGCTTCTAAGTAAACTGCATCAAAACCTTCTATACTGGCGGATTTGGTGTCAAACAAACTAAGCATAGCAAATAAATCACAAGCTGCATAGTAGCCAGCTAATTCGCGATCGCCTACATATCCGGCAAAGTGTACCCGTTTATCTACTCGCAAGCGACGTGCTAAAGATTTCAGTTCTAATTCACAAGCACCCTGCCCACAAAGTATATAGTGAACATCTATCCCCTGAGTCAGTAGTAGTGTTAAGTTTTCAATCACTCGGTCGAAGCCTTTACACTTTTCAAGTTGTCCTACTGAAAGAATGACTACAGATGTTTCCGGAATATTGTACGCTTGACGGACGCGAACACCTAAGTTATCAATGCTATCAATGGCTGCTACCGCAAATTTTTCTGGTCTGAGGATAGGATTAATAATGTGGGTAGGAGTATTAAATCGGAAATTCGCTTTCAGGTAATCTTTTATAAACGAACTTTTACAAACAATTCCTTCGGCTCGGATCAATGTTAATGCGAATAGAATACGCCACAACGGATTGCGTAAAACATGAACCACATCATTCCCATGTAAGTAGATAAAAAAACGGATAGGTAATAAATAGCTTAATAGCAACAGGCAAAGAAAGTTGTAGCCGTGACCCCACTCTATGTAGCGGTAACGATAGCGAAAATAAAGTTGCACCGCTAGCACAAATGACAAGACCAGATTGAGAATATGTTTTATCTTATTCTCGACAAAACCACTACGCCAAAATCTCGGGTTTGACCAGCGGTACACGGGAAACTGTTGATCGCGGTCAAATGCTTTGTCTCCAGAACAACTACCCGCTAAAACAATTACCCTTTCTGGGTCTTGCAGACAGCGATTATATATATATTCTCCAATTCCACCCTCCGTCGGCAAGAAGGTACGTGATATTACTAAGATGTCAGGATAGGCTGTTTTGTCTTGGATTTTTGCATCAATTTGTGATATTTGTTCCATGAAAACTTCGCTGTCTAAACTTCTTAATTGTTTATTCTGTGGACTGGAGAAAATTTAGATAAAGTTGCTTTTCATAATTATCGACTTTTCCTAGTGCAGTTTTTATCACTAAATTTGAATAATCGGCAACCTTTAATAATCAGTATTTTGATTTTTTCTCGTCCGTCATCAATCAGATGATGTATGACAATTAATCCCATAAATCATAAATCACGCTATTTTTCCCGAACTATCCTCAAAAAAAATTAGGAAATTATTTTGGAAGAAAAATATTTTTATTTGTATTTAGGAAAGTAAAAGAATCAACAATAATTCTTAAGTAGCGATGAGAAAAAAAAATGACCTAAGTATAATCTACTGTAGAAATTCCTAAGTCTATCTACTATAAATAGTTTATCTTAAATACAGGCATAATGTTATGCCAAAATGCCGATAATGCTTTGAATCGTGGCTTTGTGAAATACATTTAAATGCGCTGAAATGCGCTCCAAACGTGGTCTATCTGGAGTAAGTGTCATTTAATTAAAGTTAAAAAGGCGATCGCGACTCCACGGCAATAGGTTAATGCATAACTAAAAAGTGTTCACTAGCCTATACAATCGATGATAACCAAAAATATCTGCAAGCATCCATAAAAGATTATTTTGATCGCCTGAAAAAAAAATTGCAATCCCAAACTGAAGTCTGAGTTATCGCGGCTGACAGCGGTGATAAGTTTTTCTGATTTGTACACCCTCGCACTTTTCTGGTGGAGATAATTAGTTGCTTAGATAGAAAATTTCATGAATGTACGGTTATCTACTCCAGAAATCCCCCCTGCGATCGCGGCACGCCTATAATAAGACGCGGTAAATTAAAGGTATAGCAATAGATGAATCTTACACAGAGCTAGTAAATATCAAAAACAGAGCTCCGTACGGTAGGAGTTTCATCTATGCACAAACTCCTACCAGTACTAGGAGAAATCATAAGTAATAACATGAATTCAAGTGACTGTGTTATGCGTAAACAACTACAACAAGCCATCAAACCGCTATTAAAAACTTTGTTTGTCCTCAGCTTAGTGTTTACTTTGGCACTGAGTCACGTAGACGAGGCATTAGCCGCCCGGAGTGGTGGTAGAATCGGCGGTGGTTCCTTCAGAGCGCCTTCTAGCCGCACCTATTCACCTCCCGGTGGGGGATACAGCGGTGGATACGGTGGTGGCTACGGTGGGGGATATTATCCTGGTGGTGGTGGATTTGGGTTTCCTTTCTTGATTCCCTTCTTTGGTATTGGGTCTGGATTTGGTGGTTTGTTTACCATCTTAATTTTCTTGGCGATCGCTAACTTCATGGTACAAGCTTTCCGTCGCGCTACCGGTGGCGAAACCACAGAGGATACAGGCTACAGCAGCAATCCCAATGTTTCCGTCACTCGTCTGCAAGTAGCTATGTTCGCACAAGCTCGTGAACTGCAACCCGAACTCAACCGAATTGCCGAAACAGCTGACACCAACTCCCCAGAAGGTAGAGCCGAAATTTTGCAAGAAGCCAGTCTCGCTTTGCTACGCCATCCCGAATACTGGGTATATGCAGGTGGTGGTACAGAGCAAGTGCGTTTAAATTCAGCTGAAGCTCAGTTTAACCGTTTAACACTGGCAGAACGCAGCAAATTTAGCGAAGAAACTCTTTCTAACGTTAACAACCAGCTAAAAGCAGCTACTCCCAAAAATGCTTTATCTGGTGCTGATGTTGACAACCCAACTGACCTAATTACCCAAGGTCCTGGAGAATATATCATTGTCACCCTCTTAGCGGCAACACTGGGTAAGTTTGAAATTCCAGCAGTCAACAACGTTGAGGAATTACGTCAAGCTTTACGCCAAATTGGTAGTATCCCCAGCGATAAACTTCTGGCAATTGAAGTTCTCTGGACTCCGCAAGCTTTAGGTGACACTCTCACCTCTGATGATTTATTCGCAGAGTACGCCGATTTGAAGCTGGTTTAAACCGTAGTAAGCGCTTCAGCGCTTTATTTAGCGCTCAAGCGCTTACTACGAAATTAAAAATAAATAAAATCTTTTACTTGAAATTCTTTCGACTCCTTACGCTTTCTTTTTTTACCCACATCGTAATAAACAAAATCTAAAATTACTTTATCTCGACCTATTATTTGATAATTTTCTATTCTATCTAAATAACGATTTTTATTTTCATAAATTGGCTTTGCTAACTTAATTCCCGGAAAGATAATCTTTTCTTGCTTTAAAATAAATCCCCGCTGTGCGTCTGTATCCAACCATACAGGACTTTTATAAACGACAATATTATAATATTTAAATTTAATTTCTTGCTCTGGTTGATAAATACCAATTAATAAAAAGATTATAGTAGCGTTGTTGAAAATCCAGAGAGAAAGCAAGCTTGGTAATAAAAATATCCAAAAATTTATCAGTTTTAGCCACCATCTGCGAAAGAAAAACCCATTAACTACAAGTACAAACGGAATCAACAAGAATAATGCTACAGCGATCGCGTTGAATGAAGGAAATACAAAACTAAATATTTTAAATATCAAATTTACTAAAAACAAAACCGTACATAACCCAATAATAACCAGGTTCAATAATGGTTGGTTTTTGCTTGGTTTGAAAAACCTGAATAACTGCTTCATTAAATTTTCCCTTCATCAGGTGTCGTAGAGACGTTCCACTCTTTACGTCTCTACAATATATGTGATTTTTCGGACATGATTTTACACAACAAAACCGCCTATTGCATGATAGACGGTTTTTTATTAATTATTTTATGATAGTTCTTCCTTATCAAGATTATAATAACCTATTTTGGAATCGCAGTCAATACCTTTCCCAAACCAAATTCAACGGCATTCAGAAAACACAAATTTATGATAGTTCTTCCTTATCAAGATTATAATAACCTATTTTGGAATCGCAGTCAATACCTTTCCCAAACCAAATTCAACGGCATTCAGAAAACACAAATTTATGATAGTTCTTCCTTATCAAGATTATAATAACCTATTTTGGAATCGCAGTCAATACCTTTCCCAAACCAAATTCAACGGCATTCAGAAAACACAACCCTAAAGCCACATATTCTGAGTCCCCCAACTGCTTCATTCCAACTGCGACTAGCGCTGCGGCAAAGTTCCGGACTAAAGCTCCAAGAACCACCACGCAATAGCCGACGATGTTCATCTCCGCCAAGTTCCCAAACGGTGCCGTCTGTGGGTGCCCCTTCATAATTTTTGTGCCAGGGGTCGGCGCACCATTCCCAAACTAAGCCGTGCATGTCGTACAATCCAAAGGCGTTGGCAAGTTGAAAGCTGCCGACATCAGTGGTTTCTTTACGGAATTTCCCTTTTGCATCCAAAGCGTAGGAATCGCTACCACCGCAGTTTGCTAATTCTGGGGTGACAGTTCTGCCAAAGTGGTAGGGTGAAGTGGTTCCTGCCCTACAAGCATACTCCCATTCGGCTTCGCTAGGTAAACGATAGTTGCGTCCAGTTTGTTCTGAGAGTCGAAAACAAAATTCTACGACTTCGTGCCAAGATACATTTTCAACTGGTCTATTTATACCTTTAAATTTGGATGGATGGGGATTCAAAGATTGTTTGACTTTGGGTAATGCTGCTACTGCTCTCCATTGTGCTTGAGTTACGGGATATTTTCCCATAAAAAAAGGTGCGACGGTGACTTGATGTTGTGGATGTTCGTCTGCATCTCCTTCAAATTCTGGGGAACCCATCATAAAAGTTCCACCGGGAATTGATCCCATTTCTAATTTGATGACTTTACCAAAGTCTTCTATTAAGCAGTTTGCACTTTGACGGTTGCGGCTAATTTCTTTACCTTTTACATCTACTGTAACTACTTCAAATTGAAATTCTGATAAGGAGGGCAATGATGATATGATTTGCGTTTCTGCTGGTGATGTCGATTGAGCAGTAGATAATATTGTTGGTGCAGTATTTTCGATCAAGTTGATTTTGGGGGATTTCAAGTCTTGAATAACTTCTGCTGCTGATTGATATCTTTCACTCGCTAAGTGTTTCAGTAATTTATCCAGAATTTCCCCAAATTCTTCGTTGATAAAAATGCCTTTTTCTTCTAATCTCTCTCTCCACATCCACTGCCCATTCATGGCATCATAAAGATTATCTTGAATCTGTCCATAATCGTCTAGAAGCGGTAATGATTTCGTTAAAAGTCGCACGCAGGTGACACCTAATGAGTATAAATCGCTTGCGTGACAAGCGAATCCAGCCATTTGCTCGTTCGGTGCATAACCAATTGTATAAATTACTGTAGCTTGTCTAACTAAACTGGTTTGTGTTACTTGTTTCGCACCACCAAAGTCAATCAATACTAGTTTACCATCACTTTCACGACGGATGATGTTTTCTGGTTTGATGTCGCGATGGATGACGTGACGTGAGTGAACAAATTCTAAAACCGGTAATAAATCAAGTAAAATTTGGCGAATTTGTTCTTCGTTAAAGGGTTGTTGTTGAACTTCAGCTAAAAGTGTTTTCCCAATAATAAATTCTTGCACGAGATACAAGCTAATACCTTGTTGAAAGTATGCAAGTAATCTGGGAATTTGGATGTGATTTTCTCCGAGTTCATACAACCGAAAAGCTTCTTCTTGAAAGAATTGTGCGGCTTTGATACGTTGTCCTGTTCCCTGAACTTGTGGGACAAATTGTTTGATGACGCAAGGTGCATTTAATCTGTCTGCGTCTGCTGCTTCGTAGGTTCTACTAAATCCACCTTCTCCTAATAGTCTCAATACCCGGTAGCGGTTTCTGAGAAGTTTGTCAAAGTTGCTTTGTCCGCAACTTATGCAATATATATTGCCATCAGGATTGAAGGGATTTAAACAATTGGGATTTTGGCAGATTTGCATGTCTAAGCTGGAGAACACATCTTGTCCAAAGTAAGTCCCAATATTATCGAATTAAAAAGAGATATTAAGAGATATCTAGACAACCAAACAAAGAATTTAGCAGTTAGTTAGAGACGCCTCTGAGTGGAACGTCTGTACGAAAGTAGCGGTAGAGACGTTCCACTCAGAGGCGTCTGTACGAAAGTCTGAATTCTGGTTTATTTGTACTTGGCGGTTTATAAATATGAATATATATGCGCGCACAGATTTTCCTTATAAAATAATAATCTAAGGCTGTTGGTTTTGTCAACTGCTTTAGTCAAAGTTTAACGATCGCATCATAATTAAGAAAGATTACGCGCTGACTCAGAAATATACTCCAATGAGCCAAACTTCTTTAAATTTAGTTGCAATATCCATTTTTTTGATGACTTTATCGGTGTTGCTGGGACCTTTGGTCAATTTATCACCAGCAGTACCTGCGATCGCTACTTTTACAATTTTGGGAATCGCTACTTTGGATTCTTTCAGTTTGCAAGGTAAGGGAGGTTCTCTGCTTTTAGATTGGATTGCGGGTTTTTCAGGGGAACATCGCGATCGCATTGTCCACCACGAAGCGGGTCACTTTTTGACTGCTTACTTGCTGGGTATCCCTGTCAGCGGCTATACTCTGACAGCTTGGGAGGCTTTGAAGCTAGGACAACCAGGACTTGGTGGGGTTGCTTTTGATGATGCGGAATTAGCTTTGCAACTCGAAGAAGGTAAAATCACTGCCCAAATGCTGGATCGCTATTGTACTGTTTGGATGGCGGGTATTGCGGCTGAAGCTTTGGTGTTTGATAATGCTGAGGGTGGTTCTGATGATAAAATAAGAATTGCAGCAGTATTGAAAAGTTTGGGCTTTTCTGCACCAGCTTATGACCAAAAACAGCGCTTTTGCTTGCTGCAAGCGAAAAATTTACTACAAGAAAATTGGTCTAGTTATGAAGCTTTGGTAGAAGCAATGCGACAACGTGCTTCGGTGAAAGATTGTGAAGAAGCGATCGCGCTTAATACCGAGGAGCGGAGTTGGGAGTTGGGAGTTAGTTAGGAGTTAGGAGTTAGGAGTTGGGAGTTAGGAGTTGGGAGTTAGGAGTTGGGAGTTGGGAGTTGGGAGTTGGGAGTTGGGAGTTGGGAGTCTGGAGTTAGTTAGGAGTTGGGAGGTGGGAGTTGGTAGTCTGTCGATTATACACATCTCCGAGGCCACGAG
>NZ_JAOWRF010000264.1 GCF_025753815.1 Plectonema radiosum NIES-515 | reverse complement strand
GGGGGAGTGGGGGAATAGGGGATAATTAACTCTTGTAGAGACGCGAAATTTCGCGTCTCTACAACTCCTAACTTTTGTACAGACGTTCCAGTAGTTTTGTACAGACGTTCCAGTAGTTTTGTACAGACGTTCCAGTAGTTTTGTACAGACGTTCCAGTGGAACGTCTCTACTTATGAAAATCATCGCTTATACTTACACTGACCCTTTACTAGAACCCGCACCCGATCCTCATAGTTGGGGATGGGAAGTGGATCGAGTTTATGAGGATTTGGGTAAGCGATCGCAATTAGAAGAATTACTCAGTGATTGTCAAACCGAAAGAGCAAATTATCTGCTGATTCGTCGGTTGGAGGAATTGGGGGATAATGTAGAACAAGTGAGCGATCGCTTAACGCAACTCGAAGCGATGGGGATAGCAATAATTGCCACTGAACAAGCTTACTCTTCAGAAACTGCTAATTTTCGCGCTGACTTATTCAAATTGTTACACGAAATTCAGCACCAGCAACGCAGCCGTCGCATCCGCCAAGGACATGCCCGCAATCGTTTGGAGGCTGCACCACCACCTGGTAAAGCACCCTATGGCTATCGTAGAGGTAACGGAAAATACATTATTGACCGTAGTACTTCGACGGTAGTCAAAGATTTTTTTGATAATTTTCTACTTTACGGTTCTTTGCGGGGAGCAGTGCGTTATCTGGCGAAAAAATATGCTAAGAAAATCTCTGTCACCACTGGGCGCCGCTGGTTGACAAATCCAGTATATCGCGGTGATACCGCTTATCGGAACGGGGAAATTATTTCTGATACCCATGTGCCAATTATGGCAAAAGAAGAAGCAGCACAAATTGACCGACTTTTACGCCGCAATAGCCGTTTGCCATCTCGAAGTGCAAGCGCACCGCGTTCTCTAGCGGGTTTGGTTATTTGTGGCGAGTGTGAATCGCATATGACAGTTATCCGTGTAACTCAGCGTCACCAAGATAAAGAGTATCTTTATTTACGTCCAATTAGCTGTCCAAAAAGTCCAAAATGTCGCGCTATTCCCTACGCACAAATTTTGTCAAAGACAATTGAAGCGGTTTGTCGTGACTTACCGAGTGCAGTCGGGATGATGAATTTTCCTCAATTAGATGCCGTTAAAAATAGTTTAGGTGAAAAGAGCGATCGCCAACAACAAATACTCGAACAGCTACCCACCTTAGTAGAAAGCGGAATTTTAGATGTAGAAACCGCAAAACTAAGAGCATACAAACTCCGCACAGAAATTTCTGCACTCCAAGCAAAGCTTGCAACACTCCCCCCAGTGAACTTGCTTTCAGTTGCTCAAGCTGTTTCCATTCCGCAATTTTGGTTAGACTTATCAGAAGCCGAACGACGATTTTACCTGCGAGAATTCATTCGCAAAATTGAGATTATTCGTCAAAATCAAAATTGGCAACTCCAAATCATATTTATTTTTTAACGAAGAAGAATTCAGGAGACTCCGCTCCTCGTAGAGACGTTCCACCGTCACGTCTCTACCGCACTCCTGACTTTTTCTCACCCTCCCACATTTTTATCGTTCTCAACTTGACTTCTAAAAGAAGATGCAGGTCGTCTTCCCGCATTACGCACATTCACAAATTTACCAAGTAAATCGAACCAAAAAGGGGCACCCATCGAAATCGCAATACCACTAAAAATCCAACCAGGAAGCATAGTTAAAATTTTCCAGAAAGGGAAATCCTTCTTCTCATGTGTCCAAGCAATTTGCTGATTTAAGTTAACATCAGACCAACCAATCGGTAAAGCAACATTGTCTAAAGCGCTATCAGCTTGGTCTCTGATTACATCTAGGGTTGCACTATTATCTGGTTCTCCCTGAGAATTTGGATTAGCGATCGCCTGATTATTTTGATTATTGAGTAATATATCCCCAGCATTATTAGTAATTGTTTCTCGTAGAGCCGAATCTTTTGATAGTCTACTAATCATGTGAAATGCATCTGCATTAGCAACGATAGCAATACTTAAACCGAGCATAATTGCTACTCCTTTAGCATTCCGCTTATAAACACCAGAAGCTCGCTCCATTGAATTATCAAACGTCTGTTCAATTTCTTTTTGTAATGCATAAATACCTTCTTCTGTGCTTTTAATCTTTGATTGGGCACGTTTTCCTAAAAGCGTAATATTTTCGACAACAGATTTTGGGAGTTTATCAATTAAATCTATAGTTTGAATTACATTTCTAATTCCTTGATTTGTAGCGCTTTCTTGATCTTTGACGGCTTCTTTAATTTCCTGAAAAATCGCATTGTCTCGTCTAATAAATTCGACAGCTTGATTGAGACTAGGTTTTTGTAGCACTCCTAAGGAAATTGCCTGTTGAACTGCTGCTTCTTTAATTTCATGATGAACGGCACTATTTTTGTCAACAGATTCGACAACTTCATTGAGATTAGGTCTTAAACCTCCTGACGAAATTGCCTGTTCTATATCTGCAAAAATATTTTTTTTGATAAAGTTTATTTTTCGCAATGTTTTGTCAAATAAATCCTGTTTCGGCATCTCTGTCTGAAAAACTTCTATATATCTATCCAAACTTTCTCCCAAACGACTAACACTAGTATTCAAATCAGCTTTTTGATTTTGAAAATTCCAGCTTATTTGTTCAAAGTCAGCTTGAGTTTCTGCATATTGCTGAAACATAGTATTGATGAATGGGGCAGAAACTTCATCATCATTTGTCTGTTGTTGCAATTCGATTAAAACTTGTTCTATTTTAGCTAATTGGGCATTCTTAAATTTTTCCAGCCGGGATTGAGTTAATGTCTGAACCAGCGTTGGTAATTGCAAGGTTTCCATTAACGTCGTCGCAAATATGTCTGAGGGAATATAAGACGGACCGCTACGTTTTTTCTCTCCAAAAATAGTTTCTTCTTTATCACCTCCTGGTCGTGGTGTTTTGACTGAACGATATAATGAGCCAATTCCCCAAGTAAGTCTGCGGGGTAAATTTACCAGAAATCCTTTAGCTTCTTGGTTAAGATTTTTTACTAAAGCATGAGAATAAATACTATTAGCTAATTCAATCACATGAGCGTCTTCTGAGTTCTCAACATCACCAGCTAAAAAGATTTCAACTGACTTTTTTAAGTGTTCAGCCCGCCATTGCAACACAGTAGCAATTAATTCCTGAATTTCTGAGGCTAATAAACTTAAACTTAAGTAAGTAAACACTAAACCTAACGCCAAATCGAAAATAACAGGTATATTCATTGATAGAGTCTCCAATAGCGGTAGAATATTGTGTATTGTATTATGTGTATCAGTTTTTTCCGGGAAATATTTGTTAAATAATTTAAAAAAATCTTAGAAGAAATTGTGAAAAAATATTATTCGCGATCGCCCAAATTTGAGCTAATTTTAAATCTATGAATTATTCACGCGGCAGTGATTGTTACGTGTTGGCAACATTGGAGACTCCAAAACGTCTGGAGTGTAATCGAAGTGTGCTTTTCATACTTATTATCCTAGATTATGCAAGAAGGAAACTTTACTTGGGCTCGTCTAGAAAAAAAATATCGCGTGGTTGAGAAAAGGATTGATTGGGGATGGGTGATAGTGCTGTTGTTGGCAGCGGTGTTACTATTTAGCATAAATCTTGGGGAATTGCCACTGCGAGATTGGGATGAAGGTACTGTGGCACAAGTTGCCCGTGAAATTTGGCGTGCACCGGCTGGTTCAATGCGTTGGCTTTACCCGATGCTAGGAGGTCTACCATATCACAATAAGCCTCCGCTGATGCATTTGCTAATTGCCTGGACTTATTCGCTGTTGGGGGTAAATGAGTGGACTACGCGCTTACCAGGAGCAATGTTAACAGCTATTTCTGTACCTTTGTTGTATTGCATTGGTAGAGAGATATTTCGTCAACGTTGGGCAGCGATTTACAGTGCTTTGATTTATCTCACCATGTTGCCGGTAGTGCGTCATGGACGCTTGGCAATGTTAGATGGTGCGGTAATCTGCTTTTTTATGGTGATGATGTTGTGTGTATTGCGATCGCGTCGCGATTTGCGTTACTGTCTGGGCATTGGCATCGGTTTTGGCTTAATTTGTCTAACTAAAGGCATGTTAGGCATATTATTAGGAGCTTTAGCCTTTTTATTTCTTCTGTGGGATACCCCACGACTTCTCACCAGTTGGTATATGTGGATAGCCATCATCATTGGCAGTATACCAATCGTTTTCTGGTCTGGTTCCCAGTGGATACATTATGGTGAAAGTTTCGCCCGTATTGGTATTATGGGTCAATCCCTCAACCGCATTAACACCCATGTTGAGAATCATTCTGGACCACCCTGGTACTATCTGTTAGAAATTTTCAAGTACGCATGGCCCTGGCTGATGTTTTTGCCGCAAGCGCTACGCTTAATTTGGGAAAATCGCAATCTTAGCTGGGCAAAACTCGTGCTGGTGTGGGGTGGTGTTTACCTGCTAGCTATTTCCCTCATGGGAACCAAACTACCCTGGTACGTCTTTCCGATTTACCCCAGTTTAGCTTTAGCTTTTGGTGCGTTGCTGGCAGAAACAGAAAATCCATCTTTACAGTCATCTTATCCCAAAGCTTGGATAGCTAGTTTTTCATTACTCGCGGTAGTGGCTTCTGCTGGCAGCATTTATTACAGTTGGGGCACAACAGGTAAATCTGACTTACAGATGATTTTTGCTGCTGTAGCTGTAACTATGGCTACTTCCGCTATTTTAGCAGAGCGAGGGGACGGACAATTCCTCAAGATTCTGTTTTGGGGAAGTTATATTTCGCTGCTGCTGTTGATGAAATCAAACTATTGGGTTTGGGAATTAGAAGAAGCTTATGCTGTTAAACCAGTTGCTGTGATGATTCAGCGGGCAAAACCTACAGTTAGAAAGATTTATACATCTTTTCCCTATAATCGCCCGTCATTGAATTTTTATAGCGATCGCAACATTATTCCCGCTTCTGGTGCTGAACTAAAACATTATTGGCAATACAACGAGCAACCCTACTTTTTACTCGATGCATCTACTCTGAAAAATCTCCATTTAGAATCAGTCAAGCGAATTGACGAAACCGGAGGATTCACACTGATTACAAAAGACACATATTGAATTGGGGACTAAGGGCTGGGGAAGAAATAGCATTGATGTCTCTTCCTAATTCCTAATCCCTAGCGCGGGCGATCGCACTCCTAACTAGTCTAAACTCCAGCGATCATCTGTGATTAGTGTTATGTTACACTGAAACTATGTCTAAGATGCAAAATTTGAGCATAGACATAAATTTGCTCACAGGGATATTTCCTCGCTTTGAGCAAGGGAAAGATTTTGTTCATCAAAGCGTTGATTCTTTAACTTGCTGCAGCGCAGCAAGTTAAAGAATCTTGGCAGCAAACAGCAACGACAACTGTTGAACAAGCTAAAAGTTCATTAGAACAGTCTTGGCAAACTGCTGACCAAATTAAGAATACAACATCGAGAGCAGTTGAAAGCGCGATCGCTTCTTCTATGAATGATTGGATTACCCAACATCCAGCTATTTTCCGGATAGTGCAAGTCCTTGCGTGGGGGAGTAATCACCCAATTATCAGTTTAGTAATTCTGCTTTTCACCATTGCGATCGCTTCAAGTATCATTAAAGCGATCGTCCGCTTGATTGAAACCGCTAGTTGGTCGATTCTCCAAGTTCCTTTTAAATTACTTTTTGCCTTAATTAAAGTTAGCTTTGTCTCATTTACAAAAGTTAGCAACATCGCTCTTAAAAAACTCGCATTTCCTCAACCAGTTAATAACCTGCCAGCTTTGCCACCTGCAACTCCTCAACCAATTTACAAAGATAAACAGCAAAGACTTACAGAAATTACTCTGCGCTTAGAGGCAATTCAAATAGAGCAAAAGCAACTTTTGCAAGAAGCTACAGAACTTTTGGCTACAGATGCGATCGAGATGAAAAAGCAAGATGTAAATCTAGGATAAGATAATAACGCCCTTATGGGTAAGACGTTGAAAGTCAGGTTGCGATCACGCTTTCGGTCACGGTTGCTGTATTTTATTGAAACAAGCTACTAAATTTGTACTTGACAGCAAGATTTATTTCTTACAGCTAACATCTGTGAAGTTTGCTTTCATGCTTCTATTTCAAATACAACCGGATAAAATCTTGACGATTGAGGGTGATAACAGCCCGATTGTCGCTAACTGCAAATGCCAGCACTTCATCATCAGGAATTCCTAGGTTTGCATTTCCAGCTTCCTGTACTGTTAAAACATCATGTCCCATTGTTCGCAGCAGTTCACTCACTTTCCGTGGAAACTGCTCATCAGCATATAAACGCACCATTATTTAAGCAACCTCATTAGCGCGGATAGCAGCTTCAATTTCTTCAGGATAAGCATCTGCATATACCCAAGTGTTAACTAAATCGGCTGCGCTAATATGAGGATAATCTTGCAAAAGTTGAGCTTCAGTAATGCCAAGACGACGCGCTTCAACTAATAGCCAAACAGCAATGCGGGTTCCAGCAATGCAAGCTTCTCCACCGCAAACACCTGGTGTTTTAGTAATACCTTTAGCTCCAATGTTGATAGTTTGAGTTAGACTTTGAATAATTGCGGCTTTTTCCGTTGGGAGTAGAGCAAGGATTTGATATTCTAGTTCTTGGAGAGTCATAGAGTAACTAGCTAAATTTTTAGTGTAGTTGTTTAATTGTAGTGACGGGGATAGGATGAGCATCTGAAATTGCGATTGTTCGTGCATATTCCAAAATCGCTATATTATTGTTTAGTTTCCAACTTTTTTGTTTGTCTACAGCATTTAAATTTGATACCACGCTGTTAACGCTACCGCCAAAGCATCTGAAGCATCATCCGGTTTAGGAATATAATCTAAATCTAACTCCCGCGCTACCGCATCTTGGACTTCCGACTTCTCGGCATTGCCATATCCCGTTAACGCTAGTTTAATTTGGGCAGGGGTAAATTCGACATAGGGTAAGCGACGCTGCCCTAACACCAATATCATCACACCCCGCGCCTGTGCAACTAAGATAGTACTTGACATACGATAGAAGAACAATTTCTCGATCGCTACCAAATCGGGTTTAAATTCCTCCATCAGGGTGTGCAAATCGTCGAACAAGGTAGACAGTCGCTGTCCCATTTCCGCATCTGACGGCGTACTGATAACACCAAAATCCAGCATATCTACTGTTGTGCTTTGTACCTTGGCTTGACTTTGTTTGCAAGTTATGGCACCAAATCCTAAAATTGCCAGTCCTGGATCTAATCCTAAAATTCGCTTTTCCATTAGTTTCGGTTTTACCAAACCAGGGTATTGTTTTACTGGGATGCTGGCAAGTTTAACTACTAGCTCTTAATGTAATGGAATCAAAAAATTTAATAATTCCACATTTGGCATTAACGGGTCGCAAGAGCGGATTCTCCCACAGGGAGCGCACTTGTGTCGGTTCAGAATAAAAGCGATCGCTCATTCTGCTGGGGATGCCTTTGGACTGGGCACTGGGGTATGAAATTATGGATAAAATTTGGTTGGAGTCCCAATCCTCATCCAAATCTTCCCAGTAAAGAGTCCCCTTTTTAAAGCCAGGTGGTGTACATTTTCTCTTATTCACTGTTCTAAACACATTGCTTATTTTCAGGTATGTCAATTGGTTTTCTCAGACAAGCTTTAAACACCTTGCAAGCGCAATCCCGTCGTCGCACTTCCCATAGAGTTAATCAGTGGTTCAAATGGTTATCCCCAGGTATATCGGTGAAACGCTGGTTGCTAATCTCGGTTGCGGGTGTAGTGCTAGTAAGTCTGGGATTGGCTATTTGGATTAAGCTGACACCAATTTTTTGGGTGCTTGAGTTTCTGCGGGGTATTTTGGGAGCGATCGCCGATGTCTTACCCAATTATATTAGTGGACCTTTAGTTATATTATTTGGCTTGCTGTTGGTTCTCTGGGGACAAACCCGCACTGTCGGCTCAATTACTGAGGTTCTCAGACCAAAAGGACACAGTGAAGAAGAATTAATTGATGTACTATTGGCGCATCGTCGATTGTACCGGGGACCGAAAATTGTCGTGATTGGTGGTGGTACGGGACTTTCCACATTGCTCAGAGGACTAAAAACCTACAGTGCCAATATTACCGCCATTGTCACCGTCGCTGATGATGGCGGTTCTTCTGGACGGTTGCGTCAAGAATTTGGCGTCTTACCACCAGGAGATATTCGTAACTGTTTAGCAGCACTAGCAGACGAAGAAAAGCTTTTAACAGAACTGTTTCAATACCGCTTCAAAGCCGGGGATGGCTTGACGGGTCACAGTTTTGGTAACTTGTTTTTAACGGCGATGAGTGATATAACCGGAGATTTAGAACGAGCCGTTGCTGCCAGTTCCAAAGTGCTAGCGGTGCGAGGACAAGTATTACCTGCTACATTAAGCGATGTCCGCCTCTGGGCTGAGTTAGCCGATGGTCGCCGAATTGAGGGGGAGTCGAGTATTCCCCAAGCTGGGGGTACCATTGTGAAAATTGGCTGCATTCCGGCTAACCCCCCAGCTTTGCCAACAGCTATCAAGGCAATTAATGAGGCAGATTATATCATAATTGGTCCAGGTAGCCTATATACTAGTCTGATTCCTAATTTGTTGGTTCCACAAATTGCCGATGCGATCGCCGCTTCCGTTGCTCCCCGTATTTATGTCTGCAATATCATGACTCAACCGGGTGAAACTCAAGGATACACTGTTTCTGACCACATTAGAGCAATTGATGCCGCTTGTGGACGACAGCTTTTTGATGCTGTATTAGTACATAAAAAATCCCCTAGCGCTCATTCCCTAATCCGCTACGCTCAACAAAAGTCTCATCCCGTCTTCCTCGATCGCGAAGCTGTATTGGAGCTGGGACGAAGAATTGTCTTAGCAAATATTTTGTTTGAAGATGATATTGGCTGGGTACGTCACAATCCCCAGAAGTTAGCGCGAGTTTTGTTCCGGTGGTACAGTGGCGCCCATCAGGGGATGGGGAGGTAGGGAGATGG
>NZ_JAOWRF010000181.1 GCF_025753815.1 Plectonema radiosum NIES-515 | reverse complement strand
GGGGGAAATTTATCTTCCTCATCTCCCTCATCTCCCTCATCTTCCTCATCTCCCCCCCCTCCCCCACTCTCCCCCTCCCCCACTCCCTTTCCTCTGATTGTCATTTCTCACGGTGTCGCTTCAGATCGCTTTGCTTTTGTCTACCTGGCACAACATTTAGCATCCTACGGTTTTGCTGTTGCCGCTTTGGAACACCCTGGTAGTAATGCACAACGCTTTCAGCAATACTTTGCGGGTTTGGCAGGTCCACCAGAACCCACCGAATTAATTAATCGACCTTTAGATGTCAAGTTTGTGCTGAATGAACTTCAGCGCTTAGAAAAGTCCGATCCGCGAATACAAGGTAAACTTAATTTTCAGCAAGTCGGGGCATTTGGTCATTCTTATGGCGGTTATACTGTTTTTACGCTAGCTGGTGCAAAAATTAACTTTGAGCAAATCCGCAAAGATTGCAATCCGAATAAATCCTTGAATTTGTCGGTGTTTTTGCAGTGTCGAGCAAATGAGTTAAAATCAGCAAATTATCCTTTAAAAGACGATCGCATTAAAGCTGCTTTGACGGTTAATCCTTTCGTCAGCAGCATCTTTGCTGAAAGTGAAGTGCGTCAAATTAAACTTCCTTTCATGGTTGTCTCAGGTAGTCAAGATATTGTTACTCCCGCTGTACCAGAGCAAATTCGTCCTTTTACTTGGCTTGGGAGCAAAAATAAATACTTAGCAGTGATTGAAAATGCTACACACTTTACTGCTTTAGCTGAGACAACACCGGAAGATAATGTATTACCTGTACCGCCAGTTTTCCTCGGTCCACCTGCTAAAGATGCTCATTCTTATATTAATGCTTTGAGTGTCGCTTTTTTTGAAACTTATCTTTTAAATCGTTCTGAATATCAAGTTTATTTGCAGCCAGCTTACGCCAAATATATCAGTAAAGCTCCCCTCAATCTTAGTTTTTTACAGTCTTTAACGGCAGAGCAATTAACTCCGTTTGTAAATGGGGTAAAAAGATAGGGAATGGGGAATGGGGAATGGGGAATGGGGAATGGGGAATGGGTAGAGGTGGGGTTTCCCCACCCTCTTTTCATCGCGATTTAGGAAAACAATTTAAATCGTGCTAATTGAGTTTCAATCGTTTCACTTAGCATTTTATCCAAGTCGATGTCTTCTGAAAATTCGATAATTTGCGATCGCGGTAAATCAAAGGGAAATTGTCCCGGTAAATCTGGACGTTGCATTTTTGCTAGTAAAATTTGTTCAGAGCGCTTACTCCCAATCGCATAGCCAATTTCAATACAAACGTTGGGACTGGGTATTAGTTGAGCGCTTTCTTTACCGTCGATGCTAGCAATGGGTGTAGTGTCAGCGATAAACAGCAAACTTTTGCGGATTTTTCGCATCATTGTGCGATTTAGTCGGAGAGAACCATCGCTGTTGCGGTAAGATTCAACTAAGGTTAAAGGTAAGCGCGATCGCGTATTCAATATTTCTAAACTATTTTGCAACCCTTGTCGCAAAGCGTCACTCGCTACGCCATACTCAGTTTGATAGCAAAAAAAAATTGTTGGCTCTAACTGCGCTAAAATCCCCTGTTTCGTGAAATAAATTTCATGACTAATTAAGTCAATGTTTGCTACGCAATAACCACCACTACCTTCAATATAAAACTCAATATTTTCACCTTCCAGATAGCGTTCAAACCAAGTTGATTGCTTAACTTGGTCACTTTCTTCTAAAAAATCCGCTCTTAATCCCGATTTCAACAGGCTTTTTTTACTTAAGCGAATATCTGGGGGACGTTTTTCCAGTTCCCGAATCGGCTCGTAATCCTCAAGATACCATGCTCTGAGCGCAATAATTGACATAAGGCGCTATTTAAAATCTCTCTTACCCTCGTACAAGCTTACACCCAGGCGGCACATATAACAACAACACCCAAACGTTCTACTAGCTGCGTTATTTCCTCTCCTTGTTTCTTCTAGTCAGGGATGCACTGATTTTCATCACTGCACACAAGTGATGAAAATCAGTGACAGTGCCCCCTGATTTTTATATTTGAGGAAATCTCGGCGTTCGCGTTGAGTGTTGTTGTGTTGTCACGAGACAGATGTAAATCAACCAGCGTTTTTACCTCTTCTTTTCTTCAGTTCTAGTTGTATCTGCCAGGAAGCTTATTAGCTTCTACTATTAGATTAGCACCTTGACAAAATCAGCAAATTATTTGCAACTAAACTTTACCTTTGGGGAGACATCTGAGTAATGATATCGTCTTTCGCGCCGGCGATAAAATTAGCAAAACGCTCTGCTAGCGGTGGTACAATCAGTAAGGGATTGTTAAAAGCAGTGAATATATGAATATTTGTAAATCCCGGAATAGCACCAATCAAAGGTAAATTATTGTTGCTAAAATCGGCTAAACAATGATGCCAAGTACCTGCTACATTTTCCAATGCTGGTAAAACGTTGCCGATGCTTTTTCTTAACCATTCTTCACTTTCTTCTTCTTTGACTTTGGCGTTAACATCGGTGAGAGCGCGGCTAATTTGCCCGATGCGTAAACTACCATCGACAAATTGAACTACACCCGCATCTAAAATTGGTGGTACTATTTCATTACCAGGTTCATCCCATAATTCATCAACTTGAGTTGACTCAGTTTTGAATTTAAACCATTGCAGATTTGCTGCCATGACTAAGGTTTGTAACTGCACGTCAATCGGTGGAGTTTTAATCATTTCTGCATGGGTAAAATACAGTTTAATCGAAATACCGGCTGATTTTAATAGCTGTCGGCTGAGTCCCCCAGCGCAAATGACGACGTTACCACTATGATAAGTTGTGGTTGTTGTTTTTACGCCGTGTGGTAATATTTGTAATACTTGCTCAATCTGGATTTCACCGCCAGCACGTAGAAAAGCTTGGATGTATGCTTGTACTGTTTTATCTGGGTTGACATGTCCGTGTTTGACTGTTAAAGCACCGGCGATCGCTCTTTGATTCAGTAGTGGTTCTAATTCACAAGCTTCTTGTATATTGAGTAATTTCGGCGGTGTAGTCACATGGGTGTATAATGCAGCAACTGCTTGCGGATCGACATCGGCAGGAATAGTTAATAATAAATTCAATTCCCGGAATTCCATATCAGCGTCTAACTCTTGTGAGAGGATATGGTGACGGGCGATCGCTTCAGTTGATATTTGACGGGTTAATGGTGTAGTAGCAGACCAATAAGCTAATCCACCATAACTATAGCTAGTGGCGTTGTTGGCGATCGCGTTTTTTTCTAATAATAGTACTGAGAAGCCTTTTTTTCTGAGTTCGTAGGCAAGTGCAGCACCAGTTATTCCACTGCCAATTACAATCCAGTCGTAGGTTTTCATATTAATCATCTCACGCAGAGGCGCAGAGGCGCAAAGAAGAAGTAATGGATATTCGTTGTGAAATTTTAGCAGATTATGCTGCAATCGCTGAGGTTAATATATTAGCTTTTGGGCAAGAAAATGAGGCAAGGCTAGTTGAGGAAATTCGTTGTTCTCAAGGTTATATTCCGGAACTTTCTTTGGTGGCAGTGGTTGATAATGTTATAGTTGGTCATATTCTTTTTAGTTATATTGATTTAATTGGTGAGGAAAGTTTACAGGTACTCAGTTTAGCACCTCTGGCAGTTATTCCAAAGTTTCAAAGACAAGGGATTGGCAGCGCACTTGTAGAAGCTGGGTTGGAAAAAGCAGACGCTATTAAAGAAGCTTTAGTTATTGTATTGGGTCATCCGCACTTTTATACGCGCTTTGGTTTTCAGCCTTCAGTTAATTATAAAATTACCTCTCCTTTTCCAGTTCCAGAAGATGTCTTCATGGTGAAAGCACTGCAAAATTATCAGGAGAAATATCAGGGTAAAGTTGTTTATCCTCCAGCTTTTTTGGCTGTTTAAATTCATAGCAAATAACAATTCCAACTCTGCGTACCTTTGTCTTGAAAAGTTGTTCATGGGGGAAACCCCCAAGACCACACTTTTCGCTGCGTCAACCTCAGCGTTACTCTGCGTTTAAAATTAAACTATTTTTGCGCTGACAATACCCTTTGCTTCTAGCACAGATGCAACTTGTAAAATTAACGCTTCGTTGTAGGGTGCAGCTATTAATTGCACTCCTAATGGTAAGCCATTTGGCTGTTGAATTGGCACAGATAAAACCGGTAAACCGATGAAAGATAATGGTTGAGTGAATAATCCTAAATGGGGACGGACAAGAATTTCTTCCCCATCCAAAATCATCGTTTGTTGACCAATTAATGGTGCTGGACAGGGGGTAGTTGGGGCGATAATTACATCTATATCCAGAAAGATTTCGCGGACGCGATCGCGATACCATTTTCTAAAGCGTTGTGCTTGGATGTACCAACTACTAGGAATTAAAGCACCAGCAAGAAAGCGATCGCGTGTTGCTGGATCGAAATCTTCGGGACGCGATCGCAATTTTTCTAAATGTAGATTTGCACCCTCGCAAGCGGTAATCACAAACGCTGCTGCACGAGCGCGATGTGCTTCTGGTATTGTGATATAGTCTCGTACATCTAAAGCACGAGCAACTTTTTCAACTGCTGCTAACGCTTCTGGATTCGCTCCTTTGATAAAATAATCATCAGCCATCGCA
The DNA here is from genome assembly GCF_025753815.1 of Plectonema radiosum NIES-515. GTDB lineage: Bacteria > Cyanobacteriota > Cyanobacteriia > Cyanobacteriales > Nostocaceae > Hassallia > Hassallia radiosum_A. Next base: position 4,483 of record NZ_JAOWRF010000181.1, on the reverse strand, counting down.
ATTCGCAGATTCTCAATATTTTGTAGAGACGTTACATGTAAGGTCTCTACACAGGGACGCTTTGTACAAACTGGATCGCGATCATCTTCACCTTGAAGTATATCAAACACCGTTGCAATATCCCGCACGGAAGTAGCAAGAGGTCCAATGTGGTCAAAACTGCTGGAAAATAAAGCTACACCAGCACGAGACAACCTACCATAAGTCGGTTTCAAACCAAAAACACCACAAAAAGCCGCAGGAACGCGAATTGAACCGTTAGTATCAGAACCCAGCGTCAGGGGAACCAACCCCGCAGCAACCGCAGCAGCAGAACCACCAGAAGAACCACCAGCTACCCGACTTAAATCATGAGGGTTGTGAGTAGCACCATAATGAGAATTTTCCGTCACAAATCCGTAAGCGTACTCATCCATATTTAAAGCACCAACGAGAACCGCACCAGCTTGCTTCAACCTTGCTACCGCAGTTGCATCCTTAATAGCCGGCGGATTTTCCGCATTAATTTTCGATCCTGCCAAAGTTGTTAAACCAGCAACATCAAAAAGATTTTTCACCGCAAACGGAACCCCTGCCAACAAACCAGGATAATTACCTTGAGCTATTTCCCCATCTATGCGTGCAGCATCTTGCAAAGCAGATTCAGCAGTCACAGCCGTAAAACAGTTTAAATCATTATCCCGTGCCGCAATTCGTTGTAAAGCCGATTCAGTAACTTCCACCGCACTGACTTTACCACCACGCACAGCATCTGCTATCGATAAAGCATCATTCATGGTTCAAAAATTGGTGCAGCTTCAACATCATCCGGCAGTTCAAACGAATTCACAATTCTCGCTGTCGCCTTAATTCTCTCAAAATTTGCCACCACCCCATCCCGATACTCATCCCTCAACCGCAAATCCATCAACAAAGCCATCAAATCCACATCAAACCCCTCCTCCATCTCTCCTCCTTCTTGGCGTCCTTGGCGTCTTGGCGGTTCGTTATACTAAATCTACATCTCCCAAAATAGAATAATTAGACGTAGCATTGCTACGTCTCTACAAGGGTTTTGGGTAACGCATAGTTCATTTATGGAGATGTCTAATCTACAACTGCTTGCGGCAACTCAAAAAAACCATCCTCCCCACACGCAAACTCAACCACATTCAACACAGCATCAACATTCAAAGCACCATAAATGTGAGGAAACAAATCCTCCACCCCCTCATAACGAATTTCCGCTTCAACCTTCTCGGAGTCAATGCAAAGAAGTAGCAAATCTCTTTGATTTCTAAAACGGAAATTTGCCACCTTAATAACTTGCGTCAGTGTCGAACAGTGAATAAAACCCTCAGAATCCAGAGTATCACCACGATAAAATCCCGAAATTTTCGCTTTTTCCCATTCTTCGCATCGCGTGATGTGCAAAATAAGTGTCATAATAATTTTTGTTATTTGTTAAAAATGTTGTTTGACAACTAACTACTTATCTCATGTCCGCTTAATTAACATTAACAAAAATATTCCAATCGTCGTAGAGTAAAGACGTTCCAGTGGAACGTCTCTACAGTCCATTACGATAGTTTTTGGAGTTGGGTATCTTTTTGTCGATTTTCTGCCTAAAATTAAAGCGATCGCCTGTATCATGTATTCTTTATCCTTCCATCAACCTTGACTTACTATCACCAACGTCAAAACGCTTTTTCTCAACAATACCTGAGTGAGTTGCAAGGACAAATTTTCGGGTGTCCTTATTTTACAGTCAACAACCTCAATCGTGACTTTGTGGGGACAAAAGGATTTTCTGTAGTATTTAGGCGATCGCACCTTACAACAATAGAGCAACGTTTTCCCTACTTCAAATCTTATCTAGACTTAGCACTGCAACCAGAGTGTAATGCTTTTTACCTCAATCCCCTCTTGTTAAAATCAGGCTCTCGTGTAGATCCGCATATCGATCGCTCTCTACGTTCTTATTGTAAAACTATCGAACCGCCGGCAGTCGTTAGTGTTCTTTATGTGGTCGTACCTGGGGATATAGTGGGAGGAGAACTCGTGTTGCGATCGCACAAACGCAAAATCGGGCAGATTTTTCCCAAATCAAACACTTTGCTATTTTTTCAAGGGGATTTAACTCATTCTGTGAATGCTGTCATTAGTTCGAGCGATCGCTTGAGTCTGGTTTGCGAACAATACAACCTCGAAGACGATCAACTGTACGACATTCCAGAATTTAAATTAGAATCAAGAGCAAGTCAAGCTAGCGATCGACAAAGTAAAAAGCGAACATCAAAACTAAAGTCCTGTTGTAGCTTGGGGACAAGCGATACCTAATAACTATGGATAAACCAAGAGTTTTTGCTGATTTTCATAACAAGGAGAGGGTTGGGGTGAGGTTTTGCAGGAATTATAAGTAATTAAACGGACATGATATTAAAGCAGATTTCAGGTAAATGAAGTACACATATAAAACCCCTCTCCTTGTAGAGACGTAGCATTGCTACGTCTCTACGTGTATTCGATAGATTGCGATAGGCTGATCTTATCTATGCTTGCAATTGGCAAAGTAACAAACCAAACCACTCATTTGCATCCTTCCACACATGAAGCGGTATCAAGCCTTTTGCTGCAAGTTGCTGTTTAATGGTGTTGATGTCAAATTTACGAGACATTTCGGTAAAAATTGTTTCATTTTCTTCAAAATTCACATTTAGATTTAAAGCGCGTAATTCCACAGTTTGCTCGCAGATACTTTTCAAATGCATCTCAATCTGATTTTCAGTTTCGTTATAAAATGCCCAGTGTTCAAACTGAGTTGTGTCAAAATTGCCCTCAAATCGTCGATTTAAATGATCCAACATATTCAGGTTAAACGCTGCCGTCACACCTTGGCTATCATCATAAGCTGCTTCTAAGATGTGTTTCGGCTTTTGCAAGTCTACCCCCAATAAAAAATACTCTCCCACTTGCAGAGCATCTTTAATTTCTGATAAAAACACATCACACTCTTGAGGATTGAGATTACCCAAAGTACTACCGATAAAACAAATCATCCTACTGGGTAATTGCTTTGGTAAAAGTTGCGCTAAAGCCATTTCATAAGTTCCGGCGATCGCATGAACTTGCAGTGTGGGATAATCTGCCAATAGCTGTTTTGCACTATTTTCCAACATACCTGCACTCACGTCAACCGGCAGATAACGCAAAGGATATCCTAACTGCTTGTACGCATCTAAAAGAATACGGGTTTTGGTTGAGCTACCGCTACCAAGTTCCACCAGTTCACAATCACCTGTAATTTTGGCAATTTCCTGAGCACAATGAAGTAAAATTGCCGTTTCTGTTCGCGTAACGTAATATTCTGGTAACTCGCAGATTTCCTCAAATAAGTCAGATCCGCGATCGTCGTAGAAGTAACGAGGGGGTAGGGATTTTTGTGTTTGAGTTAATCCCTTAACTACATCACTCCCAGCACTAGAGGAAACAACCGAGGTTGGTTCTAGCAAACGCTGTATTTCTAAGCGTTTTTCAATCGCATTTTGGGAAGTAACCTGATTGCCGAGAGCTTTAGATATTGACATTGAACCTCCGATGACTTGTTATGATAGGTTGCATTCTGATGTGCAGACCCTAAACCAAAATAGTGAAAAATGAAGTCACATCAAATAATATCAAGCCTGAGCTAAATTACACAAGCATAAAGGCTATATTTTGTGCTTCTTAGCTTAAATTTGCCGGAATTGGCACCGAAACGCATCGAAACCCCGCAAAAATCTGACGCACACCAGGATGATACCAGTTGCGAAGACTAGAACGCAGTACAAAAGGAGTAGTTGCCCAACTGCCACCTTTTAAAACTCGGTGTTGCTGGTCAAAATAAACTTGTGAGTAACCCACATAAGGATACATCTCGAAACCATCGTAGCCATCAAACCAGGATGCAGTCCATTCCCAGACGTTACCCAAAGTATCATACAAACCATAGGCACTCTGCCCTTCTGGGTAAGCATCTACTGGGGTTGTGTTGATAATTTGGCGATTCTTATCTGGAGATGTTACATCAACGCAATTACAATGTTGCGGTGTTGGTTCTTTATCAGCCCAAGGATAGATGCGGCGAAGATTCATCTCTGAATCCCAACTAACAGCTTTTTCCCACTCGGCTTCTGTGGGTAGTCGCTTACCAACAAATTGGCAATAAGCTTCTGCCTCGTACCAACTAACACCACAAACTGGATGATTATCCGCAGATAAAACATCCTGCCAATAAAGTGGTTCCAATACACGCTCTATTTGCAACCATTCCCAGCCAGCTTTCGACCACCAGCGCGGATTTTCGTAGCCTCCCGCTTCCATAAATGCGCGATACTGCCCGCAAGTCACAGGATAACGGTCAATATGATAAGTATCCAAATATACTTTATGTGCCGGGTGCTCGTTATCAAGAGCATCAACTGAATTGCTACCCATTTCAAACTCACCTGCCGGGATTTCGATG
>NZ_JAOWRF010000242.1 GCF_025753815.1 Plectonema radiosum NIES-515 | reverse complement strand
TAAGCGCCAGCCCTTGTCCCCTTGTCCCCTTGTCCCCCTTGTCCCCTTGTCCCCTTGTCCCCTTGTCCCCTTTCTATCAAAGTATGAGTCAAAGAACCCCATGCGGCGATTTTGCCCCACTTGATGTATTCTTGACTTTGTTGGTATTCTTGAATCGGTTGGAGGATTTTGGCATTGTGTTGTGCAGCCAGAGCGATCGCTTTTTCCACATCTTCGACAGCAAAAGCAACATCTGCCACACCAGGGGGGTGCTGACGCAAAAACTCAGCTACTGGACTTGTGGGTGACAGTGGTGAAGACAGCAAAAAGCAGACGGCACCACTTTTGACTACTTTTGTGCAAGTGTGAAACGATCCGTACTCGTTGCTTGAATTTGTCAAGGTTAGGGGGATCATATAATCCGTTACCGCTTGAAAGCCGAGATGACTTACAAACCAGTCTTGCCAGACGAGTGCATCTTCTAGGTAGAAATGAACATGAGCAATTTTCATAAATTACGAAAATCCACCGCTTGGAGCTTATCTGTCTCTAGATTTTGCCTTTTTTGCCGGATTTTCACGTCTTTCCTCAGCTATAATTAGGTAACAACAGCTTTGTTTTTGACCTAAAAAAACATAATATTTTAAAAAAGCGAGTTTATGTGGCGCGATACTCATGATTGAGTGGCTTGTCTGCGACACACTACGCCAATGCCAACGCATCGACATTGACTTTATCATGTATTGTGTTCTTTACATTTATTTACATAATACATAATAAAGAGCATGAGGTTAAACGCAGAGGGACGCTCTCTGTAAGCGATTCGATAAGTGTGGTCATGTTCGTTACCCCCATGAACAACTTTTCAAGACAGAGTAACGCTGAGTGAATGCTTATGAAATGCGTGGAATTTTGTACTAAGCTGTAATACTTGAGGCTTGACGTAGTGCTACATGCCAGCGATCGCCTATTTTTTGGAGTTCAAAAGAATCGCATGATTTCAAAAAGTTAATAAAAGTACCACTCAAATGCAAAGATTTGATTTGGTTAGTAATCGACTTACCATGTTGTTGACTAAATTTGCTACCTAAAATTCCAACGCAAATGTAGCTATTAGAAGATTGAGTAGTTAACTTTTTTATAATATTCTTTAGCGCTTCTTCCAAATCTGTCTTAGAATTAATGTAGGGTAATGATGCTACATTAGTTTGTTGAACATCGTCATTGCTTTTCTCTACTTGCTGCACTTGATTTATTTCAAACAGCGTTACATACAATTCAGACTGCTCACTCATTTGGTGAACTACAAACTCGGTGGGATAATTAACAAAAATATCTCTTGCTTTTTTACCTGGAAGATGCTTTGAGACAACTTGACTAATAGTGAATTGATATTTTTCTTTAAACATCTGAGAAAGAGTAGCAAGTTCTAACCAACAGTTTTTAGTCCGCTTTTGTTCAACTTTAATTAACTCTTTTAATTGATAAATAAACTGTTCTAGTGTTGGTATTTCTGGTAATTTATTCAAATAATAATTGTCAGTTTTTGCGGTATAGATATTAGTTACTGTTATATTATTTTTTTGCTTGCTGACCTGGTAAACTGTTAATCCATTTTGCTGAAGATGGTTGCACAGGTTAGTCATCACTGTGTCTGAGGAACAAACTAAAACTTCTTTAGCTTTTGGGTAATGTTCATGAATTGAGGAACCAAAGGCTATCATTTTTCCATCAGCATTGTCTCTCCCTGCGGGGACATGAATTAAGTCGTAGCCACGCTGATGAAATTCAATATCTAGTTTACCCATGCTGCGCCAATTAGCAAAGGCAATTTTAACTTGAATCGGGCAAGTGCAAACTGTTGTTAAGAATTGTTCAGTTTCGGCGTTTATTTGTAGGTTTTCTGCATCTAAAAGTAAAACTGCTATTTTTGTCTGCGATAAAGAGCCATTAGTTACTATTTCCGATGATACTGGGTTAATTGTGTTGAAGCTGCTTGAACCATTTAACTCAACTTTTGCAGGATTGAGTAGACGAATGTCTTCAATTAATTTTATTAATATTGGTGAGTTGAAGGATTCAGGAATTAATAAAACTTTTAGAAATCCTTGCAATTTATTAATTAATGTGTGCCAGTCGTTGCTTGGGCGAAGTATTTCGGTTAATTTTGCTGTTAAACTAGATTGATGGTGGCTGCTCCAAGATATGTTTCTATATTTTTCTAGTAATAATTCTGGTTGCTTGTGTTGAATGGCAATAATTGCTTGACCAACATAGAAGCCGATTTTGTTGAAGAGGACAGAATCATCAGTTGTCAGCAAAAGTTCCATAGTTGACAAGCACGCTACAGTAGGACATCCACGCTCAGACTATCATCATGTTATATCTGGGCAAGAAACCATCTGAGATCCGTGAAACTGCTTAAGGTAAAGGTTAATACTTACTTAATCTTTTTAAGAGGCTTTTCTTGTCCATTTTGGTGCACAATCAACTCTGTCACTTCTCCTTTTTCATTTTTAACAAAGGTTATTTGAGCGTAAACTAGTGTGTAGAAATATTCAGTTTCCGATTCTGGGTAGATTTCAGCTTTAGATTGTGCAGTAGCTTGAGCAAAAATTTGGTCATTTTCTCTGGTAATTGTAATGATGAAGTTAGGAGCTAGTTCATATTCTCCAATATAAGCATCATAGATTTTCGGGTCAACTTTTATCGCAGTTCTTTCTAATGGTAGTTCATATTTTTCCCCAAAAACAATTGCGGCTAAGTCTTTACTAATTACATTAATCATTGAAAATCCATTATTGCTCAACACAATGATACAAATGTCATCATTAATATATCTGTCGAGATTTGTAACAAAACCATTAATTGCGCCACCATGACCGACAACTTTATGATTAAATAGTTCTGTTATCTCCCAACCATAGCCATAGTTTTCTAGAAAAGGAGTAAAAGCATTATCTAAAGAAGTTTTACTTATGATTTGTTCAGTATATAACGCTCTATCCCACAAATATAAATCTTCAACTGTGGAGTACAAAGCACCTGCACTATAACCATTACACATATCCATATAAGCTGCATTTATTGAGCCATTACCAGTCATATAGTAACCAGAAGCGCGATTTTTAATTATTTTACTGTAATGGTCATATCCAGTATTTTTCATCTCCAAAGGTTGGAAAATATTCTCTTGGAGATATGTTTCATAAGGTTTGCCAGAAATCTTTTCGATGATGTAGCCTAATAAAATATATCCAGAATTGCAGTAGCTGTATTTTTCTCCGGGTGTAAATTCTAAGGGTTTATCTTTAAATTTGGCAATAGTTGTTTCAACAGAAGAAGGTATCATCATAGTTTCCTGATAATCAGGAAAACTTGTATAATTAGGAATGCCTGATGTATGAGTTAATAAATGATGGATGGTAATTTGTTTACCTGTTTCTGGATAATCGGGTATATGTTTGGTTATTGAATCGGTGACATTAAGCAAGTTTTTTTCTTGCAATTGCATGATTGCCATTGCAGTAAATTGTTTGGTAATGGAACCTATACGAAATTTGGTTTGAGGGGTATTAGGAACATCAAGTTCATAATTTGCCATCCCATACCCTTTACTGATTAAAATATTACTGTTTTGAGCGATTAATACAGAACCGCTAAAATAGTATTTGTTGGTATGTAGTTGAAGATATTCGTTTATTTGCGCTTCGATGTTTTGCATGGTAAGTATATTAATATTTTGTTTCAGATACCCGACTTATTTAAGAAGTCGGGTATCTTGTTTTTCTAAGCGCGATCGCACAACTTCTAAACTTGCAAAAAAATTAATGCTTTTAGTCGTGAGCTTCTTTTTGTGGTTGAGAATTGCTGTTAGTACCAATAATTGCCTGAAAGATATTCCCTACTAAAGAGAAAAACGCTCCTACTAACAACACGAGCATTAAACTCGCAAGTCCAGCAAAGGGAGAAACGATGAACAAGAGTAAGAAGGCAAATATTAAAATTGATAGTAATGTCTTATTCATGGTTTTTAGGCTTAATGGTTGCTATTCTTAACCTAAACAGCTAATTGATTAGTTCTGCCTCATCTTGAAGAAGTAATTATTCCTCTTTCTTTAGTAATAATAAAATAAGAATGGTTCGCCTTGAAGATATCTGCTACAAAGTGTCTCAGTTACGTAGGGTATACTTTCCAATAAGTTATCGTGTTCGTTGGGATTTGATGCGTGAAATGCAAAATTATCTATCATTGCCGCGAGAAAAAACGCTTCTAATATATTTTGATAGTCATCGGGCAATAAGCGCACGCTTTGATAACCATTGAGGAACGCTTTACGGTTTTCACTCTTCAGATGTAGCAGTGTAGAGCCAATGTCATAAAGATAATAACCGAAGCCACAACGTGAAAAGTCGATCGCTCGTACCTCATCTTCATGAAATATATAATTATTTTCGTTTAGGTCTGCGTGAATGACACCCCAAGAAGAGCGTGTTTTTCCTAGCGCTGTCATCACTAGAGCAATTCGCTTGACTGTCGTCTCAAGCACAGCAAAATCAGCGTCAGATATTCTCACTAGATGCAGCCTCATCAGTGAGGTTTGTAACTCTTCCCAGTCGTATTTTGGTCGCACAAAGCCTAAAGGTAACTCCCAAAAGCTGCTATGCTGGTGCAACTGAGCCATCAATTCTCCAATTTGCCATGCTTGGTTTTCTGTGGGTTGGGTACTGATTTGGCAACCGTCAATCCACTGCATTAAGGTGCAATTGAGCGGTGGTGTTGCATCAATTGCTACAGAGGTTACGAAGGTGCCGTTTTTGTTTTGCACTGGCTTTGGTACTATCAGGTTGGTATCGCGATGTAATGCTGATAGCCATAAGAGTTCTGACTCAATTACGTTGTGCTGCTGCCAAATTGAATCGCTTTGTTGAGCAATTGGGTGATGGATACGGAGAAGGAATTTTGCTGTTTTGCCGTTATGTGAACTAGATGTTTCTATGCGAAAGGTGACATTTTCGCTATGACCGAGGAAAAATAATCTCGCATCGGGGATATTGTATTGAGTTAGTGCAGTTTGTGCGAGTTGGTTCCAGTTCATTTTAATTTATGAAAATGAGGTATGGAGTAAGAAAGCGCTCTCTGCGCTTACTACGTTTATCTCATGAATTTTAGGCTTTCTATTTGTTGGGTAAATCCGTCGATGAAGATGCTTAAAATTGTGCGTTTTCGTAGTTTGATGTTGACACTTACTGACATTCCTGATTGAAGGGGTAGTTGTCTGTCTTTGAGTATGAGTGCTTGCTGATTTAAGCGTACTGTCACTGGGAAGCTGTAGTAGGGACGAATTTCGGTGGGTGGTAAGGCATCGGACCCAATGGATTCTAGTGTACCTTTGATATCACCAAATTCGCTAAAGGGAAAAGAGTCAATTCTTATGTCTACAGGCATTCCTGCTCTAACGAAACCAATATCTTTGTTGGTTAGAAATACTTCGGCTTTGAGAGAGTTTTCTGGGACAACTTTGAGAACTGGTTCGGTGGAATTTGCGACAAATCCAGGATTACTGGCTTTCAAATCAAAGATTTTACCATTGACTGGGGAACGAATTTCTTGATAATCTAAAGAAACTTGGTTTTGGCTGATTTGGTTATCCATCTCGGCAATGTTTTTTTCGTTTTCAACGATCGCTTTTTTTAATTGGCTGTCTATTTCGGCAATGCGTTTGTCATTATCGGCTATTTTCGTCCACAAGTCTTGGTTGGACGCAGACATGGTATTTTGCAGACGTTCACCAGATTGTGCGATCGCTAACTTCAATCGTTCTCCTTCTTGGGTTAACTCATCGACTTCTGATTGCTGAGTACTAACTTGCTGCTGTTGCTGTAGATATTGCAGACGAGCGATCGCACCTTCTTTAAATAACGGTTCTAAGTCTTTGAGAATGCGGGAATTAATTTTTAAGACGTTTTTCGCATTCGCCAATTTTACCTGATTTTGTATCACCTGCTTTTCTAATTGTGAAGCTTCTAATTTCACAGTCGCAGCTTTGGTTTTCAGTTCTTGCTGATTGGTTTGCAAGCGCAATTGCTGATCGGGTGTTAAATTTACTCCTTGCGATTTTCCGGAAAGTTGCACTCGATAAAGTTGATTTTCGGCAACTAAACCTGCACGATTTTTCGTCAATATTGCGATCTCTTCAGGCAATTTTAGCTGATTTGTCCCCGGAATGCGAACCTTATCACCCATCTGGGATTGATAAAATTGATTTTCTTGTAGTAAATTATTACGAACTTTCTGCAAGTAGACTTTTTGCGCTTTTTGTGCAGTGTGGTCAAGACGCAACAGCAAGTCTCCCTGCTTAACTTGTTGACCGTCTTTAATATAAACTTCTTTTACTAAGCCATTGAGGGGTACTTTAACTTCTCTGACTATTCCTTGTGGCTCTAGTTTACCAGTTGCGGGAATTGCTTCTTCAATTTTGGCAACAGCAGACCAAATTAAAGTGAAGCTGGTAACACCAATGATACCCCATAGTACTGCTCGTGATAATATAGGCGATCGCTGTAAAATTACAGGTTGGTCAAATTCAAAATTCATTGTTTAGTGGTTGGTTGTTAGTGGATACTGGGAGCGTTGTTGGTTGTTGGCTGTTGTTGGTTGCTGGTTGTTATTACTTCACTTATAACTCCTAATTTTTAACTCCTCACTCCTAACTCCTAACTCCTAACTCCTAACTCCTCACTCCTAACTCCTAACTCCTAACTCCTAACTCCTCACTCCTAACTCCTCACTCCTAACTCCTAACTCCTAACTCCTCACTCCTAACTCCTCACTCCTAACTCCTCACTCCTAACTCCTCACTCCTAACTCCTCACTCCTAACTCCTAACTCCTAACTCCTCACTCCTAACTCCTAACTCCTAACTCTTTTTTAAAGTTCCGCTTCTTGCTGTTGATATAAACAGTAATAACGACCTTTTTCACTCATTAATTGTTTATGCGTTCCTTGTTCGACTACAAAGCCTTGATCGAGCATTAAAATCAAATCGGCATTGCGAATTGTAGTGAGACGATGGGTAATAAAGAAAACAGTGCGTCCTTTAAATGCTTCGGCTAAATTTAAACAAACTTGCCGTTCTGATTCATAATCCAACGCACTGGTAGCTTCGTCGAGAATGAGCATTTGCGGGTTTTGCAGGATGGTTCGAGCGATCGCTATTCTTTGTCGCTGTCCCCCAGAAAGGGATGCACCGCGTTCTCCAACTCTGGTATTGTAACCGTTAGCTAGGTTCATAATGAACTCGTGAGCAAAGGCTATTTTCCCAGCTTCGATAATTTCTTCTGAGCTTGCGTCTGGATGATTTAAGGCGATATTTTCTTGGATTGTGCCATCAAATAACAGCGTATCTTGTGGTACGATACCTATCTGTCGTCTGAGTGAATAAAGTTCGACTTTGTTGATGTCGTAACCGTCGATTAAAATTCTACCTGATTCTAAAGGATATAAACGCGGTATAAGCTTCATCAAAGTACTTTTGCCGGAACCGCTTTGACCGACAATACCCACAAATATACCAGCGGGAAATTCTAAGTTGATATTATTAAGTTGTAGCGGACCGCTGGGATTGAAGCGGAAGGATACGTTATCATACTTAACTGAACCCTGAATCATCGGCATGGGAATGTTACCGCGATCGCTTTCGGAAGATTCTGTGGGTGAGTCGATAATATCACTCAATCTTTCCAAAGAAAGAGCGGTTTCTTGGAAGTTCTGCCACAGTTGCGTTAAACGCAGTAATGGACTGGTGACGTAACCTGCTATAATCCGAAAGGCGATTAATTGCCCTAAGGTAAGTTCGCCTTTGAGTACTAAATAAGCTCCTACCCACAACACTAGTAAACCGGAAAGTTGACTTAAGAAGTTGCTGGTGGAACCTGCTGCGGTGGAGGTTTGGACTGTTTTAAAACCGGCACTGACGTAACGAGCGTAACGTTCTTGCCATTGCCAACGCGATCGCAATTCGATATTTTGCGCTTTTACTGTTTGGATACCCGATAGCACTTCAACTAAATGAGATTGCGCTTCCGCATTGCGTTCGGCTTTGGAGCGCAGTTGTCGTCGGACAATTGGAGAAACTGATGTTGTTAAAAGTACGAATAATGGTAATGTGGAGAGCGCTACTAAACTCAGCAGCCAACTGTAGAGAAACATTACCACAATATAAATAACCGAAAACACTGCATCCAAAACGACTGTTAAAGCTGTTCCAGTTAAAAAGGAGCGAATGTTTTCTAACTCATTTACCCGTGTTGATAATTCACCTACGGGTCGTCTTTCAAAGTATCGTAAAGGTAAACGTAGCAAATGGTCAATAATTTCTGAACCAAGTGCTAAGTCAATTCGATTGGTAGTATCGACGAATAAAAAAGTCCGAATGCTAGTTAATATTGCTTCAAAGACTGCAATTACTATGAGAAAAACGCCCAATACTTGCAACGTATCAGCGCTGTTTTGCACTAAAACTTTGTCGATAATAACTTGGGTCATCAACGGATTTGCTAACCCAAACAATTGAACAAAGAATGAGGCAATAAATACCTCAACTAGTACTTGACGATATTTGTATAAAGAAGGTAAAAACCAACTTAAACCAAACTTTTGCTGGGGTGTGTATCTAGTTTGTTGGAGCAGCAAAACTGGAACAGTTTCTTTGGGAGATTCATCTAATTTGGTTGCCGATTGTAGGAGAATACTGGCAACATCTGCGGTTTTTTGTCGTAAAACTCCAACTTCGGGAATTCCTAAAACGATCGCTTGAGTATTGATTTCGTAAAGTAGAGCAAAACTATCTTGCCATTGCACAATCGCCGGTGCTTGAAGTCGTCCGACGGCGTTAACTGGTAAACTGATAAGTTGGGCATTTAAACCCAATGATTCAGCGATCGCTCCACACTGCTGCAACGATAGCGAACCTGTTCGTCGTTGCTGCGAAAGCAAAACTTTACGCAAAACTTCCCGACGAAAAGGCAAATTCAACTGCTTGCTCAACATTTGGAAGCAAGCTAGAATAGCATCTACTTTACCACTACCACGCGAGTGTGGATATTTTTTTAGGCTAGAAGTTTCTACTTGTCTTCCTTCTGGTTCATCTGGTGCGTAGGGGATATCATCACGGGAAGTCCGGGGGGGAGTGGAGGAGTGGG
>NZ_JAOWRF010000074.1:2279-9633 GCF_025753815.1 Plectonema radiosum NIES-515 | reverse complement strand
CCCTGTCTCCCCTGCCTCCCTTGTCCCCCCTGTCCCCCCTGTCCCCAAGGAGTCCGACAAAATCCACCCACCAGAGAGGCGTTTCGCTGGAGAAGTATTGCTCAACTGTTCGCGCTAGATGGGAAAAATCCTCACCGGGAAACATATCCTGATAAGTTCGCTGCATGAATTTAACCAGCAGCGCTCGATCTAAAGTTGACCCACGGCGAATGTTATACCCAGGTAGTAAAGAATTCAAAATGCTATTAGCTATGAGCGAATAGGGCTGCAAATGGTAAACCAATTTCAGGTATAAAACTTACTCCTACTTCTTCAATAGGTGCGGGTGCTGCCATATCGGAAGGTAAAAAGATGCGGGCACTGACTGCTACTAAGGCAAGGGTAAATACTAGTATTGCCAAGAAGGGGGCGATGTATTGACGAATTATAGCCATGTTTTAATTGTAAGCAGCAATGGACTTTGATGAAGAACTTGCTGAATATTTGTGAAGTTAATTTTCATTTATTTTAGCGATTTTTGGGGGATATCAGGCGATCGCCGTGATGGTAGCGCTACGAGTGGAGTAGCGTTAACGCCGATCGCGTTCCAAATCGGCGATCGCTCTTTCCCAATACCAATCTTCGGGCATTCCTGGATGATTTTGCTTTGCTTGCTCAATTAAGCGATCGGCGGCAGCGGTGTCTCCTGATAATAAAGAGACGAGCCTGTTTTTCATGCGGTTTTGAGAGCTAAGAGTACTATCCTCAACCCAATTAGGTATCTCTTGGGCAAATGACTCAGAATCCTGTCGGCGAAACTGCCAAAATAAAACGTAGTAAAGTGTACCAAAAATTAAAATCAGGCTGAGTGTTCCTAAAAAAGTTAGCAGGTTAAACGGCAGAAATCCTAAAACTAACTGAGACAGAACATAGCCAAGTAATAAACCCGTAACGAAGAGAATAAATGTGCCGACAAAAACGACTACTTGGTTTCCCATAAATCCTCATTTTCTTGGTCAAGTCCTGGTCTGGGCATTGCAATTGGCTTCGAGTTCCAGGGAGCAACAAAAGGTAAAAGTAGTAATCCAGGCAAAGCAGCCACTATGGTTAGTAAGAAAAATGAAGACCAGCCTGTAGCTTTAGCCCAAGTTCCTGCGGGAGCAGAAAGAACATCTCTACTAATAGCCATCAAGCTTGAGAATAAAGCAAACTGAGTAGTTGTGAAGCGGTGGTTACAAAGATTCATCAGAAATGCTAACGTCGCAACCGTCACTAATCCGGCACTAAAGTTTTCGATATTAACTGCCAAGACTAAAAGCGAATAATTTTTGCCAGTAACAGCTAAAGCATAATAACCCAAGTTACTAAGTAATTGCAGTATGCCAAATATCCAAAGACTGCGATTTAAGCTAATTTTAGTCATGATAACACCACCAGCTAATACGCCGACAGTGGTGGCGAGAAAGCCCATGCCTGCTTGAATTGCTCCAATTTCAGTTTTGGTAAAGCTAATTTCGCGCAGAAATAAATTCGCTGTGATTCCGACCAAAGAATCACCTAGTTTATAGAGCAAAATAAAAACCAGGATCGTACTGGCTTGAATAAGTCCAAATCTGTGAAAAAACTCTTTAAAAGGAAGGAAAATTGCTTGCTGTAAGTTTTGGGGGGAACGATTTTCTCTATCTTCACTCAGCAACTCTGTAGGCAATAACAAAGATGTGACTATCCAGGCTAATATCAAACCTGCCAGCAGCCAATAAAACACAGGTAGAGGGATAAAGCCAACGAAAACACCTCCCAATAACCCAGCTACCAATACAGTAATAAACACCAGAAAAATGACATCTTTAAAAGACAATGGTGCAGCTTTTTCGGTTTTGTGACGCACCTTTGATTCCGCTGGTGCCCACAAGGTTGTGAATATACTCAGAACCATTAAAACTGCCATGAGGAGATAAACAGCATTCCAAGGGATGCGATCTGCTAAAACCAAAGCCAAAGAACTCGTGACAAATAAAGCTATGCGATAACCTAACACCCAAACTGATGCTCCGGCTTCAGATTCGATTGGTTCTAAAATATCGGTGCGGTAAGCATCACCAGCGATGTCCTGAGTCGCACTCAAAAAAGTAATAATTAGACAGTTGATTGCTAGTATTTGCAGCACCTGGTCACTTTGGTTTGGTTGTTGCAATGCTAGAGATGCGATCGCAAATACTAATCCAACTTGACTCAGTATTAGCCAACCCCGTCTTCCTCCCAAAACTGGCACAACAAATCTATCTAACAATGGTGACCACAAGAATTTTAGGGAATAAGGCAAAGCCAGCAGCCCAAACAAAGTAATTTTCCCTATATCCACCTTGGCATCTTGCATCCACAGTTGCAATGTTCTGCTGGTTAAAAACAACGGCAAACCCGATGCAAAACCGAGCAACAACAAAGCCCCCATCTTACGACTTTGTACGGCTTGTCGAAGTGCTTGAAATTCTCTCATTGTTTAAACATTCCTTCTCATCTTTTGCGAATTGCAGTTATCTTGCCACACATGCTGTGTATTTTCAGGCATATATGCCAGTTCGCATCAGATGTTGGCTTACCATACACATCAAGGATGCCCTTACAGTATTTCTAGTTCCTTAAGTTTCGTTAATGTGGTAGATTTGATGCCCTCTAATTTCTACTTCGTGTGCGGCAAGGCATTTTTCCCAACCTTTACGGGTGCCAATGTCGCTTTTGCCTTTAAGCAATCCTAATTCTTCTTCTTGTTGAGTGAGTTTAGCAAATTCTGCGAACATAGGATAGTTAGAAGTCACAAATGTCTCTTTGCGGTGGAGAATTGGCGGATTTACCCTACTTTGATAGTCTCGGTGGGTTATCTTTAAGGTCTTAAAGTCAATAATTATACTCGCTTGTAACGCTGGATGGGGGTCTGTGTCGAATTCTGGGTAAAACAGGTAGCAAATTTGCTGTTTATCTGTGCAATATTTTATCAGTGTGGCTTGATCTACACGTCCCACAGTGCGACTAGCGCAGCCTTCGTAAATTCTAAGTATCGGATCGAGTGCCCAAAGTGCCCAGACGTGAACGTAAAGAGCGCTGCGAGTGCGTTTACCGATTTTGCTTTTTTCGCAAGCTGTTTGAATAACTTCTGGTTGACCTAAGCTGAAAAGCTTGCTGTCAGCGACTGAACAAGCTTCTTCATAACTCCCGAAAAAGGCTTTGATATCGTAGCGCATTTCCAAGGCAAGCTTAGAGAAAGATGGGCGTTGATCGAAATGGGTCAGAGCAAGATAAACTTGAATATCAAGAGAACGTCGATAGGCGATCGCATCCCATTCCGCTTCGTCAGTTGCTTGCAATATCACCGCAAAGGCACGGCGAAAGTTACCAAATTCAATCAGTAATTCTTGTTCATTTTCTAATTCACCTTTCATCGGCAGTCTGCCACGACGCGTATAAAAATCCATCAGTGGCTGTAATTTTTCTTTGTAGTCCTCAAACCGCTTTGTCGGGATACGGACTCTCGGTGTAGAATTACTAGAAAAAAAGCGGATGGCTTTGTAGCTTTCTTTTTGAGCCTCATCTCTAAAAACAAAATAGATGCCCAGCGCTACGGGGACTGCATCTGTATTTAGCGCTTCATCAATGTAACTTTTTAGTTCTTGTTGTTCGTAATATTTCTGAAATGTATTGCGACGGGTGACGATACCATCACCGTAAGCTAATTGAGCATTACTGGGAGCATCAATTAATACTTGAGCCGCGACAATTAAAACTTGACGGGTGAGTTTCCAGGCATGTCTGAGTGCTTCACACCGTTCCTCTGGATTTTCGATCACGTTGAGGACATAGCCCAAATTGACGACATCTGCTGATGTAAATGGTATATCTGGATAATAGTAAGGGTCCCAGCCTGCACTGGTGTAGCCTAAATTTGCTACTCGTTGTACATCCTCACCGTGTCCGCAACCGTAGTCAAAAAACGTGGTATCTTTATTTATGATTGCCCATTCTATTGCCAATCGCACCGGACGAGATATGTCAATGCGAAAAATGGCGGCTTTGTGACGTTCAATTTCTAAATAGCTTTGTGACATAAAGATGTTAAAATCAGCACAAATGACCCCAGAAAGTAGGAAATTGGGCATGGGGCATGGGGCAACGCAATTAGACATCTCCAGAGTCATACGTAGAGACGTTCCACTGGAACGTCTTTAAAAGGGTTTCGGGCAACGCATAATTAATTTCTAGAGATGTCTATTAGGCTTTCCCCCTTCCCCTGTTTTTTATGGTTTAATAATCCTTATATCTTTTTCGTTGCCAGTTCGATCAAATCTTCAATCTTCTTGATATTTAAATCGCCTGCTAAGTAAGCAATCCCACGATGTAAATGTAGGCGAAATTGTGTTACTAAGGTTTCTTTGTCAGTACCTAAATTATCGTTGTAACAACGTTGTTTGAGCGCCAGTAAAAGAATATCACACATTTCGCCCCCAAAGACGCGCCAAGTCATTTCCACGTTGCTATCTTGGGGAATTGGTACGGGGGAAGGGATAGTTGGTTCAGCGAGGGAACGACAAAATGCCCAACGACAAAGGATATTCCATTGGTCGATTTTGGTGTAGCGTCTTAGTTTGAGAAGTTGGTCTTTTGCGGTTTGGGAAAGTTTAATACGTTCAATTGGTGTTTCCATGCGGATTGGGGAGGGGGAAAGGGGAAAGGGAAAAGGGGAATAAAAAGAAGTTTCAGAATTTAACTTGGACAATACCCAATGCCCCATTACCAAAAATATCCAGGTTGTATAGTAGTTTGACGGGTGGAGGAGTCGTATTTGAGGAGGTATTCACGAGCGATCGCTTCATTTTCTCTCAGTGTTTCAACTTCTTGTTTGCCTATCTCAGTATCCGTAGATAATAAAATTACTTGATGGCTAGCTGAGGGAAAGTAACGTTCTACTAAGTTACCACGGTGGGAAGAATCTAGTCTACCAAGTGGTGTATCGATAGCCACAGGTAAACGGCGTCCGGAGACTCGTGCTAAACCCCAAAGAAAAGCGATCGCTAAAAGTTGTTTTTCCCCAGCCGAAAGTCGATGTTTGGGAACGGGTTTCCCCTGTAAATCATAAAGCGAAAGGCTGAAAGTATTGGTATCAATAGCGACGCGATGTACTAAATCAGATTTGTGCAGAAGATAGCGGAAACATTCTGTAACTTCAACTTCTAATTTATTTAACTTTCGCAAAGTTAATTTTTCGCGGAAAAGCTTGAGTGTATCCTGAACTTTAGCAGCCGAGTAAATAATATGCTCTTTATTTTGGCGATCAATATTTTTTTCAGTATAGTTTTCTAGCTCTTTTTTCGTATCCCTTATGTTACTATCTAATTCATCCAAACGGCGTTTTGTTATTTCCCAGTTTGCTTTAGATTCAGCTACTTGCTGTTGTGCTTGTTGCAAATCATCAACTAATCTTTGATAATCTTCTGGTGATGCAGCAGTTTGAATTTGTCTTTCTAAAGTGATAATTTCTTCCTCTTTTATTTGTAATATATTAAGTTTATCTTCTGCATTAGTTTTTGCAGTTGCTATGTAATGATGAATAATATTATCTAACTGATGCAGTGTTTCCGTATCAGTTAATAACCAAGGCTGTTCTGTTGTCGCTTTTTCTAAAGATTGATTTTCTTGATTTATAAAATGTTTAATTTTATCAACTTTTTCATCACCTAGAGCCAAATTATGAATTAAATCGAGTAATCGTTTATCTCGCGCAACTAATAAATCATGTGCTAATGCAGCTTGTTGAATATGAAGTTCTTTTTCTCCTTGGGTGTAAATCTGATTCAGCAAAGGTTCAATTAAAGCCAAAGGTAAAATATCAGCCGCTAATTCACACATTACTTGACGTGTTTTCTCGACTGACGCAGTTATTTCTGATTTATGCTTCTCTAATTGACTGCGTTCTCCAGCGATTTTCCCACCCTCGGAAATGAATTTATCAACAACTTCTTGCTGATGAAGTTCAACTTCTTTTAACTTTTCTTGTAAAGACGTTAATAAGAGCGCTTCTACTTCGTATTCATTTTGTTGCTCTTTTAGCCTATTTTCAATTTCCTCTAAGTTTGCCAAATATTTAATATCAGCAATTTCTTTGCGTTTGCGATTGACTAATATTTCCAAATCAACTGCTAAACGTTCAGCTAATTCTAGCCCTAAAAGTCCGCTAATTGCATCAACTACAATCTGTGGTGGTATTTCTTGTTCTGCAAGTTCTTTAACTTGTTCTCCGTCAAATAGAAATAAATTAGAAATTCCTAAAGGTAGGAGATTTTCAATATACTCATCCCAGATATTCGCTCTTGCAATATCAAGCCATTCATTAGCATCCAAAATACCCAAGTGGTCTTTACCGTCTTTAGGATTTTTCTCCCAAGTTCGCACCACGCGATATTTTACTGGCTTGTCATTTTCAATGTGTTCAAAAACTAATTCAACGCGGGTTTTCTCAACTGGGTCGGTGTGACTGTTGACGCATTGAGTGAGAAAATCACTATAGCTCAGATTACCACGAGTAGAACATTGAGCGCGATGTCCATAAAGTGCAAGACGAATCGCATCCATCAGGGTTGTTTTTCCCCCACCATTCATCCCACCTAAAAGGATAATAGGACGAGAATTTTCATCATCAATTTCTGGGTTCAAATTGATGACTTGTTTCCCACAATAGGGACCAAAGTTTTGTAAGACGAGTTCAATGAATTTCATTTTAATTGAGAAATAAAATATATCGAGCGAATGGAATTCGCGCGCCACATGCTTCAAGCCGGGGAACCCGTCCAGCGCAGTGGCTTGGCTACACAGGCAAAGTCCGCGATTAGGCGGACTAAATGTAAAATTGTTATGGAAAAGTAAGTTCCCAGGTGGGAATGATTGATTTTTGACTGTGGTGTGTAGCTTGGTTTCTAATGTAATTAGCTACGTTGTCAATAGCATCATGACTAACTGTAAATGCCGCATAGCTACCTTGCCATTTGAAAAACTCACTTGATTTAACTTCGTGGCTGATGAAATGGGAGGAACTTCCTTTAATTTGTTTAATCAGTTCAGATACGGTTACTGTTGTTGGAAAACCCGTTAGCAGATGCACATGGTCTTCAACACCACCGATTGCAATTACTGTACATTTTAACTGTTCGCACTCACGAATAATTGCTGCATAAACAAGTTTTTGGATATCAAGTGTAATTATAGGCAATCTATCCCAGGTTGCCCAAACATAATGTAAATACAATTGTGTGTAATTTGACCTCATTTTCCTTAACCCGCGTAGGCGGGTTTCGTCTGTGTAGCTGCGAATTCTATTCGCTTTTTATTA
>NZ_JAOWRF010000074.1:0-2179 GCF_025753815.1 Plectonema radiosum NIES-515 | reverse complement strand
TAGGCAATCTATCCCAGGTTGCCCAAACATAATGTAAATACAATTGTGTGTAATTTGACCTCATTTTCCTTAACCCGCGTAGGCGGGTTTCGTCTGTGTAGCTGCGAATTCTATTCGCTTTTTATTACTTCATTATCCTTAACCTGCGTAGGCGGGTTTCGTCTGTGTAGCTGCGAATTCTATTCGCCTTTTTATTCACTCTTTTTATTTTTAAATTTCATAGTCCCCCAAGTTTTCGGTTCTGCTTCCGA
Source organism: Plectonema radiosum NIES-515 (assembly GCF_025753815.1). Taxonomy (GTDB): domain Bacteria; phylum Cyanobacteriota; class Cyanobacteriia; order Cyanobacteriales; family Nostocaceae; genus Hassallia; species Hassallia radiosum_A. The sequence continues at coordinate 1,928 of NZ_JAOWRF010000074.1, read as the reverse complement.
AGTCAACGCAACATCTCCTAAAGTTAGCTGCTTCACCTTTTCTACATCACCGGAACCTGCCGCTGTTTTTAAATCACGTTTGTAATGAGCATTTTTTATCGCTTCTTCTGGGGAGCGGGAACTTGTTTTAAAACATTGCTCTAAGGTGTCGTATATGCCCACACGACGCGACATTTTGCGATATTGGCGTTCTGTATCCAACAGTTTCGCCATTAACTCTAAATGCATTGCATCACCTTCACAAATTTCTTCTAACACAGCCCATTCATCAGTACCGAGTAGACTATAATCAGCACCGGGACGAGGGTCTGAGAAAACTTCACCAGTCACTTCCATATAAATGCGGGGTAAACTATCGTCAAATTCGTGTCTTTCTTCTAGCCAAATGCGACGAATTTCGCTCAGTTCTTCTGGGGTAATTAGGGTGATATCGCGCATATTTTCTGGGGCTTTACTCCTCAATTGTTGCTCAATAGTTAGGAGTCTTTTTAACCAATATTCTCGCGCTTCTTTAATATAGGGACCAGGAATAGGCTCAACTGAAATTTCCCCTTCTATATTCCGCTCATATAGTTGGACATCTCCAGTTCTACGACGAAAATCTCGCCAATTCCGGTCTTCTGTTTCTATGTCTAATTCTTTGCGTAAATCCAGAAGGGGTTGCAACCATTCTTTTTCTTCATCATTTTGAATCATTGCTTTTAGTGAGCTATCTTCACTCACTAAAGTGCAAACCCAACAACCAAAACGAGAACTACCACAACTAGGAGTAGATGTATCGACAACTAAAGGACATTCATTATCCGCTGTCGCACCTCTGTACATAGTAAATAAATCTTTGTTGCTGTATCCCCAAGGATTTTCCCATTGCATTAAATAAAGCCAAACTTCATCATTTCGCCAATCTTCTATGGGACTGTAAACTAAAGAGTTTGGTAAATTCATGTTCGGACTAAGGTGATCGCGGACTCTTTTCGCTTGCCATTCTTTCATCCTTTTAGCGCGTGATGAGCTTTCAGCTTTACGAATACCTAAAACAACGATCGCTTCACTGTTAACCCGAATCACATCTCGAATAAAGCGGTTAGATGGACTAATTTTTAAACGTTCCGTACACCAACGAAATTTTCTTCTTGGTGCTGGATATCCTTTACCGATTAATCCTACCCAAAATGTTTCTTTTAGTTCGGGGTGTAACAGATGCGGTATCATAGGCATCTGTTGTTGTTTTGCCGCAACTTTAATTTGCTCTAAAGATTTGCGTACCCAAGCAGAAACGTAAGGATTTTCTACAAGGGTGTCCGTTGTAATTACATAAATAGTCTTCGTCCGTTTTTCTAGTGGGAGAGATGCGATCGCATTCCAGATTAACTGTAAAATTGCTGTAGAATCTTTACCACCTGAATATCCAATTACCCAAGGAATGGCATCCAGAGTGTATAATTCTTGTATCTCCACAGTCAGTTCTTGGATATTATCCACTAAATCTGCGACTGTACGCACTTGCTGATTTTTCTTTGCTGGTTGTATTGTAGCCATTTCTCCTTCCCTGTATAGACACGGGCATTATTTACCCTCTTTATATGTACTGCATTTATCAGCTTTAGTATTGTAGAACGTAAATTTTTTAAAAACTTAGTTATATTCAGCGAATTTTATAGAAAACTAATCATAGCGCTTCTCGGTTGGTTGCAATACGCGGTGTAGAGACGCGAAATACCGTGTAGAGACGCGAAATACCGTGTAGAGACGCGAAATTCGGTGTAGAGACGCGAAATTCGGTGTAGAGACGCGAAATACGGTGTAGAGACGCGAAATACCGTGTAGAGACGCGAAATACCGTGTAGAGACGCGAAATACCGTGTAGAGACGCGAAATACCGTGTAGAGACGCGAAATACCGTGTAGAGACGCGAAATACCGTGTAGA
>NZ_JAOWRF010000161.1 GCF_025753815.1 Plectonema radiosum NIES-515 | reverse complement strand
CAACGAATTGATTTGTTCAAGAGATTAAATAAATCATATCGTAAACAAGCGTTGCGAAGTGGGGGTTTATCCCCCCGTAGCAACATCAGTTTAGAATCCTCCGGTTTCTAACCGGGGGAGATATCAAAAAGTTAAATAGGGATTAAAGAAAGTCTCTTTTTTTGCTTATTAACATTAATAAAAACACCCAAACCCTAGTAAAGACGTTCCAGTAAAGACGTTCCAGTAAAGACGTTCCAGTAAAGACGTTCCAGTGGAACGTCTCTACAATATGTGTGATTTACCATAAATTGTATTAATTAAATAATTTAACAGGTTTTGTTTTGAGCTATTAGGGTAAGATTGATTTGCGATGACACAAAATGCCAGCCTTAAGGCGATCGCACGCATACAGGGAGCAAAGCCATGAAATTTGGTTACACAGTTATTTGGGTAGATGACGTAGTTAAAACCGTCGAGTTTTATGAAAAAGCCTTTGGTTTGGTTCGTCGCACTCTCCGGGAGAAGGGTGAGTCTATCTGGGCAGAATTAGAAACAGGTAGCACCACGCTTGCTTTCTCCTCAAGCAACGAAGCGAAGAAGTTATTTCCCAGCGGTTGTCATCCCAACAACTCGGCACAACCTCCTGCATCAATTCAACTATCATTCGTTACCCCTGACGTTGGAACCGCTTACATGAAAGCAATTGGTGCTGGTGCCAAAGGATTAGATGTACCAAAATCCCAACCTGGAGGACACACAATCGCTCGTGTGCGCGATCCAAATGGTGTGCTTGTATCTTTGGTTAGTGGATAGTGGTTAGTGGTTAGTCGTTAGTGGGTAGTAGTTACTAGAACAACCAACAACCAACAACCAACAACCAACAACTAATGACTAATTTGAATTATCGTTTTCGAGGTAACTTTTGCTACCTGATTTTTCCCACGCGGTTTGCCGATGGTGAGAGCATAGTTAAGTGCTAACAACCTCAACCACAACCCAGGATTTTGGGTTTCTAGCCAAGGCTGGATTCGCTTGAGGAAGCGGGGAAACCATCGAATGAGTAAAGCGCTATTTAGGGCATAACGACCAAAATTAAAATAGTTACCCAACCACCTGATTAAATCCTTTGGTCCTGCAAGTTGCCAAATCCACAGCAACAATGCCGGATTTGTGCGAGCTGCTTTTAATGCTAAACGATTAAAGGTGAGCCAATCGCATCTATCTTTGATGAAATTATCTGCCACTTCTAGGGGTTCGTCTGCTAATAGCCCAAAGAAAGTATTCAACATTGAGTTAATCCGTTGGGGTGGTAAAAATTTCCCAGTGGGAACCATCATTCCTTTGGAAAATAACCAAGTTACGGAAACATTACTTTGGTAAGCGCTAATTTGGTTCAGGTGTCGGAAACTGAGCAAATCATGTTTGAGAGCGGTGTCTAGAAGTGTTGTTAAGCGTTCTAAGTTGCGAACTAAAGAACCAAAGCCGGTAAAAACAAGGGGGGATTGGAGAGAAGCGGCGTCACCGATCGCTAATAATCGATCAAAAGCAACTTTGCGATCGCCATTCCCAATACTAAAATATCCCGGTATATATCCAAATGTCGGTTTTTTCCACACGAGCTTGTCCATATCGCATCGTCGATACTCTGGCAAAATCGTGAAAAAGTCCTCGTACATTTCCAACAGCGAACCGGGATTTTGCCGATTTACTTCGTGGTAATGAAATAAATAAATCGTCAGTTCTTCACCAGCTCCGGGAAATAACTCCCAAATCAACTGCCTTCCCCGCGAAATATCCCCGTGGCTGTTGAGAACGTCGCCATACTGCGAATCCCACACCCCTGGCTCAAATCCACCTTCAATTACTGCTCCCACCGTTGGGCAAACACTGTCAAAAGCACGACCACCATTTAATTGCCAAGCGATCGGTGAAGCAGTTCCCATCGCATCCACCAGCACTCGTCCACTCACTTGCTTCTCAGTTTGACTAGGTAAATGCTTGACATTCATCACTACTTGTGTCCTACTAATATCTGCACGGATAAACTCTGTCTCATCCCAGATTTCACCGCCAGCGGCTCGCAATTTTTGCCCGCATAGTTGCAGCCATTTATCAGAATTCAAGGCGACATTTAGCACTGTGGGAGTGTGCAATATAGGCGATCGCAATTTCTCCGGATTATTACCATCAAAAAACTTATTAAATCCGTCTTTGTACTCCCGTGCAATAATAGATTCTACCTCAGCAGGAGTCACCAAACCCAAGTTAATCAAACTTTGGATTTCATCACGGGAAATATTCCATTCCCGATTCATCCTTCCAAAAGGCAATCTCTCCACTAACAGCACCTTATACCCCAGTTGCGCCATCACCGCCGCATGAATCGCGCCTAAAGCACCACCAATATAGATCAAATCGTAGGTAGGAGAGGAGGAGGGGGAGAGGGGGGGAGTGGGGGAAGGGGGGAAAGAATTACTATTTTTCTCCTTATCCCCCACTCCCCCTTGTCCCCATCAGCTATTTTTCGGTTTACGCACTTTCTGAGAACCAATTGGTCCGATAATTTGATTTAGACTACGCAATTGTTCAGCTGTACCCATGCAAATCAGCAAATCTCCAGGTAATAAAATAGTATCGCCAGTGGGACCGCCGATGAGAGTGCCATCGGTGCGACGAATTGCCAAAACTAATGCCCCAGTTTGCGATCGCAATCTTGCTTTTTGCAAAGTTTCACCGAGATACGGACAAATTGCCGGATCGAGCAAAACTTCTTCCATGTATAATTGTCGGTCTGCCCCTGTGAGAATACCATCTACAAAATCCATTACCTGCGGTCTGAGGGCAGATGCTGCCATTCTTTTACCCCCAGTAATGTAAGGAGAAATCACCGCATCAGCACCACCACGTTGTAATTTTTGCACAGCTTCTTCTGTACTAGCGCGGGCGATCGCTCGGATATTGGGATTCAGTGTTTTTGCTGAAAGTACTACGTATAAATTTTCTGCATCTGAAGGCAGCGCTGCGACAATGCAAATTGCCCGCTCAATGCCAACCTTATAGAGAGTTTCATCTAAGGTGGCATCACCTTGGTATAATGTAAAACCTTCAGATTGTGCTTTTCGCACCGATTCAATCTGCGAATCAATAATTACAAAAGGTACACCTTCTGCCCGAAACTCTTTGGCAATTTGACGACCAGTCCGACTAAATCCACAAAGTATATAATGTTCTGACAAAGATTCCATTAGGCGTCGCTGTTGTCGTAATCGAATTCCTTCTTGAAAGTAACCTTGAATTAACGCTTCTGTAAATCTATTGACGATGTAACCGATTGTTACGACACCCATTAAAATTAAGGCGATCGTAAATAAGCGTCCTCGGCTTCCTAAGGGGTGTGTCTCACCATAGCCCACAGTAGCCAAGGTAATCACCGTCATATAAGCTGCATCTTGCCAACTCCACTTTTCTACTAAGCTGTACCATAAAGTCCCAATGATAAAGACACCACCGAGGGCAGCGGTTCCTGCCATCAACTCTTTTTGGATGCGACGATATTTTTGCTCAAGCGTTGAATACACAGTTTTTCACCACTGACACTCCTTTGGAGAATTGGTCATTGGGCATTGGGCATTGGTAATTGGAAAAAAAGAATTATCTTCTTGTCCCCCTTGTCCCCCTTGTCCTCCTTGTCCCCCTTGTCCCCTTGTCTCCCCATGTCTCCCCATCTCCCCACTCTCCAATGCCCAATTCCCAAATAATAAGAAATTTTCAAAATTTTCTATCAAACTAGTAAATAACTATAGGATGAAAAACTTTCACTTCTAGGCAAGCGTAATTATGCAGACTTTAAAACAAGCGACAATACCTCCACAGTCAGATTCTGTACAATCTACTCCCTTTGATACAGATAGCTTTAATCAAGTCGTCATGTCCACTTATGCGCGGTTTCCCCTAGCCCTAGAAAAAGGCGCAGGATGCCGCGTTTGGGATACGCAAGGGCGGGAATATCTGGATTTTGTGGCGGGAATTGCCACTTGCACTTTAGGACATGCTCATCCTGCCTTAATAGAAGCGGTGACAAAGCAAATTCAAAAGTTGCACCACGTTTCTAATTTGTATTACATCCCCGAACAGGGTGAATTAGCAAAATGGATCGTTGAACATTCTTGTAGCGATCGCGCATTTTTCTGCAATTCCGGGGCAGAAGCAAATGAAGCTGCTATCAAACTTGCGCGAAAATACGCACATACTGTGTTGCAAATTGAAAAACCGATCATCTTAACAGCTCATGCCAGTTTCCACGGAAGAACTTTGGCGACAGTTACCGCTACCGGACAGCCGAAGTATCAAAAACACTTCGATCCATTAGTGCCGGGATTCCACTATGTACCTTACAACGATATTGCCGCAGTCGAAGCCGCAATTAGCGAACTTGATGAAGGTGATTATCGCGTAGCAGCGATTTTAATCGAGCCATTGCAGGGAGAAGGTGGTGTGCGTCCGGGTGAGGTTGCTTACTTCCAAAAATTGCGGAAAATATGCGATGAAACCGGCATTTTGCTGATTTTCGATGAAGTGCAAGTCGGTATGGGACGCACTGGAAAATTATGGGGTTACGAACATCTTGGGGTCGAGCCAGATATTTTCACTAGCGCTAAAGGCTTAGGTGGTGGTATCCCCATCGGCGCAATGATGAGCAAGTCATTTTGCGATGTTTTCCAACCTGGAGAACATGCTAGCACCTTTGGTGGTAATCCCTTTGCCTGTGGAGTCGCGCTCTCGGTTTGTCAGACATTGGTTCATGAGAATATTTTACAGAATGTGCAGGATCGGGGGGAACAATTAAGAAATGGATTGAGAGCGATCGCTCTTCAATATCCCCATATAATTACCGAAGTACGCGGTTGGGGTTTAATCGACGGAATGGAGTTGCAACCAGACATTCAGCTAACCGCTGCCGATATCGTTAAAGCAGCTATGGATGAAGGCTTATTGCTCGTAGCAGCAGGACCCAAAGTTCTCCGCTTTGTTCCACCCTTGATTGTGACAGAAAAAGAAGTCGAAACAGCTATGCTTGCTCTCGATAAAGCGATCGCAACTGTTACGGCGTAGACAAGGAGTGCAAATCAGTTGATAGTAATTAGTGGTAAGCTGAAAAACATCTAATTTGCATAACCGAATTAAACATAACTCTTGTGGGGTAGACCGAAAAGCCATTGGTGTCAACTTAACGTAAAAGTTATGTCCCCCAAGGAACTGAAGTTCCTTGCTAATAGCGAAACTCATCTCAAGATGACTAAATATCCCTAAAAATATTTAGTCTACTAAAGTAGACTTTAGCTATTAGCCTTGAACTTTAGTTCAAAGCGGGTGACGAAGCCAACAGTTAAGCTATTTCTCGCTGAAGTTGACATCAATGGCAACATGAGCGCACTAATTATGCAATTTAAATGTGGAACAGCTTAGTAGTTAGTTTTGACTATTAACTACTAATCACTAATAGACATCTCCGAAAATTAAATATGCGTTATCCAAACCCCAAGAGACGCGAAATTTCGCGTCTCTACATTGTTTTCCGGAGATGTCTAATAGACATAGGTGTAGAAATTAATTATGCCTTGCCCTAAACCCTTGTAGAGACGTAAGCTAGCTACGTCTCTACGTATGACTCTGGAGATGTCTAATGCCTAGGGTATGGTAATTGCGGAAACGTTGAACCCTTTTCCTATCCTCTTTATTTCTCCAGTCTTGGGATCGATGCTGTGCAGGTAAAAAGGATATTCTTGATGCCTGAGAGCACCCAAGCCATACAATTGATTGGATGCACCGCAAACCAAACCAATGAAACCATTATTCCACGGCTGACCGTTGAAGCTCAATTTGGTTAATTGCTCTTGACCAATTTGGAATACACTGGTTTCGCCTGTATTTTCAGTTGCGATCCCATAAAAAGTTTCCTCTGGACATTGAGCTACAGCAGTTACCCGCTTTTGGTCAGGTATTTTGTCTCTATCTGTAATATTACCTGTATCGGGATTAATCGTTACAATTCTCGAAGGTGGTGTTCCATTTATTTTGCCGACTAGACCAACTACTGAGCCATCTTTCAAGCCTAGTAAACTGCGAAGTGCCTCGTTGTTTTTTAGTCCGGAGACAGCCACGCTTTTTGGTGAATCACTTAAAAATATCAAGCGAACGCTTTGCTTGTTTTTCTTACCAGGATCGATATTAGTAGCCGTGACTACAAATCTGCCATCTTTTAAAGATACAAAACCGCTCACTTGTTCACCAGTCTCCAAAATCGGTGGGGTCGTCAGTACGGTTTTCACCTCTTGACTCCCGACATCAAAAGACTCTACGACAATTGTCTGCAAAGCGGATGGCACAATATCTGCGGTTGCGCTTTCATCAGAGAGGTCAGTAGTATCTGAGTTGAGGTCGGCTGAGGTATCGGGGGAGCTGATATTTCCAGGTCGTGCACCCAAGATTACCGTGCTTGGCTTTTGTGCAAGGATTTTGTTTGTAAACAGCCCTGTGGCAGTTCCAGCGGTGGCTAGCACCGCCAACTGCCCAAATTGTCTGCGTGTTAATATCAGTTTCATATTTGACTCCAAAAATTAATTGCCAGCGAACCATTGTTGTGACGCTTATTGTTCTATCAACATTGGCTGATACTGAGCGTGAATTTTGAATTTAATTGCTAATTGTGGGGCAGTGCGTCTTCTCCCTCAGAGAAAAGCGCTTCTCCAAGGGGGTTTCCCCCATGAGTGACTGGTGAAGAGCGAAAGGTGATTGTGATAAATGCTAAGAGGCATTAGGCATTAGCCGGCACAGAGCATTATGTTAATTGAATCCATTTAGCCACCGAGGGAACGTTATTGTTATCAACAATAAACACCATGTAGTAGCCAGGAGGTGCTATGTTGCGATTAGCTGTGATTTGAACACTCAGAGAACTGCTAGTCCTAGAAGAAATGGGCAGGTCTACTAGCCGTTGTTCTGTATCTAGACCATGAGTGGGTGCCATTGGTCTAATTAGATGAACCCATTTGATGTTCGCAGCTTGGCTTGTTTGGATCGTGATTATCGCATTGTAGTTTGTGGTCGCAGGAGCACTACTGATAGTGGGTCTTGTTTGCGACATGTAAGCGGGACTATAAATTTCTATCCGCGATTCATAAGAACTACGATTAGGATTTCCCCCTGCTGTAACGACTCTGCCATCCGGTAACAGCACCGCTACAGAATGATATACGCGACCGTTAACTGTTGGTGTTTCTACTAGTGTCCAGGCATTGGTTGCTGGGTTGTAAATTTCCGCTGGCAGCGTTGATTGTGATACATCCTCTTCCGCTCTGCTGCCATTACACACAAATACCGTGCGATCGGGCAACAAAACTGCATTGTGGTGCATCCTGGGATTATTTAGATACGGCGCTGCGGTATAAGTGGGAGTACTAGCGTTGAGATTTACAATATTGACTCGGTTGGTTGCCGTACCTCCACCCCCACCAATAATCATCACTTTTTGGTCTTGAGCTGGTGGTAGCAACACGCTGGCAGCTTGGTTGCCGTTATCTGGAAATTCCAACCCACCCACGGACTGTTCTGCGATCGCTTGATTAAATCTTGACGGTAAAGTGAGAATTCTTGGTGACACACCATTGTTACTCCCCAGTTGAGCACCCGTGTAAAAAAGTCTGCCACTACTCAACAAGACGAGGTGGGCATAAAGGGCAAAAGCACTGGTTTGCTGTGTAAAAATATTCCAACCAGTAGAACTGTTAAAAATTTCCGGGTTGCGGTCGAGGTTGCCATTTATATCCAAACCCGACAAAGCAAAGATCCTACCATTACCCAGCGTTAATACGGTAGGATACCAGCGTCCTCTATACATTGATGCCACCTTGCTCCATTGCCCAGTGGTAAAATTGAATACAAAACTATCTTGAATACCTTTGAATGGGTCATATTGCAGAGTGCCACCTGCAACAAACAATTGCCCATTAGAGCGAAACGACTGAGCAGCGCAGAAAACATCAATGGGGTTGCCATTACTATCTAGTGGAACCGTAGGAGTGGAGAAGATACCGCTGTTTACATCCCAAAGTGCGACACCTCTAGCGGAATTTGCTACATTAGTCGGATCGTTACCCGAACCAGCAAAGAACAATATTTTACCTGTTCTTCCTAAAGCCGCATGGATAGGATTAATCGGACACGTAGACGATACTTGCCAGGTCATTTTATTTATTTTATTTATTTTATTTATTTGTAAAAAAATAATATCATGACCGTTTAATTGCCGATAATATCTAACTTTATCTGATAGCAAAGTTAATATTTTTTAGCTTTATTTAATCTAATGCAGAGCGCTTTCTGCAAGGAGCACCCAAACCAAATCTGGAAGGTTTTTCGCTCTTTGGCTTTGCTGCTCATATCATGCATAAAGTAGCAAATCAATGCCGCTTAAAAATAAAAGATAAAAGTTAAAAAAACTATATAAAAACAATGAAGATAATTCAATCTGCTTGGTGTTAAGGATTTTTGGTATTGATTTTAGACCTGTAGAGACGCGATCGTCCGAAGTCTCTACACTCGTATTTGGGCTGAACTTAACGGTATTGGAATATAATTCATCGATACGTAAAAAATAATGCTCGATCCTCCGATGCTTTTTGAAGCTTCTTGATTACGAGCATCTAAATTTATTTATGTGGGTTGTTAATTTTTATCTGATTCGCAGTCCGCAAAATCTGTCCTGCCAAAACTGCGGCACCAAAGCCATTATCAATATTCACTACCCCTACTCCCGCAGCACATGAATTGAGCATTGTCAAGAGAGGCGCTAACCCACCAAAACTTGCACCGTAACCGATGCTAGTGGGAACGGCAATTACCGGACAATCTGCCAAACCCGCGACTACACTGGGTAAAGCGCCTTCCATCCCTGCCACGACAATTAACACCGAAGCTGAATCGATGACATGGCGATTATCTAGCAAGCGGTGAATACCAGCAACACCGACATCCCAGAGCCGTTCTACGTGGAAACCAAAAAGTTCAGCGGTGACAGCAGCTTCTTCAGCCACAGGTAGATCGGCAGTACCAGCCGAAAGAATGCCAATATTACCAGAATACTGAGGTTCGATAGTCGCGGTGATTATAGCACAAATTCGCGCCATATCGAAGTATCGCAAATCTGGAATTTTTGCTTTAAGTTCGGTATAAACTTCTGGTTCAATTCGCGTAGCCATCACTACCGGGTTTTGATGGTGCATCACTTCCATAATTTGAGCAATTTGAGATGGAGTTTTGCCAAGTCCCCAAATTACCTCTGGGAAACCGGTTCGGAGTTGACGATGGTGGTCGATTTTGGCAAATTCACCAACTGGCTCATAAGTCAAGTTTTTCAGTTTGTCTAAGGCTACATTTGGTGTAACGTTACCATTAGCAACAGATTCTAAGAGCGATCGCAAATCTTTTTCATCAGTCATTGGTCATTGGTCATTGATAATTGGTAATTGATAATTGGGAACGCGGTAATTGATAATTGGGAACGCGGTAGTTATTTCCATTCCCCACTCCCCACTCCCCATTCCCCATTCCCCACTCCCCCTTCCCCCCCCCCCATCCCCCCTTCCCCAATTTGTAACTTTCAATTCGTAAAAGTTCCAAAATGGAAC
>NZ_JAOWRF010000144.1 GCF_025753815.1 Plectonema radiosum NIES-515 | reverse complement strand
TTTAAATTTAATAATGATACCAATAAAGCAGCACCCGCCTGGGATTGCAAATCCCAGGCTGATAGCACAAGTCCACTCTCCAGTGGACTAAAATATGCAACCAGTCCTTTAAAGAAAGACTCTCCTTGGGTTTGAGTCCATTTTAATGGACTTGGGCTATTAGCCAAGGACTTGAGTCCTTGGCGGGATGGTGGGTTAATTGAGTATATGCAACCAGTCTTTCCATTCGCTTATAAACCTACGGAAAAATATAAAATAGCGATCGCCAAGATTGCCAAAATAAACGTTTTTCTGTCTCCGGTATATATTACACCTCAAGACTCATTCTATAAATGCATGTTCTTCTTATCCCTTTCCCTTTCCCCTTTCCCATGAGTCCCTTTCCCCTTTCCCATGAGTCCCTTTTCCCTCTGCCCTGACTTCTGCAAGAAGTCTATTCCTTGAATATGAGTTCCCAATCTGACAAAATTCTTGTTGTAGACGATTCTCCTGATAACATATTTTTAATCAAAACCATTCTGGAGGAAGAAGGTTACATAGTTAGTACGGCAGAAAATGGTGCTTTAGCGATCGCCAAAATTGAAACATCTGGTTGTGACTTGGTATTGCTTGATTTGATGATGCCGGGAATTGATGGTTATGAGGTTACAAAACGAGTACGTAGTAATACTGAATTACCATATATCCCGATTCTGCTGATTACCGCTCATGACGCACCGAATGTTGCTCAAGGATTAGATTTGGGTGCGGATGATTTTATCCGCAAACCTGTAACAGTGGATGAATTATTAGCACGAGTGCGATCGCTTCTTCGACTCAAACACAGCATAGACGAACGTGACGAAATTGCTCTTCAGCGAGAAGATTTTGTTTCTCGTCTGACCCACGACTTACGTACCCCTTTAGTCGCAGCAGATCGAATACTAATGCTGTTTGGGCAAGGAGCTTTAGGAAATCTATCAGCGCAAATGGAGGAAGTTATCACCATTATGGCTCGCAGCAATACCAACCTGCTAGCAATGGTGAATACCTTATTAGAAGTTTACCGCTTTGAAGCCGGTCGCAAAACCCTAGCGTTTCAACCAGTTAATCTGCGATCGTTATTAGAAGAAGCTGCGGGAGAATTAACACCTTTAGCGCAAGCCAAATCACTCGCGATAAATCTGGATTTGACAGACGAATTAAGCAGTAAAATGATAGGCGATCGCTTAGAACTACATCGCTTATTCACCAACCTTCTAGGCAATGCGATCAAATTTACCGACATCGGTTCAATTACCATCCGCTTAACTTCTCAAGCTGAAATTGTTACCATTGAAATAGCAGATACAGGTTCAGGTATTCCCCCCCAAGAACAAGCTACCTTATTTGAACGATTTCGCCAAGGAAGCCACAAAAGTTCTGGTAGTGGTTTAGGACTTTATCTTTCTCGTCGAATCGTCGAAGCACATGAAGGAACTATTCGAGTTAATTCTGAATTCGGTAAAGGTAGTGTGTTTATTGTAAATTTACCCGCAAAACAGGAGATTGCATCTATTAGCAAAAATCAATAATTAACCGCAGATAAACGCAGATAAATGCCGATAAAAATGGGAGCATACCAATTTTATGAAAACACAAAAAATTCTAACTCCAACTCCGCGAAGCTCTGCCTAGACCTCTGGGTCACTCTGGGTTTCAAAAATTAACTAAATCCTTTAGTATTTTCGGAAAAAACATGCTTACGAACTTATCCATCCCTGATATTATCAGCAAACAACGTGATTTTTTTCAAACAGGAGAAACCAAAAATATTGATTTTCGCGTTGCCCAATTAAAAACTCTCAAACAAGCAATAATTGAAGATACAGAAGTTATTATCGAAGCACTGAAAGCAGATTTAAACAAACCAGAATTTGAGGCTTATGCAACAGAAGTTTTAGTATATAAGGAAATTGATTCGGCAATAAAAGATATTAAAAATTGGACTAAGCCGAAGAAAGCAGCAGTTTCCCTGGACTTTTTCCCTGCATCAGCACGAATTTATCCCGAACCGCTGGGAGTAGTTTTAATTATTGGTCCTTGGAACTATCCATTGCAGTTGATTATATCCCCATTAGTGGGTGCGATCGCTGCCGGCAATTGTGCAATTATCAAACCTTCAGAACTCGCACCTCATACTTCTCGTGTTTTAGCGGATATTATTACAAAACATTTCGATCAGGCTTATATAGCAGTGTTAGAAGGAGGTGTAGAAACAAGTCAACAACTATTAGCAGAAAAGTTCGACCACATCTTTTTCACTGGCGGCACAGCAGTTGGTAAAATAGTCATGGCAGCTGCGGCAAAACACCTCACACCAGTTACCTTAGAATTAGGCGGTAAAAGCCCTTGCATTGTCGATGATGACATCAATCTGGAACAAACTGCCAGACGTATTACGTGGGGTAAATTTCTCAACGCAGGACAAACTTGTATTGCACCTGACTATCTTTTAGTTGATAAAAAAATCAAAGATAATTTGTTAGCTAGCATTCTCAAATGTCTCAAAGAATTTTATGGTGATAATCCGGCAACCAGTCCTGATTATGCCAGAATTATTCATCAAAAACACTTTGACAGGTTGGTTAATTTCTTAAAAGATGGTAAAATTATAGTTGGTGGAGAAAGTAATTCTTCAGAGTCTTATATTGCCCCGACGGTGATTGATAAAGTTTCCTTAACAGATGCAGTGATGGAGGAGGAAATTTTTGGACCGATTTTACCTGTGATTGAATACACAGATATTGGTGAAGCGATCGCCTTAATTAATTCTCGACCAAAACCCCTAGCTTTATATCTATTTTCCCAAAACAAAAACCTCCAAAAGCAAGTATGTCAGCAAACTTCATCTGGAGGAGTGTGCATCAACCACACAGTCATCCAAGTTGCTGTCTCATCTTTACCATTTGGGGGTGTAGGTGAAAGCGGTATTGGTAGCTATCACGGTAAAGCTAGTTTTGACACTTTCTCCCATTACAAAAGCGTGTTATACAAGTCTTTCTTGCTAGATGTTAAATGGCTATACCCTCCCTACAAAGGTAAATTATCCTTACTAAAGCGAATTCTTGGGTAGGGAATCAGACATATTGTAGAGACGTTTCGCACATAGGCGTCTCTACGACGGTTGCTGCCAACACAGGTAAATAACTAGAAGCTGCTATAACGTTCTTCAGCCCAAGGTTCACCACGACGATGATAACCATTACGTTCCCAAAAACCGAGTTCTTCACGCTCTAAAAATTCTAAACCATTAATCCATTTAGCACTTTTCCAAGCGTAAAGATGAGGAACAACTAACCGCATTGGAGCACCATGTTCTGTTGACAAATCTTCATCAAATACTTTAAAAGCAAAGAAATTTTCTTCGCGCACAAAATCTTCAATTGCAATATTAGTAGTGTAGCCACCGTAGCTGTGTTCCATAATGTGAGCAGCTTTCGGGTCTACTGAAATCAGCTTCATAAAATCTGTCACTTTAATACCAGTCCACTTGACATGGAGTTTTGACCAACGTGTTACACAGTGAAAATCTGCTGTAAATTGATGTTGGGGTAATGCCATAAAATCAGACAAAGTAAAAGTAGCAGGTTTTGCCAAACCCCAAACTTTAAATTCCCATTCATCTATGTTAATTTTGGGGGTTGCACCGTAAGTTAAGACAGGGAAGCCCTTAGTTAAATATTGTCCTTGAGGAACGCGATCGCTTTCTTCTTTTTGTGGTTTCTGAAAAAATTTACCTAGCATAATTGAAGAAAAATAAGTTTTCTGAAGATAAGTAACTCGGCGTAATTAAATATAAAATGTACCCCTAATTCGTAGTGAGCGGTTTACCGCTGTTTGTAAAGGTTTTGAGGGCTAGAGCCGCTCACTACATTTTAAAGGGTTTATTTTACACTCCATTGCTTAATTAATATTTGTATCTTTCTGTACACAATTGTAACAAATAATAGGTCTTCCCAATTACCTATTACCTATTTCTGATTAACTCGATTAACTTTTCCGGACTACCCATTAGACCTATCCGTAAGTTAGAACTTTATTTACCTGAAACCTAGCTCTGGAGAGGGTTTTAGAGTTTTCTATCTGACATAAACTCAAAAGCAAGCTATGTAGGTAGGGGTTTCAGCTATTTTAAGCTTTATTTATGGACAGGTCTATTCAAAAAAAGGAAATTATTCCTCTTCTTGCTCTTCTTCAGCAGTTGGATAAACAAATGTAGAACGTCCAGACAAAATCGACTTGCCTAACGAAAGAGCTTTCTGAGCTTGAATTACAGCTTTGTGCTTCCAGGTAGCTCGGCGTTTATCTCTTTTGGACTTCGATGTTTTCTTCTTAGGAACAGCCATGACAGCAGATATCGCAATTTTTGACAACCTTTTTATTCTAAGCCATCAATTGCCACTCAGTTAGTAATTGATTTTCACAAATATTCTCCTGATACCCTAGTAGTCCGCAAAGCTAACTTTGCGGGGTCAAACATTAGGATACAAGCAGTCCATCTTTCTCCTTGCATCCGTGGTTTTCAAGCGCCAATTTACACTTGCATGTTGAGAATTACGCTGTTTCTCCCAAGTTGAAATTTCGCCTTCTCCAACTGCGAGCGATCGCTAATCCGTCTGTCTAAACATTGACGAGATAAAATAGAAAATTCAATTTCGACCTGATTTAAGGTTCCTCGCGTGTTTAGGGGTGTAATGAAACTCTAGTTTTTGGACAATCCTACGGGCAAGAGTGCGGATCAAAAACCTCAGACAACGCGACTGGATTGTGGGTGTTTAGGTTATCAACAACTAAACGAATAACATCTGCCTCCTGGCAATAAATATCTACTAAATCCTTCATCTGTTTCGCAAAATCAAACGAGCGTGCGTTGTTTTCTAACTTCGATATGTCGCCATCCTACCAATGCTTGGAAATACGCACTCTAATTAACACTTCCGTTTCGCTTATACTCATAGTCGTAACGCTCTGGTTGATCGGGTTCTGGAAGCAGTGGTTGTCTAACTTATTCTAGAAGTTGGTATGGAGTCTCATCAAAACAGATTACTGGGCGCTTGGGAACGCACACGGTTCGTTGTATAAATCTAATACATCTTCCATCCGCAGAACATAATCAGCATTCACGGATGGTATGCACCACTGTTCCTTTAACCACAGTTTTATCTGGTTTTTTTTAGCGTTGGACGCACTGTTTCATCAGAAATTGATTCTACAATACCGAGGCTTACCAGTTGATCTGCCAAAAGCTGCATTGAAAATGGGAGTAGGCCCTTCGGGTGCAGTTGAACAAGCTGTGGCTACCAGAAAGGCTTCAAGATAACCATCAAGTTTACGAGGCTTTGGGGGATGGGGACGGTCAGAAGCGTGCATACTCCAGACCCCCTGTCACAAATTTCTCACGAGTGCGCTCGACGGTTGAGACATTTATGCGTAAGGTAGAGGCGATCGCGTTATCAGAATAATCCTCACTTGCCATCAGAAGAATGTTTGCAAGGGGTTTTGGTTCGTGCTTTGTGCTTACCTATTTTAGGAGCGCGATCGCAGTTGAGATAATTCCGCTTCGTTTCAATCTACAATCTATTTTTTTGCCATGATACTACCCTGATTCCTCGCATACTAAGTAGCTTAACAGCATCGGCTAGTACCTGGCTTTCGTTGGCTTGGTGGACTACTAGGGCGTGTTTTCGCTCCTCGTTATATCCGAAAAAGTCGGCGATCGCAGGGTGGATTGATGAACCGAGGAGATTTAAGTAATGAACAGTGGGAAAGGTTAAAACCGTTACTACCACCATCAAAGCCGCGAACGGGTAAGCCAAATTATGACCATCGCACGGTCATTAATGGCATTCTTTGGATATTACTCCCGAACCGCTCAAAGAATACCTGATTTAACGAACCGCCTTCTCTGCGAGAGGCACAAAGGCTACGCGCTTCGCGTCTTTGAAGGAGAAGATGCCAAGGACACAAAGGAAGAAAAAAGAGGATAGGTAATCTTAAACCGGGAAGGGAGTAAGAACTGGGGCACCGTGGCCAGATATGCCCGAACGTTATGGAAAGTGGGAGAGTGCGGCAACAAGGTTTTATAGATGGCAAAAAGCCGGAATTTGGAACCAAATTTTGCAGCATTTACAAGCGATACCTTCGGTAAGCTTCTCTACTGGAGTTTAGACTAAATCAGTCTCCGCAAGACTGTAGCCGCGTACAAAAAAATAGAGAGATACCTGTGTAAAAACAAGCATCTCTCGACGGAAGATGAGAAAAGCACAACCAATTCTCAACCTTCCCTATGAAACTTTTATCTAAACTCAAAGCATTTCGTCAAGAGGCATACTCATATCTGGTTTGAGCAAAGGATGCAACATTTGAACTGATGGATGCAATTATGTTGACTCGAAAAGCCGATAGTTTGGCAGATTTATCTTTATGCCCGGTATTTCGTCGCAAATGGTCGTTACACCTATGAATCGGTTCAAGATACACGACCACAGCGAAATAAATTGATGAAATTGTATATTGAGCAAATAAAGCCAGAAGGACGCATTTTGCTGGCTGGCGACCATACTACATGGTCAAGACCCAATGCTTCTACCCTAAAGGAAAGAACCTACGAGCATTATGCTCAAGGAGGATTAGGGGGCAAACCAGTCACGGCTGGCTATGGGTATAGCACGCTAGCTTTAATCCCAGAAGCATCCGGGAGTTGGGCATTACCTTTAAGACATGAGAGAATAACCAGCTGGGAAACACCGATACAGAAAGCAGTATGGCAACTTAAAAAAGTATGCCCACAATTACCAAGTAGAGCAATTTCATGCTGGGATATTGAGTATGGATGTGCGCCGTTCATTACTCAAACAGCGGATATAGAAGTTGATAAAATCATACGTCTACGGTCGAATTTATGTTTGTGGACTGCACCACCAACATACAGTGGCAGAGGTAGACGACGAGTTCACGGTAGTAAATTTAAACTTCTTGATGAATCAACTTGGGACGAACCTGCCCAAACAACAGAATTAGAAGATGCGAAACTAGGGAGATTAAAAATTCGCTTGTGGAACGAGCTACATCTACGTAAATCTCCATTACACCCAATGTCGGTGATCTTAGTTGAACGTTTGA
Source organism: Plectonema radiosum NIES-515 (assembly GCF_025753815.1). Taxonomy (GTDB): domain Bacteria; phylum Cyanobacteriota; class Cyanobacteriia; order Cyanobacteriales; family Nostocaceae; genus Hassallia; species Hassallia radiosum_A. Next base: position 2,536 of record NZ_JAOWRF010000144.1, on the reverse strand, counting down.
AACCTGATGGTAGTAAACGAGTCGCCAAGCCAATGTGGTTGGCTTTTATTGGAGAATCAATGCCTTCTTGCACTGAGATATTCCAATATTACTTGCGTTGGTTTGGTGTTGACCATTGGTATCGTTTTGCAAAACAACGGCTACATTGGACACTACCAAAATTCTCAACTCCAGAACAATCTGACAGATGGAGTGACCTCATGCCATTAATTACTTGGCAATTATGGTTGGCACGAGATATCGTTAAGAATAACCCTTTACCTTGGCAAAAAACAGCCTAAAAGCTAACTCCGGGAAGGGTTGCACAATCGATTGGTGCAATTTTGGTGGCGATTCACACACCCGCAAAACCTCCAAAACCACGCGGAAAATCCCCTGGCTGGAAACCACAACAAACACGCATACGTAGAATTAACTACCCTGTTGTTAAAAAACGAACTAAAACTCGCATTCAAAAGCAACCTCAGCCAGCTTAAAATCGTTGAATTTTTCAATTTGTATACTGATGTGTATTAGATTCTTTCTGCTGCACTGTTTTGTCATGCGTTAGTCTAAACTCCAGTATTTAAAATTTTGTCTGGGTGCTATAGAAATCGTCGAAAACGATTTGGTTTGCGGTTTAATCTCATCGCTGGTCTATATAACTATGAGCTTCGCCTAGTTAAAACTGGCTCTATTTGACCGACTTTTGCAAGAGGTCTATTGTTTAAGCGTAAATAATTATTGCTTCTTATTGAGAAGAAAATATTATTCAGGGTAGGTAAATAATATAACTATACGAGCAAGTAAAGTATTTGTTTATTCTCATTGTCGAGAAAATATTCAGTAAAAACCCTTTTATGACAGTTAGGGTGCGGAATGTGGGATCCATCGTTTAGCTCCTGCCACTTGAGAGTCTTGTTTTTCTGACCCATCTTGGGTAGTGATAAATTCAGGGGCTAAGGAAATCACTTGGGCTGACTTGGTGCAACAATTACGGGTAGAATCGCGCTATGAAAATAAGTGACAGTACCGTTTTTATGGGTGCGACTCGAACAACACTCACAGTGGATGGTTTGAGAGCTAAAATACTGAGTGCCATAATCGGCTACCAACAGGTGTCCACCCAGACAGTAAACTACCCACCACGCTCCCTGAGTACAGGTTCAGTGGGGGCGTTGTTATCGCCCAGAGTTTACCCGACTAAGTACCTTGAGTACTACGATTTTTAGGTCATCTCACCTACAAATACGAAGCTGCTGTTGTAGCTCTGAGGTTAACGATTAAACAAGCGTATTGGGTTTGAAGCTAGTGTCGTTAACGTAAAAAGCCTTTAAATCTTTGTCCAGGCTAACCTTACCCGAAAGGAGGGACTTATGTCCAAAGTATTCGTTATTGATCAAAGCAAACGACCGTTAAACCCAATCCATTCAGCACAAGCAAGGCAGTTATTGAGGAACAAAAAAGCTGCTGTTTATAGACAATTTCCATTCACTTTAATCTTAAAAGAGTCGCGAATTGAATCACGAGTATCTTCTCTCAGATTAAAGATTGACCCCGGCGCAAAATTCACGGGATTAGCGCTGGTTGACGATGTAAGTGGAGAGGTTGTATTTGCTGCCGAGCTAAAGCACAGAGGTTTTGCAATTAGGGATTCATTGACCTCTAGAAGACAACTAAGACGTGGTAGACGCGCTAGAAAAACAAGATATCGTCAGCCTAGATTTTTGAACAGAACCCGTCCACTAGGATGGTTAGCACCATCCTTACAAAGTCGGGTTGACAATATTAAAACTTGGGTTAAGAAACTGCGTAAATTCGTATTGGTTGAGGCTATCAGCCAAGAACTAGTACGTTTTGATATGCAACTAATGTGTAACCCAGATATCCAAGGGAAAGAGTATCAACAAGGCACACTTGCTGGTTATGAGACACGAGAGTATTTACAAGGGAAAGTGGGGTAGACAATGCGCCTATTGTGGCGTTAAGGATGTGCCGTTTCAGATAGAACATATTCATCCAAGAGCAAAGGGAGGTAGTAATTCTATTACAAACCTCACTCTAAGTTGCGAAAAATGTAATACGAAGAAAGGAACGTCATACATTAAAGAATTTCTGAAAAAAGACGCTACTCGGTTGGAAAGAATCTTAAAACAGGCAAAAAACCCATTGGCAGGTGCAGCCGCAGTAAATACAACTCGGTGGGCATTATTCAGAGTTTTAAAAGCCACAGGTTTACTAGTAGAAACCGGATCAGGAGGATTAACAAAGTTCAATCGCAGTCAACAGAAGCTAGAAAAGACTCACTGGTTAGATGCGGCTTGTGTTGGTAAATCAACTCAACAGCTGATAATTAAAGGCATTAAGCCATTGTTGATTACAGCTAATGGACATGGTTCTAGACAATCATGTAGAACCGATAAATATGGATTTGTGCGATTCGTTCCCTATAAAGTGGAAAGGCTACCAGCCTAAAAACGAACTAGGGGCAAGGAGACTAGTCCTTCGTATTGACTAGAACAGAACCTTGACAACTTGGTTTCCATGCAGATGAAAT
>NZ_JAOWRF010000049.1 GCF_025753815.1 Plectonema radiosum NIES-515 | reverse complement strand
GGAGGGGGGAGGGGGGGGAAGGCAAAATATCTTACTTTTGACCATTGACCTTTGATATCATGTCCGTTTAACTAACAGTAATAAAAACGTCGCAACCGTCGTAGAGACGATTCTGTGCTACGTCTCTACAATATTTGTGATTTGCCGGACATAATATGACCTTTGACTTCTGACTTTTACCCCTGACTCTGCAACCTTCTCATTTCTAGTTGCACATCTAAGGCAATTTCCAATGCTTCATTTAATAACCTTCCATGCTCAGTAGCTTGTTCACTAACTTGCATTGCCGATAGAGTCGGTAAATTGTTGGCAAATAAATCTGTATTTTTGATAATAAAATTTTTATTCTCTCTTAAAATTCTTTCTGTTTTCAAAGCGCGAATTAAATCATTTTTTGTTAATTTCAATGCGTCAATTACCTTCTCTCTTTCCTTTAACGTTACTCCCGGATTGCCAGCTTCTTCTATTTGGTCGTTGATATCTATTGCTCTAATTACAGAATTATATCTTTCAACATCATTTAAAAGAATTTCTAAAGATGGTGTAATGTTCTTTCTCAAAAATTTAATTTGTTTTTTCCACCAAAAGTATAATATAGTTTGAGTAATTCCACCCCCAACCAAACTTAATATTATTAACAATATCCATGAAGGAATTGTTATCCATGTAGCAAATACCTTAAGCATTACATCCAATATCAGATAGCTAAAAACAAATATAGAAAATCCAATAAATACTACAGTCGCACCTTCAGAACCTTTGATTTTTTCTATAAATATCTGTCCCAATCTTTTGATCGGGTTAACAATTATCCTTAGTTCGTCTTTCACCGGTAGATTTGTTAATTTTTGTAATTGCTTTTGGCTAATCTCCAAGCCTTGTAAATCATCCCTCACAGCTTTCCCATCCTCGCGAAAAGAGTTGTTTAGTATTATATAACAATCGTCATTATGTCAAATCCGCTAATTTCGCATTTTGTCAAGCTTTATCAATAAAATTTATTTGATGTAAATTAGTATACATTCATTCAGCATCTACGCTGTTAGATATTTAATTTACAGGTCTGGGTTGGTAGAAAAGCTGAGTTAGTACTACTGGCTAATTCCTTTAATAAACTCAGTCCTTGCTTCAAGTATTGAGGGCATTAAAATACAAGTTGCGAATAAATTTACATTTAATTCGGGGAGTAATTCACTACGAGAAATCTGTTCATAATTATCATCGCGGAGTCGATATAAAGACAACTGATTATTTTCCCAAAACCAAACTTCAGTGATTTGAAAACGTTTGTATTTTTCTAGTTTATCTATGCTGCCACTGGTTATATTAATTTCAATTGCTAAATCGGGATTTTGTTTCTTTTCTCCTAAATAATAAGATTCATCAGGTTCAAATGAAGCACCTTTTTCTTGAGAACGACGAGTAGCGCTACCTACAGGGATAAAATTTATACCTAATTCAAAGAAATATGCTTCTAGCAAAATAGCGATCGCCTTTTTCAGCATTTCATGTTCTTCACCGAGAGTCATAAACTGTATATATCCATCCAGATAAGTTATCCTTAAACTAGGCGATGCCGTTAAAGCTTCTATTTTCTCAAATTCTTCCCAAGTATAATAACCAGGTAAGAGAAACTGTTGTTCTTTGAGTGTGGTGACTTTATCTGCGAGTTGTGGATTCATAGCGATGCCTGCTGCGGTAAACTACGCGCTTTTTTTAGTTTTCATTTATTATCTAGGAATTCATCTACTGTAATTCCTGCTTGTCGAATCATTACAGCAGATTTCAGGTAAATGAGTGAGGTACATGCGTAAAACCCCTCTTCTTGTAGAGACGTAGCACAGAATCGTCTCTACGTGTATTCGATTAGAGCGATAGGCTGCTGTAATTGCAAAAAGTTTAACAGCATCTTTACCGGAAATATTTGATAAACGTCCCATTTATACTAAAACTTCCCCGATAAAGGTTTGCAACTCTTTAGCTACATATGGTTTGCCATGCTTTTCTTGGACGTGAAGATAACCTCTAATGGCATCCTTGATATTTTCAATTGCCTCATCTAATGTTTTACCTTGACTTACACAGCCAGGAAATTCAGGAACCTCAGCAACGTAACCTTCATATTCTGAATCAAATGTGAAAATTACTTGGAATTTCATAATAATCAATCTTTGATAATTGAGTGCATACAATAAATCTAACGCGACGAAAAGGCGATCGCGCTACTTTTTGCTATTATTTAAAAGTATCCCTGAGGTTTTTAGCGAAAAGTCCAGTTTTCTAATTGCAGTCCGGTAATGCGAGCGTAGTGACGAGTATTATTACTAACTAAAATGTAATTTTCAGCAAGTGCAACACTAGCAATTAATAAATCAAATTCAGCAATCGGTTGTCCTATTCTACGGAGTTCTGCCTTTAATTCGCCAAAGCGCTTAACAGCAGAATCGCTTAAAGGTAAAACAGGTAAATTTTCAATGAATCCTTCTGCACGAGTTAAATTTTCTGTCACTCGATTGGAATTGTATGCACCATAGTACAACTCAGCTGCTGTAATGACACAAATTGAAATTTGATTTGATCCTACTTCCCTAACCTTTTCCCTGACTGAAAATCTATCTCTTAACCAATAGATGCAGGTATCTGTATCAAGTAAATAAGTCACAGTATATAATCTGAGTTGGAAATAGTACGGCTATCATATATATCTTTGATGATATCCTCTGTTGTGCGATCGTCTTCCCAGGCACCAAATGTTTCTATAAGATTTTCTAGGGAGTGAGTTTTTGGTGATGTTTGAGATGGCATTATTATTTCAGTCGCTATCAGTTGATCTGCTTCAGCAATGCCTAATTTATTAGTTTGCTCTTTCGCTATCACCATGATTTGCATTAAGGTTATAGCCTGACGCAGTACATCGCTTTTGCTTCCGCCAATCTTATTTGCCAGTTCTTCTAATATTTCGTTAAGTTTAGGTGACAAATCTAAGTTTAAGCGAACCATATCTTGAGCATTAGTCATGGTTCCATCCTTATGTAAAATATTAAATATATTATAGTTGGCGATCGCCGCAAGAGTAACAGGAATTTTGTTACTGCTTATCCACTTTCATTGGTCAGAAATATGATTGCAGAACTTGATAGGATTATTCTCACAACTAATATTCCAGAGTACGGTTTAGAAAAGGGTGATATGGGTACTGTTGTTTTGGTACATCAGGCTGGCAAAGGATATGAAGTTGAATTTGTGACATTGGATGGTGAAACTGTGGCAATTGTTTCATTATTTGCAGCACAAGTTCGTCCTATTAGTAGTAGAGAAATTGCTCATGCAAGAGTGATAAACTGATGCGATGGCGGCAGCCACTCCTACGGAGTATCGCACTTCCTCAAACCATATAATTTATGCGCCTAACGACTAAAGTCGCGGCTATACGAACAAAACCTGCCTTGCGCTAAGGCGCACGCTTCGCGATCGCAGCTTTCAAAACATAAAAGTCCGCGCAGGCGGACTTTGTTTGTATAGCCCCAGACTTCCAGTCTGAGGGGCGAAGTCGAATTCGTTTATGTAGTCGTGAATTCTATTTGCCAGGGCAAATTTTAAGAATGAAAAAAGTTATCAGCCTTTTCCCAGTGTTCATCCTTAACATGAGCGCGTACAGTTGCCAAAGCTCCTGTAATTACAGTAGCATCATCTGTGAAACCAAGACCTACTATCAAGTCAGGTATAGCATCAACAGGTGATAAGAAATAAGCAAGTGCAGCAGCAATTGTAGCTTTCGCGTAGGCTGGTGTTTTAGAATCAATCATGCAAAAATACATTGCTACTGCATCTTTTGTAAAAGGTACATGACCAATAAAACGTTTAACATTATTAAGAAAGTTATCCATATTAACTAACCGTATATTAAGTAAGTCGGTGTGAAAATTTCAAAGTATGTAATTGCGAGTGAAACGCAGCAATCATAAGGATTATGACAATTTCACACTCCGTTACATAGTTTGGTTTATTTACGCAGTTCTACTTATGCTAAATTATAATAAATAAAAATAAAATCCGCAAATACACGCATCAAAACGCCAACCTATCAGCGTTCATCAGCGTGTATCTGCGGTTAAAAACTCCGACCTTAATGCACTAACTCAATTCCCCGCTTCGCTAAAGCTTGCGCTGTCAAACCATTAAATGCCATCAACTCACCAGCACTCGCAGTAGTTTCCCCACGCTTCCATGCAAAAGTATCGCGTTTACAAGTACTTCTCAACATAATTGGTTCCAGCATCGCAGAAGCACCACCAGTAACACCAATTAACGCATCACCTGCAAACAACTCTGCAAATTGTTCATCATCCAAAAAGCCACCATCGGGTTCAGAACAAGTATCCCAAGCTGTATCATCAGGACGATACAAACGACGGGGATTAATAACAGAAATTATCTTCACACCAAGACCTTCAGTTTCTAAGAAAGCTGCGGCTTCAAATACTGGCATTAATGTCATATCACCAATAACAGCAAATACAATCTTCTTACTTCCACCTTGATTAGATTCAACTTCATGCAACACTACCGCACCATCACGTAACCCTTTTCGAGTTTGTTCAAAAGTTGTTCTAATTGGCAAAGGTGATTTACTGGCAGTTATGACAATTCCCTTATTTTTGGTTTTCAATGCCCAGTCATAACAAACTTGAATACTGTTAGCATCGGGTGGAAAAACTGGGAATATATTACCATTTCGCATCATGGAAGCAAAGTAAGCTTCAATTTCTGGACGTTGGTGAGTCCAACCGTTGCGTCCTTGCTCTAAAGCACCTGCTGTAAATAAAGTAGTTGTTGAGGGAGTGGGACGGCGCAATTCTGCCATTGCTTGGATGACAGTTTGCCAAATTGGTAAACCGTTGATGGCAAAAGATTCATAAGAACACCATAAAGTTCTCGCACCCATCAAACATAAACCAACAGCTAAACCTGCACAAGCATCTTCACTTAAAGGTTCATAAACTTGTCCGTTTGGTGCTTGGTTGTATAAGTCATCTTTTGTCGGGTGGATAATCTTTAAAGCTTGATTTATGTTGGCAATTCCTGATGCTTCATTTCCATCAGCGTTGGTGACGAGGAAATTTTTATCTTTATGTCCAACTATTCCTACTAATCTTCCCATTGATGTTGTAGAAACTTTTGGATCGCCACCTACAGCATATTCTTCTAAAGGCAATTCACCTAATTCTGGTAATTGTAATTCAAATTCTGTGACAACTGTTTTCGCTGCGGGTCCACCACCTGCGCGTTCCGCATTTGTTCGCACTAATTGCCAAGCTTCTGCTGACAATGCACGCCCTTGTAATGCACTTATAATATGAGGAGCATCGAGGGTATCTTTAGGATATAAATTGTGTGATTTTGCCCCTAGTGCGTGAACTCCTGCACCTTTCAATTGTTTAATAATAAACACAGTAAGTTTACCACCAAGTGCAGATTTAGCAGCTTTATCTATACCAGTTAATACAGATGAAGTAAAAGCTAATCTTTGTTCAAAGGAAAAGGCGGTACTATCAACATAATCGCCTGTTTGATTTTGGTCATCAAAGTCTTTGGCATCGACTAATATAACTTCGGCAAAACCGTTACCATGCCAGTATGCGATCATCTGTTCGTTGGTTTTGAGGGAAACCATGCTATGGTGTTCCTGGCTGTAACCGTTCCATACCAACACTGGCAAAAAGTTGGTGACAGTTGGAAAAGCAGTATTGAAGTGTGCGATCGCACTGATGATATAAGGTTCACCTAATCCACCATCCCCAACAGTGAAGGGAAACAGCTTATCTGGATGGAGCTTTGCCGCTGACATGGCAAAGTGTTGCCCTTGTCCCAAAGGACCTGCGGGTGCGAGAATACCGGGAATGTAGCCAGAAAGGTGTCCTAAAAGTCCGTGCTTTTCGCGGAAGCGATCGCGTAACTGCTGCACTGTATATATCCCCATGTCCTCTAACGAGCGATCCAAGAACATGGCACTATAAAATCCAGGGGCGTGGTGTCCCACTTCCGTGATAATGTTCTTATGACCCAGCATCACCAACGCTGCATAAGCTTCGGCTTGGGAAGCAAATCCACCTGGATGTCCAGAAGCTTTAGAAGCAGTAACTTGTAAGGTTAGGTAACGTAAGGCATCAGCTGCAAGTAAAGTCTGATATACTGCTGCTGAATCTTCAGGATTGGCGATCGCTATTTTATTTTCGGCGATCGCAGGTGTTCCCCCATAAGTTTCAAATCCGGGCAACGCTTCCCCAAAATATTGAATTCCCTCGCAAAAATCAAAAGACGCTGAAGTAGCTTTTGGTGTGATTGCAGTCATGCTGATTACCTTGTAAATAAAAGGAGATGCTGTAAATGCTCAACAAGTTAACAAGAATTTTACAACTTTCATGTTGTAACAATTAATTATTCTTTCACAATGCAAAGATAATTAGCTTAAATGTAAGCGCAACAAAACTTAATTACTTTATTTTTGTTTCAGTGGCAAAAAAGAAGAAGTTAAAAGTTGGGAGTTAGGAGTGAGGAGTGAGGAGTTAGGAGTTAGGAGTGAGGAGTTAGGAGTTAGGAGTGAGGAGTTAGGAGTGAGGAGTGAGGAGTGAGGAGTGAGGAGTTAGGAGTGAGGAGTGAGGAGTTAGGAGTTAGGAGTTAGGAGTTCAAAAAGAATTTTGTAATGGTTTATACCATTATTTGATTGAAGACAATTAAAATGTTTGATTTGGCGTTTTTGTACAAAACCCCTAAGCTAGATTCTGACTTTTAACTCTTGACTCCTACTTCTAACTCCCAACTCCTAACTCCCAACTCCAAACTCCAAACTCCAAACTCCTAACTCCAAACTCCAAACTCCCAACTCCCAACTCCTAACTCCCAACTCCCAACTCCCAACTCCCAACTCCAAACTCCTAACTCCAAACTCCTAACTTTTTTATAAACCCCCAGCGATTGGAACACGGTTTTTGAACCTCTGCTAGGAAAGCATTCTGTCATCACTGTTAGCGGTGAGGTGCATAGGCGTCAGCGTCAGTTGTTAATGCCTCCTTTTCATGGTGACAGGATGCGAACCTATGGTCAAGCAATTAGTAATATCACAGAGCAAATCATCAGTCAGTGGCAGGTAGACAAATCTTTTACTGTCCGGTTGGCAATGCAAACCATTACCATGCGGACAATTATGCAAGTCGTATTTGGGCTGTATGACAGTCCTCGTGCCCAAGAACTAGAGAAAATATTGTGTCAGATACTGGAGGATGGAGGTTCTGTTTGGAGGGCTGTTGAGCTTTATTTTCCCCTCCTGCAAAAGGATTGGGGTTCTTCTAGTTCTTGGGGAAAATTTCTCCGTCGTCGTCAGCGACTTCACCAACTCACCAACGAGGAAATTGAAGAACGTCGTCTTCAAGCAGATTCATCTCGTACAGATATCCTCAGTTTGTTGATGGCAGCACGGGATGAAGTTGGTGAACCGATGACCAATGAAGAGTTGCGTGATGAATTGATCACAATGTTGTTTGCAGGTCACGAAACTACAGCTACTGCTTTGACTTGGGCATTGTACTGGATTCACAAGCTACCAGCAGTACGGGAAAAGCTGCTGCAAGAACTAGATAGCTTGGGCGAAAATCCAGATTCTAGTATGATTTTCAAATTGCCTTATCTGAATGCCGTTTACAGCGAAACTTTGCGGATTTACCCTGTGGGGATGCTCAACTTTCCCCGCGTTGTCAGAACACCTGTAACGCTTTGTGGGCAAGAACTTGAACGGGGGACGGTGGTGCTTGGCTCGATTTATTTGACGCACCAGCGGGAGGATTTGTACCCGGAACCGAAGCGGTTTAAGCCTGAGCGCTTTTTGGAAAGACAATTTTCGACGTATGAATATCTGCCTTTTGGGGGAGGTGCTAGGCGCTGTATTGGTATGGCTTTTGCTCAGTTTGAAATGAAGGTGGTATTGGCGAAGATTCTTTGTAGTTTGGATTTGGCGCTGGTGGATGATGGTGATGTCAAACCTAAGCGTCGTGGTTTGGTGACTGGTCCGGATCGCCCGATTCAAATGGTTGTTAAGGGTAAGCGTGAGGTTAAATATCCCAGTTTGTCATCTATCTCTGGTTGAGTTTTTAATTGAGGGGATTTTGATATTATTCTTAAGGTTTTGTTCGGGTGGGCTGTGCCTACCCGACAATATTTTTTTGAGAACGAACCGCCAAAACGCCAAGAGCGCAGAGTTAAGAGAAGAGAGAATAAAGTTTTATTATGAGGTTTTTGTTACAAACGCTGCAATTAATTGCTAATCCGACGCGGTTTTTGGATGGGTGTGCTGTTAAGTATGGGGATGTTTTTAGTGTCAGGGTTTTGGGGATAAATTCGCCGCCGGTGGTGTTTTTTAGTCATCCGGATGCGATCGCTGAATGTTTTGCGGTGCCGGCGAAGGAGTTGGATTTTCAGAAAGCGACTCATGTCTTTAAGCCGCTGTTTGGGGAGAAGTCGATTGTTTTACAGGATACGCGATCGCATAATCGTCAAAGACAGTTATTGATGCCGCCTTTTCATGGCGATCGCCTAAAATCTTACGGGGAGTTAATTTGTCAAATTACTCAAGAAGTTATCAAAAATTGGACACTTGGCGAAGTAATATCTATGCAGGAAGTTATGCCAGATATTACTTTACAAATTATCTTACAAGTTGTATTTGGTATTAGTCCGGGTGCGCGTTACCAACAATTAAAGGAACAACTAACTTCTTTACTCGAAGATGTCACTAAACCTTTGTATTCTAGCTTATTTTTCTTTCCGCCTTTACAAAAGAATTTAGGTGCGTGGAGTCCTTGGGGAAATTATCTCAAAAGACGAGAAGAAATAGACAAACTCATATATGCTGAAATTTCGGAAAGACGTTTAGAAAATGATGCAACGCGATCAGATATTCTCAGTTTGCTAATGTCAGCGCGTGACGAAAACGGACAGCAAATGACAGATGAAGAATTACGCGATCAATTAGTTTCGCTATTGCTATTAGGTTATGAAACTACAGCAGCAGTGTTAGCGTGGGTATTTTATTTAATTCACGCGCATCCAGAAGTAAAAGATAAGTTAATGCAGGAATTAAATGTAAGTGATGCCGGAAATCCTGAAGTTTTAGCGCAACAACCTTACCTCAGCGCTGTTTGTCAAGAAACACTGCGAATTTTTCCTATAGCCTTAATATGTACACCGCGAATGGTAAAAGATAAAGTCGAAATTGCCGGGGAAAAATATACATCCGGGACAATTTTAGTACCCTGTATTTATTTAGCACATCGCCGCAGCGAAACTTATCCAGAACCAGAGAAATTTCAACCCGAAAGATTTCTCAACTCGAAATTTTCCGCTTATGAATATCTACCTTTTGGTGGTGGTTATCGCGGTTGCATAGGTGCAGCATTTTCGATGTATGAAATGAAGTTAATAGTAGCTACAATCTTGTCAAATTTTCAGCTAGCACTCACTAATAATCGTCCGGTACATCCTGTGCGTCGTGGTATTACCATAGTCCCTAGTGGTGGTGTGCAAATGGAAGTTAGGAGTCAGAAGTAGAGACGTTCCGACGGAACGTCTGTACCAGGAGAATGGAGTAGGAGTTAGGAGTTAGGAGTTAGGAGTCAATAGTCTCCTTGTCCTCCCACTCCCCCCCTCCCCCCCTCCTCC
>NZ_JAOWRF010000362.1 GCF_025753815.1 Plectonema radiosum NIES-515 | reverse complement strand
TCTCCCCCCCTCAACAAAATTGCCGAATGCCTTAAGAAGATTGCAGTTGTTTGAGTATGCTGAGAACTTCTGTACTGTGGATGCTTGGATTGACTTTGACAAAAGTCTCGCGGAGGATGCCGTTTGGATCGATGATAAAAGTGTGGCGCATGGAGACAAAGCCAATCCAAGAACCGTAAGCTTTACTGACCGATCCGGTGGTATCAGCTAATAACGGGAATTTTAGCCCCTCTGAATCACAAAACTCAGCGTGGGAATCAACGTCATCAGCACTGACACCGATAATTTGCGCGTTTTTTTCTACGTATTTGGGCAAGTCTTGCTGAAAACGACGCGCTTCTATGGTGCAACCAGCGGTAAAATCTTTGGGATAAAAGTAGAGGACTGTCCACTTACCACGCAAGTCAGACAGAGAAATTTCACCATTACCAGTGTTGGTTGGTAAGGTAAATAAAGGTGCGGGTTGATTAATTGCTGGGAGTTTACCTCCTAAAGCATTAGCAGTAGGGGTAAAATTCAACCAAGTAATCACAGCAAAGCAGCTGGCAAATAATATACTCAAAAAAGTGCGACGAGAAATCATGTGCAGACCAAAATTATAACTTTACATAAGTTTACAATTTTTGGTGGCTGCTATTGTCACTCTTGATGAGATATATCCGGGGTGTCTGTGGTTTCGATGTATTGGCTATCGAGGAGGAAGGTTCCTTTAGCAAAGCGGATACCCCAATATCCTCCGGGACGACGGTCAACAACTGTGCCTTCTTCGCCGATGTGAATGACATCGGGTGGGCGGAGCATGGGCATGGGGTCAGCGGTTTTTACGTAGGGTGGTAGTGCCACAACTCGGACTTGACTATTAATGGCGAATTCTGTGGACATAATTTAGCCATGAGCTTTTAGACTTCAGAATATACTAAGTTGGCGATCGCTCAACCACACGTAAGCGCTTTTTATACTTGGCGAAATTTTGGCATCTAGTAACGCAATTAATTGCGTTACCTACTAATGTGCGTTTTTTTTCAAATCGTCTAGAGAAACGACTTCTAAAGCTCTAGCATGAGTGGCAGAAAGCACGACTGGTGGAGCAACACCAGCATCAAGAGCTTCTTGCCAACGAGAAGCACATAAACACCAGCGATCGCCTGCTTTTAAACCAGGAAATTGATACTCTGGATGTGGGGTAATCAAATCGTTACCCCGTCCCAAGCTAAACTCTAAAAACTCTGCTGTGACTTGAGCGCAAATAACGTGTACCCCAAAATCTTCACCACCTGTGCGACAAAATCCGTCGCGGTAATATCCAGTCATCACAGAAGTGCAGCAAGGCTCAAGTTGTCCGTCGATTACGTTTTTAGCTTTTGTCATGTCAATAGCTTCAGTTTGAGTTTAAGGCGATAGGTTACGCGATCGCACGCGACCCCAGTGTATTTTACTGCTAATAGTGAAAACTTACGCAGGCAGAAGTTAAAAAATGCGCGATCGCTTTTTTGAGGGCGAAAAAGCTTGACAAACGTCCCCAAGATGTATTTTTTAGAATCCAAATAAAGATCGGAAAATACCTAACACACCAGCGAAAGGATTGATCACAGTCCCAATAGTATCACTTGCCTTGGCTGCACCTGAACGGTAGACTACCACAACATCATTATTGCGGAGTATCGGATTAGTTTGCGGATTAATTCCAGCGGCCAAATTGATTTTGACTTTACGTTTACTAACAGAACCATCAGGATTGAGACGAACCAAATCTACAGCAGAACTGCTAGCTCTAGCATCATTGAATCCACCAGCAGCAAGTAGCGCTTGGTTTAAGGAGCTATTAGGCTTAATATCTACAGGTCCCGGTTTTTTAACTTCGCCTACTACCCCAACTTGAATAGTAGCCGGAGACAAAGTAGTATTAGCTAACGCAATTGCATCTGCTGCGTTAATTTCTGTTGCAGTTGGGAAGAAAATCGTATCTCCGTCTTGGAGAATTGTGTCTTGATTGACATCACCACTTTGCAATAGTTGCCAAAGATTGATATCTATAATTTGTTCCCCGCCGGCTCTTGTCTGTCGGCGGATTTTGATGTTGCGAATGTCAGCTTGTGGTGTAATTCCCCCCGCTAACTGAAGCGCGCGGGTTACAGTTGGCTGACCGGTGATAGTTACCCCAACACCAGTACCACCTGCGTTTCCCCCATCGGCACCTTGGGTAACAAGATACGATCCCGGACGATTTACTTCACCAACGACTGCTACCGTGCGGGGTCTGGTGGGATCAGCGGCAAAGTTAGCCGCTGATAAATTCCGTGCTTCTGCTAAGTCGAGTTTGGCTGCTGTTGGCACAACAATCGTATCTCCATCACGCAAGGTAATATCTTGTGATAACCTGCCTGTTCGGATGAGTTCTTTCAAATTAATTGTGACTATTTGCTCTCGACCGGTGCGTCCTAGCTTGCGCCGTAATTGCACTTGAGTTATGTCCGCATTACTGAGTGTCCCCTGAGCTGTTGTAATTGCGGCTAATACGGTTGGATATTGCACTCCAGGGTCGTTACCTGCGCCTCCTTGCAAGCTGAGAGAGTAAGCGCCGGGACGTGACACTTCCCCCGCAACTACAACGTTAATCGGACGAGGTGATAAAAGATTGACTGAGATTAAGGGACGTTTGAGAAAGCGAGCATATCTTTTGGCAATTTCGTCAGATGCCTGTTCGGTTGTTAGCCCTTCAACAGCGACGCTGCCAATCAAAGGTAGGTTGATCGCGCCACCAGGAGGTATTTGGTACTCGCCCGTATATTCTGGCACTTCAAACACGTTAACTCGGATGCGATCGCCTCCTCCCAAGGTGTAATTTGTATTAAGTTGTGTGGTAGCTGCTCTGGGTTGTTTTTGGGCTTGACTAGCAGGGGTTAAAACCATAGTGACAGCCATTAACAATGCCACACCTACAACTGACTGGGTGAGGAATTTCAACATACCTGTATTAAGCATACTTAGCCGATCCCACTATGAATAAAGTGCTGTCTGAACATTTTTCTCTTGACTATACGTAAGTATTCAAGTTACCCAACATTCTTATTATCATAAAAAAGCTTCATTTTCCGGAGGCAAATTGTTGATTTGATTTAAATTTTTAGTGAAGTTAACTTAAAGTTTTACTCGTCAAATCTCAGAGAAGGAATAAATACAATTTAGGCAATCATTAAATTTTATTTAATTGATTATACACTAACATGACGTAGCCAATATAACGATATTTTAAAATCTGATGGTTGCTTCATAAAAGACAGGGCTGTTTCATTCTAAAATGTCACTTTTTATGGTACGCGGTTAATTATGCCTAAATGGGTATTTTAAATGGGTGGGTTTGGTTGTTAAATTTTTGCTTTTACTGAAAATATTCATGAAACCGACACCTAAAAATAGAATGAAATAGTCCTGGGTAAAACAGAGCAGAAAAAGGTTATACAGCAGATTGCGTTGTTATGAAATACACGTAGAGACTACCAAGTGCTACGTCTCGGAGCCGGTGAGCGGGTTTTACGTATGTACCTCATATACCTGAAATTTGCTGTATGTAAACAATATTTTGATAAATATCAATTTGGTATAAAAAGACTAGTAGTCTATTTCTTAAATAACTCGACAGTTATAAACAAACCCATATAATCTTTTAAGAAGATTACAGCTTTTAGCACCGATACTTGATTGTAGTAGTTACCATTTAAAACACCCAGAAGCCTCTTGAAAAAGAAGTGGTATAAGTTAACCGAATGATTTTATTTTTTAACTTGATGCATAAAAAACTCTTCTAAGGAGGGACGAGACAAGTTCATGGCAATAATTTGCCCACCCATTAAGCGGAGACTAGCAAGAAAATCATAGTAATCTTCTTGTAGTTCACCTTGCCAAGACCCATCGGGTTGAAATTCTAAACTAGGTATCCATTTTTTGATAACTTCTGAGTCACCACCTTGACCTTTGACACGATATGCCCTTGTCGTTCCTAATAGTTCATTGAGGGAACCAGAGCAAATTAACTGACCTTGAGAGAGGATAGCAACGCGATCGCATATTTTCTCTACTTCACTGAGAATATGGCTGTTAAAAAAAATTGTCTTGCCAGCAGCTTTTAATGACAGGATAATTTCTCGCATTTGATAGCGTCCCACCGGATCGAGTCCAGACATTGGTTCATCTAAAAACACCAATTCTGGATCGTTAATTAATGCCTGTGCCATACCCACACGCTGTAACATTCCTTTAGAATAGCGACGAAGAGGTTTTTTGCGAGCATCCACCGCAGATAAACCCACTAATTCTACCAGTTCCGGGATGCGTTGGCGTTGCACGCTTTGAGGAATTTGGAATAGTCCGGCTGCTAGCTGCAAAAATTCCCAGCCAGTGAGATAGTCATACAAATAGGCATTTTCAGGTAGATAGCCGATACGTTCTTTAACAGTGCGATCGCCTAGCGGTCTACCCAATAATAATCCCCGTCCAGCCGTGGGACGAATAACTCCCAGCAACAACTTTAAAAGCGTAGTTTTCCCAGCACCATTTGGTCCTAACAAACCAAAGGTTTCTCCCTTATAAACTTTTAAAGAACAGCTTTTGATGGATACGACTTTTTGATTCATCCAAAAGCCAGTACGATAGACTTTTCTTAACTCGGAAGTTAACACTACTGGTGGATAGTCTGTAGTATTTAATTGAGAATCAGACGCATCTGCAATAGACTTCATTTCTATTTAAATTGTGCTTCTGGCAACAGCAAAGATATTATTTTTATCGAAAGCGAAAGGGGAGGCAGTACGGTCTTGGGGTCTCACACTAGTTCTCTCAAGTCGCTTCTAGCCGTTCACCTGACTGGCTCCCCAAGTTAACCATCTGCCGTGAAGGCGTAAAGGGTAATAAAAGAACGTTTTTATTTTTTTCCCTTTACCCTCTTCTTGTGTCAATTATCTCAAGCTCAATAGCTGATTGGCACGAGCAGATTATTCACATTTTAAGTAATTTTAGCTACTTCACAAAACGCCTTTAGAACTGGGAATCATACCAGCACGACGGGTATCGATTTCCACCGCCATCCGCATTGCCCTCGCAAATGCCTTAAATGTCGCTTCAATAATGTGATGGGAATTAATCCCATCAAGTTGACGGATGTGTAGCGTCATTTGACTATGATTTACCACCGCTACAAAAAATTCCCGTACTAATTGGGTGTCGTAAGTTCCCACCCGAGTCGTAGGAATTTCTAAACCATAGCTGATATGGGGACGACCCGAAAAATCCAACGCAACTTGAATTAAAGCTTCATCTAAAGGTGCGAGAAAATTACCAAAGCGGACAATGCCTTTTCTATCGCCTAATGCTTGGCTGAATGCTTGCCCTAAAGTAATACCTACATCTTCGTTGGTGTGGTGGTCATCAATTTCTAAGTCTCCCTTAGCTTCAACATCCAAGTCAATCAATCCGTGGGAGGCTATTTGATGCAGCATGTGATCCAAAAACGGAATTCCCGTTGCGGCATTGCAAATACCTGTACCATCTAGGTTGATGGTAACTTGCACATCCGTTTCACCCGTAGTGCGACTAACTGAAGCAATGCGAGAAGTTTTATTTGACTGGTCGTGGTGTGAGGAAGAAAGTTGGCTTAGTAGGACGGAGTCCTTGCCGGAGGCATCGCTTATTTGCATAGAAAATAGAAATTAGGGATTAGGGCATCAGGGATTAGAGATTAGGGACTGGGATCACTCCCTTCTTCCTCGAAGAATACCTATTTTAATAAAAACATCGGGAATCTTATGGTGGGAAGAAAGTAGGAACAGACATGAATGCGATTTCTTCCCCAGTCCCCAGTTCCTAGTCACCATTACATCCCCATGATTTCATATCCTGCATCCACATACAGCACTTGTCCAGTAATTCCGCTGGCTAAATCGCTACAGAAAAAAGCCGCTGCATTGCCTACTTCTAGTTGAGTAACGGTGCGTCGTAAAGGTGCAACTTGCTCTACATGATGAATCATATCCAAAATGCCGCCCACCGCACTAGATGCTAAAGTGCGAATCGGACCTGCGGAAATGGCATTGACACGAATATTTTCTGGACCAAGTTCAGATGCGAGGTAACGCACGCTCATTTCTAATCCGGCTTTGGCGATTCCCATAACGTTGTAGTTAGGAATCACTTTAACGCCACCTAAATATGTCAGGGTGACGATACTACCACCTTCTTTCATTAAAGGTTTAGCTGCACCTGCTAGCTGTATTAATGAGTAGGTGCTAACTTCTAAAGCTTTATTGAAACCTGGACGAGACGTTTGACTAAAATTTCCAGTCAAATCTTCTTTGTTCGCAAAAGCAAGACAGTGGATCAGAATATCTAATTTGCCCCACTTTTCGGCGATCGTATTAAAAGTAGATTGAATTTGCTCATCATTTTCTACATTACACGGAAGAAACAAACTAGGACTGAGGGGTTCCACCAATTCCGCGACTTTTTTTTCCATTTTCCCTCGGTCATCCGGAAGGTAAGTAATGCCGAGGTTTGCGCCGCAAGAGTGCAATTGTTGAGCTATTCCCCAAGCGATCGAGCGGTTGTTGGCAATGCCTGTGACTAGAGCGTTTTTCCCGGTGAGATTTAACATAAAAATTTTGAACGTACACGATCAAGATAGAGCATACTAGAATCTGAGCCTGCTTTGTTTTTGTTTTAACTGATAACTTGCACCATTCTCAACTAGCAGACTTGCATTAGTAGGCAAAAGATGAAAAAAAGGGCGTAAGTTGATACTGCCTTTGGACATCTCCAGAATCATAGGTAGAAACGTAGCACTTGGTAGTCTTTACTGCGTTGCCTGAACCCAAGAGACGTTGTATGTGCTACGTCTGCTCTTGCAAGGGGGAAAGATTCTAGGTTCCCCTGCCACAGGGGTTTCAAGCCCCTTGTCCTCTTCGCTAATGATTAGAGATGGGTAGGAATTAGGTTATTCCAAAAGAAGCCTCTCGCTCTATCTGTACTCAGATGAGCGATGAGATGAATTTTGGGGCAATGAGGAAGTGACCAACGAACGATATTGAACGCAGTTCAATCAGTAATGTTGGTCGGTGACGAATTGCCAATAATTGATTTAAGGGTTTGAAATAAATAGGCTTGGCTGGGTTGCTTTTTACCACTAAGAATAGTAAAATATAGAAACAATTAAATACGCGCCAAGCTAAAGTGCTTCCAACACGATAACCTGACGACTTCTCGCCAACAATCTTACCTTGATGGGAGCATTTTTATTATGCATTATTTTTGTGAAAATAGCCAACCTATTTTTCCAAATTCATTAAAACTAATTCCAATATTAACTAATTGGAAATTACCAAAATATTACATTGTTGTTACCTTTACAGAAGTTTCGGCGTTGACCGAATTACAAAAAGTTCTACAAGATAAAGGTAAAGACTGATTATGAAGATTACATACCAATATCGGTTTTATCCAAGCACAAAACAAAAATTAGAACTTAACCATTGGTTGCGGATTTCTCGATATTGGTATAATCGTCAATTGGGAGAACGTTTTGATTGGTGGAAAAACAATCATTTACAATTAAAATCTTTTCCTTTTTGGAAAAATATATTTCCTAGTTTGTTTGGGAATAAACCTAATTATTATTCTCAAAAATTACAACTACCTATAATCAAACAAGATTTGGTTAAAGTATTTCACAGCGGTGAACTACTTGATTTTAAACGTGTTGAATCAACGATACTTCAAGATGTATGCAAACGAGTAGACAAAGCTTTTGAACGATTTATAATTGGCGATGTAAACGGTAAACGTTCTGGAAAACCGCGTTTTCAAAGCGAATCTAGTTTTAAAACCATGACATTTGCAACAGCAAATGATAACTGGATAAAACTAGTCCGCAAAAATTGGTTTTATTTGCAATTACCCAAGCTTGGCATTGTTAAAGTAAGAATACATCGGTCTTTGGGGAGCCAAGACCTGAAAAAATGGGGGCAGCCTTCCAACGAAATAGTCCTAGAGGATCAAGGATCTACAAAACAAGGCTGCCCCCATTTTTTTGCGGCAATTTCCAAGCCAACTGGTTTTAAAATCAAACAAATCAGCGTCACTAAAAAAGTTGATGGCTGGTACATGCAAGTATGCCTAGAAGATAATTCCGTTCCACAACATACACCAGATCCAATTATTCCTACATGGGATAATTCAATGGGTTTGGATGCTGTTCTGCACGGCAATGATTATCTTGCCACTTCAGATGGTGAAAAACTGCCTAGTTTAAAAGTTTTACGCAAAAGCCAACACAAACTAGATAAAATTTCGCTCATTAGAAATAAAAGAAAGCGTGGTAGTAAGTCACGCCGCAAACTTGCAAAAAAGGAAGGGAAACAACATCAAAAGATAGCTAGAAGTCGTAAAGATTTCCATTATAAAACGGCACATAAACTTATACGTTCTGGAAAGAAAGTTTTCTTTCATGAAAAACTAAATTTGCAAGGATTGGGCAAACGTAATAAACCAAAACAAGATGAAACAGGAAAGTTTTTACCAAATGGACAATCTGCTAAATCGGGACTAAATAAATCCTGGAATGATGCAGCCTTTCCACAGTTTTTTGAGATATTCAGTTACATAGCCGAAAAAGCTGGTGCTGTTGTCGTACCTCAAAATCCTGCATATACGTCTCAATTACTGAGCTATCGAAACGAAATTGTTTTTACCAGTTTGAATGCTCGTAAATATTGGGATGAAAAAGAATTAATTTATGTTGATCGTGATATCAACGCCGCAATTAATTTGAAAAAACTGGGGTTGGGCATATTCCCCAGGATAAAACGCCGTAGTGGGAAAATTGTTATAGAAGGATCTATAGCTGATAGTACCATGAAGGAAATTCTGAATATCTTTCATAAGACTTCAGAAGCCTACACCGAATTTGTACTCAAATCGGTGTAGGAGATGTCACTAGGTAAAATAGTTGGTAGTTTTAAGGAAAGACAAAATTTGGGAATTTTCTCTTTTTTGAATTTTGAATCAGTGAATTTTAAATTAAATTATGCCCCTCGATCTAACCCCTTTGTGGATCTCCCTGAAAACTTCTTTACTTGCCACGATTATTACCTTTTTTGTCGGTATTGCCGCTGCTTATTGGATGTTGGGATACCGAGGTAAAGGCAAAGCACTGATTGAGGGAATCTTCGTTTCTCCGCTGATTTTGCCTCCGACAGTGGTTGGCTTTTTATTACTGATGTTTTTTGGTAAATATGGTTTTGCTGGGCAATTTCTAGATAAATTTAACTTTAGCATTGTTTTTAATTGGTATGGTGCAGCGATCGCTGCCACAGTTGTCTCTTTCCCATTAATGTATAGAACTGCATTAGGAGCTTTTGAACAAATTGACCAAAACCTCCTTTTAGTAGCCAAAACTCTTGGTGCTTCCCAATGGAGGGTGTTTTGGCGTATCATGTTACCTTTATCAGTTCCAGGAGTTTTAGCGGGAACGACGCTAGCTTTTGCCCGTGCTTTGGGTGAATTCGGGGCTACGTTGATGCTAGCTGGCAATATTCCCGGACAAACGCAGACTATGCCACTGGCAATTTATTTTGCGGTGGAAGCCGGTGATAATAACGAAGCTTGGCTTTGGTCATTGGTAATTATGGCTACTTCCTTGTCGGGGATTGTTGCGGTGAATATTTGGCAAGAAGCAAGGGGGGAGAGG
>NZ_JAOWRF010000093.1 GCF_025753815.1 Plectonema radiosum NIES-515 | reverse complement strand
GAGTGGGGGGACAAGGGGGACTGCGTGATCAAGGGGGACAAGGGGGACTGCGTGATCAAGGGGGACAAGGAAGAATTATATCCGATACCCATTACCGATTACCCACTCCCCACTCCCCACTCCCCACTCCCCACTCTTTACTCTTTACTCCTACTCCCCACTCCCCAAAAAAAAGAGGGACAAGCCGTCATATTGCTGGCTAATCCCGTCTGCCGATCCTTAAAGAGAGGAGAACACTTGAGACCAATATAAGCTTGATTGAGAATAGATGTCAACTATTATTGAAAAAAACTTGCAATAATTTTGCGAATGTAATTTTAGCTTTCAGTGGTACGCCCCGAAACAGTATTGTAAAACTTCACTCAAAATATAGGCAAATACATTCAAATATAAGCACGCTTCCCGACATTTGTACTTAGTTCTTGTATACAAACATTGCGCTCCGCAGTATTGAAACTTTAGAATGTGATAGTCCGATAGAGGCTGTTGTAGTTCAGCCATTAAGGGTTAAACCTTATAAATGTAAGATTGGGTGATATTTGCCGATATTTTATGGAACTATTATGAGGTTTGAGTTGTTATATAATGGATAGTCGCCAAAAATTGACTTATGACGCTCCAATTGCGTATTTATGTTCCGCCCCATCCTTTAATTAAGCACTGGCTGGCAGTCGCTCGTGATGCTGCGACACCTTCAGTTTTATTTCGCAGTGCGATGACTGAGTTGGGACGCTGGTTGACTTATGAAGCTACTCGCGAGTGGTTGCCAACTCAAGAAACAACTGTTGAGAGTCCTTTAGCTTCCTGTCCTGCAACTTTTATTGATCCAGAGATGCCTCTAGCAGTTGTGCCAATTCTCCGGGCAGGGTTAGGATTGTTAGAGGGAGCGCAGACTTTGCTACCTTTGGCTTCTATTTATCATCTGGGTTTAGTGCGAAATGAAGAAACTTTGCAACCTTCGTGTTACCTAAACAGATTGCCAGAAAAATTTGACCCCCAAACACGAGTGTTAATTACCGATCCGATGTTAGCAACGGGAGGATCGATGATGGCAGCGATGGCAGAATTAACACGTCGGGGTGTAGATCCGACTTTGACACGGATTGTTTGTGTGGTGGCAGCTCCCCCAGCTTTGCAAAAATTGAGTGCTGCTTATCCGGGTTTAATAATTTACACCGCCACAATTGACGAAACCGTCAACGACCAGGGGTATATTGTACCGGGATTAGGAGATGCAGGCGATCGCATCTTTGGGACTTAAGCTAGTATGCAGCTATAACAGTTAGGTGCAATAACTAGTTGGGAGATGCAAAGCGTTTCATCAAGGCGGTAAAGATATGAGTCAGCGTGATGGTTTTGCGAGTGGTTTTTTTGCAGGAGCAATTGTCGGCAGTGTAGTCGGTGGCATCGTGGGTGCGCTGATTACTCAACGACGCGATATCGAATTAATAGAACAGGAGTCGGAACTGACAAATGGAACAGCAGAGGCTAAAAAAACAAATATTTTGAAACGGCGTACTATGAAAGCCGCAGAAAATGAAGGTATGGAAATAGAAACGGCAAGGCGATCGCTCGAAGATAAAATTGCCCAACTCAATGCCACAATTGATGAAGTCCGCAACCAGCTCTTAAATGTGAATACTAACTCTACTGAGTCAATTAGCGATCAAGCCTCCCACAGCGATGAGCTTCGCTAACCTCTAGAGATGAAGACAGGGGTAAATGCGCCGCTCCTAAAAAAGCTAATGTGGAGATACCACTAGTGGTATCTGTTAAAACAATCCGCACACACCATGACCCTGACTCAATTAAAATCAATATTAAGACCGATGCGTGACATCTAGCAGAAAACGGACACACCCATGAATTTACTGGTTACTACTCTGGCTACTTTCGTACAGATTTATGGCGCCCTGCTACTGATCAGGGTTCTGTTGACTTGGTTTCCCAACGTCAACTGGTACAATCAACCATTTTCTGCTTTGAGTCAGATCACCGACCCCTATCTGAATCTTTTTCGCTCAATCATTCCTCCATTAGGCGGCATGGATTTTTCACCCATGTTAGCGATTATACTGCTTCAGGTTGTGGGTGGTGGTCTTGTTAGTTTGGCACAAGGTTTGCAGCCTGCCTCATTTTAAAGTCAAAGATTTTCAGTCTGGGCTAACCAGCCCAGACTACTTCAACCTGTTAACGTCGGACTTGAGCGCTAAATCCCGCAGCTTTAAACTGTTTCAGCTTCAATGGGGTAGGCTGATTCGCCGGTACAGAAATTCTCAGGTCAAAATCACTGATGCCTGATGGTATTTCCACAATTGAACCAAGACGGGTACGATTTTGCATTACCGAATCGCCGTTAGCATCATAGATGCGCCCAAAAATATCTGCATCGTAAACTGTTTTGTTAGTATCATTCTGAGCTTTACCAGTGACAATAAAGCAGTTAGCGACTCTAGAACCGCTACTGGTAACAGTTCCTTTTGCCAGTTCTGGTGGACACTCATGATAGGAAATATCAAATAGTTTAATCTGTGTCAGCGCTACAGCGGGCGGAGTAAACACCCACGAAAGAACCCCGATGACACCGCAAATGAAAACAAGCGTGAATGAGCGCAACCGCATAAAAAACACCGTAAAGAAATTCACAATAGATAACTTTAAAACTCAGCTTACCTTGAATTTAACTCCAAAGGAAGTTGGAGAGTTGTATTTAATATTTGTGATAATTAGGAAACATATTCGCTCAATTGCCGATTAGCTTATGAGTTCTGATGAGATTGAAGCAGCCTTGCACGCAGCCTTTAATAGTTGTGATGCAGCCAGCTGTCCTCTCACTGATATGCAGAAACAAATATTACTGCAAGTGATTTCAGAAATTCAGGAAAACTCTTATGCTGGTGTTGCAGATGTTGCCAATCCCTTAGACGAACTTACACCAGCGGAATTAGAAGCATTTTTAGAGTTCGTCAAAACACAAGAGCAACACAACCGCACTTGGAAAGTACAATTACTTAACGATTGGCTGCAACAGAAGGACTCTGGAAAAGTAAATTTTGTTCGCAAACGCTACGGTTTGCAATGGCTAAATCGCGTTGAGCCATATCATTTTGAAAAGTATTCTTATTTTGAGGATGCACTAAAACTCAGGATAGGCGATCGCATTGAAATTTCCAATGCTTTATGGGAATGGGTACAAGAAAATGGTCCCTGTAGCCGCGAATGGTTTCCCTGCACAGTAATTCAACTAAATCAAATTGCCAATGGCGATGATACATACACCAATTGCATCATCCGCTTCAGCAACGGTACTGAATACGAAATTCAAGGAATTTATGAATGGAATCGTTATAATTGGCGCTGGCTAAGGAGATAAGAAAATTATTGGAGCGCATTGACATAAACCTGATTGTATGCATTTAAGGCATTTTGTTTGAAGTGTTCCAGATAGAGAGTACGGGTAAAAGCGTCTCATTGCTATCAGCGTGGATATTTGTCGATAAAATTACTAACTATGACAATTTATTGATATCAATCAACAACCACAATAACGGGAATTTCTATAATAAATTCTGCTCCTTCTCCTGGAGTAGAAATACAATTTAATTTACCACCGTGGGTTTCTTCGACAATTTGACGGCTGATAGATAAACCTAAACCCGTACCTTTACCTACTGCTTTAGTCGTAAATAAATGCTGGAATATTTTTTCTTTTACTTCTGATGACATTCCCAGTCCATTATCTTTGATTCGGATAGCTAAATTATTCTTATCTGCTAAAACTTGGGTAATAATCGTAATTTGATGGGGATTAGCTTGAATTTCCTGATACGATCGCTCTCCCTTAGAATCATCAAGCGCATCAATGGCATTCGCAATCAAATTCATAAACACTTGATTCAACTGTCCTGGATAGCAATTTACCATTGGCAGAGAAGCATATTCTTTGACAATTTTAATTTCTGGGCGATCGCTATTTCCTTTAATGCGGTGTTTTAATATTAATAAAGTACTATCAATACCCTCATGAATGTTATAAGCTACTTTATTTGAAGTATCACCCCGTGAAAATGTCCGCAACGAGATACAAATCTCCTCAATCCGTTTGATTCCTGTCTCCATCGATACAGCTATTTTTGGCAAGTCTTCTAAAAGATATTCTAAATCTATCGCTTCTGCATCTTCTTCAATCTCATCTCCAGCATTGGGAAAGGTTTGTTGATAAAGTTCCAAATGATTGCTTAAATCCTGGTAATAATCTTGTAAATATTTAATATTACCAGAGATAAAATTTACTGGATTGTTGATTTCGTGGGCAACTCCTGATACTAACTGACCTAGAGAAGACATTTTCTCGCTTTGTATAAGTTTAATTTGTGAGTGTTCCAACTCACGCAGCGCTTGTTCTAAGTCTTGCACTGTTTGTTCTAACTTAGTGTTGAGTTCTCGCAGTCTACTTACATACACATAACTTGAAGTGGCAATAGTCGCACCCAACAGTGTGAGGATGGGGGGAACTACGGGAATCCACCAGCCTAATAAAAAACTGACGTAACCTAAAATACTGACGCTGACAACAGTTACTAATAGCAACCCTGTTATCCGGAATAGGAAAAACAGCGCTTTCGTGTTTCTTAATTTCCAACCTAAACTGGCAATTAATAAAGCCCAAAGGAAAATCCAGAAATTTTCTAAAGTATTGTTCCAAACCTGGATAAAGGGACGACCTTGGAGCGCAGAACTGAGAATCTGACTTGCGATATTTGCTTGGATTTCGACTCCAGATGTCCGTACCGGCGTACTCAGAAAACTACGACTATAAGGTGTGTAAAAAGAGTCATTTAAACTAGTGGCTTTGGCACCAACCAGAACAATGCGATCGCGCAAGAAATTTGCTGGTATCCGGTTTTCTAACACGTCTTTGACAGACACGGAAGTGAAACTGCGAGCGGGACCCCGGAAGTTGAGCAATATCTGATACCCACCCGCATCTGCACCAACGTAACCGCCGTCATTTTTCTCAAATGGGGTGAAAACAGTTTTGCCCAACTTCATGTAGCCCTTGCTGTCTGCGGTTGGGGTAATTTCTTTATCGTTTAAATAAGTCATCGCTAACGCCAATCCTAAACTGGGTAGGGGTTCCCCAGGTATAGGAAACAGCATTCCCCGACGCAGCACACCATCTTGATCGACAACAATATCATTCGCACCGACTTGACCCAACTTTGCCAGTACAGGTGAAGGGGGAACCTCAGAACTATAGCGATCGCCTACAACCTTTTGAATCCCAATAATTGGCGGTGTTGTTTTAAATACCTTAGTCAATTCGGAATGTCCAGGCGGAATCGGTAAATTTCTGTATAAATCCAAACCAATAACTTTCGGCTGATGTTGCTGAATCTGAGTCAGCAACTTTGCCAGCATCGCATCAGAAAGGGGCCATTGTTTCAAATAAGCCAGGTCTGATTCTTCCACCGCGACAATCACAATTCGGTCGTCAGCCGGCTCAGTCGGACGGAAACGGTAATTTGCATCCAACGCTGCCAACTCCAAAGGTTGCAACCAACCAAGCATTCGGATAGCGATCGCACTTACTGCCACACTAGGAGCTACAATTATAGCTCCATGCCAAACTAATGCGAATTTTTTGATTTTTCCCCCTAACGGATCAGCAAATTTAGAGGGTATCCAGCCCGAAAAGCCTTTGAATATGGTATGAAAAGATTTCATTGCTAGTAGCTTGTGATACTGGGAATAAGTAGGGGGAAAACAAAAGGGTCTAAGGTTAAGAGGCACATAAAAAAGAAATTGATTATTATCCTTTACCTTTAGAGTGATTTAATTTTCTTCTCCCACTTGGTTGAAAACGCACTTGTTCCTAGTGTTCCCAAGCAACTGACAAAAATCTTGCTAATAATCTAAGGTTATCCAATAGACATCTGGTAAAAAAGCTGTAGAGACGCGAAATTTCGCGTCTCTACAAGGGTTTTGGTTGATGCACATTTAAATTCGGTCGATGTCTAATAGACATCTGGTAAAAAAGAATGTAGAGACGCGAAATTTCGCGTCTCTACAAGGGTTCGGGCAACGCATAATTAATTTTTACTCCTATGTCTAATACTATTGATAGATTTTCTTATCCAAGTTGTCGAGTTGCAACTTGAGATAAACCCACCTGCTCTAACAAAACGCGGAGATATTTGGCATTTAACGGGTCTTGAGGGTTTAGCAGGTAGGCTTTAGAAATAGCAGCGATCGCATCATACCAAATACCAGACTGGGCATAAAATGTTCCACGTTCGAGGAGTGTCTGACTCATCTGTTCACCTGTTAAATCACTCTTTGGGACTCGTGAAATCCAACCCCGCACGTAAATATTTTCCGAAGGGCGCACAGAATTGCATACTAGAGATACAGTCCAACGGTAATTTTTACCTGTAGTCAGTTCTTTAGTATCATGGGGCAGTGTTAGTTGGATGATTCCGGGTTTATTTACCTGAAAGCGCTTCACCAAAATTGGCACAGACACTCCCGGTTCCACTAAAGCAAACTGCATCGGTGTAGATCCGGCAGCTGATACGTACCAAGAAAAGGTCGGACGTGCTGACATTGTTAAGCCAATATGGTCAAATGGTGCTAACAAATTCAGCGAACCAAACGAACCACTGGGACATCCCCTTGAACCAACCCCATCGGTGCGTTGAATGCGCTTGCGATTTGCTGGTGGTGCATAACCGCGAAACTGTGAAGCGAAAGCTTGGGAACTTGTACGCGGTGCAGATTTAGTTAAAGCATCAAAAAAACCTGTGGACTGAAGCATAGTCAACATGACAGCACCAGCCACAGGATAGCTAAATTTAACTTTAAACATGAGAAAATTTAATTTGTCCGACGTTGCCGTTCAACGGTTGCTACTTGATTTAAACCCACTTGTTCCAACAGTGAAATAAATGAATCCATTGCCTGTGTTCTTTCTGTAGGATTAGTTGTTTGAAGCTTGTTGAGGATTGCCATAGCGTCATACCACATACCAGATTTCGCATAAATCAGAGCGCGATCGCGATCGCTCGATGCTGCTGCTAATTTTTTGGTCAACTCTGGTGTATTGTCCACCCTTTCAATCCAAGCACGAGCATTAATATTTTCTGAAGGACGTTTTTCGTTGCAAACTAATGCCACCGTCCAGCGATATTCTTTACCCACTGCCATTTCTGGGGCTTCTTGTGGCAGTTCTAAGCGCACAATTCCTGCTTTATCAGCTTTCAGTCGCTTTTGAAACATTGGCTGTCTGCTACGGGCTTCTGTCAAAGTAAACACCATTGGGGCAGAAGTTGCTGCTGATACTTGCCAGAGGAATGTTGGACGAGCATTGATTGTTCTCGCGATGTGGTCTTTGGGAATCAGTAAATTTAAGGAGGCTGGGATAGAATTTGTACATCCTCTAGCACCGCTGCCTTCTGTGCGTTGGGGACGACTCCCACGATTTGGTGGGACATATTGTTGAGCATTAGCAATCGAGCCATAACTAATTTCTAATGGGATGAAAGCATGAGCTTTCATTCTATTGGATGTTGTGCCAATGCTGATAAAAGTTCCTAGCATCAAACAGGTTAATCCTAGGGCTGTTGAGAGTTTCTTGAGCGTTTTCATTTAAAGAATCCATTGGTAGGAAGTTACTTTGTTTGCTTTTATTCGGCATTTGAGTCTGCCTCATAAAATTAATCTTTTTTGTGAAAAGAAATATTTTTATTTTGGCAACATTTACACTCAATTGAAATCAGTATTTATGCAAGACTTTTGTGAAGATAATTTGCCCGAAATATCATCCTAAATAAACAGAAAATTTATCTAAGCTTTAGAGGATGTTTGGAAAGTATTAAACAAATCAATCAAGCAAGTCTTCTCAGAGGATGTTTGCCCTGTCCTAAAATATACCAAAAACCCCGCTTCCATTCCTCTCCCCCACGGGGGGAGAGGCTTTGAAACCCCCATTCCCTTGTAGGGAAGGGGGGCAGGGGGGTTAGGTTTGAGTTAATAACAAAACTTTTCAAACATCCTCTTAGAAACCTGAAAAAACAGAAACCCGACTTATTTAAGAAGTCAGGTTTCTCATCGAAATCCGGATAAATACCAATACGCGGGCGTGTTAAGCGCAGAATTCTTGGTAGAGACGCGATCGGACGAAGTCTCTACAGGTAAAAAATCAGTACCAAAAATCCTTAACACGCCGGCGTATTGGGATAAATACGGATATTTAAGAGATGGATTATTTTAGCGGAATTATATTTCATTGGTTTCCACCTTGACTGAAGAGACTTTAAAAAAGTTTAATTGTTGCCAATAGCTAAAAAGGATAAAGGTGAAGGATGAAATTGAAATGAATAAATTTCCGAAAAAATCCCAATATAAACTGTGGATAAAAATAAAACAATATGTTAAGCACAAAAGTTTTGGGATTTTATTTTTGACTGGTTGTCTGATGTGCTTGGGGTTGGAAATATTCACTCCTTGGCAAATTGTACAGGCAATGCCACCTTCAGTATCTGGCAAAATAGATCGGCAATCGAGTGCGATCGCTCAATATTCATCTGGGCAATATCGAGAAGCAATCAAACTGTGGACTGATGCTTTAACCCAGACATCAGATAATAAAACCAGAGCAACTCTGCATACAAATTTGGGTTCTGCCTATCGCCAAATTGGTAGTATGGGAGAAGCGATCGCAAGTTGGGAAAAAGCGGCAAAAATTTATCGCTCCCAAAACGATAAACAATCCAATCGTTTGCTAGCACAGGTATTGACGGAACAGGGACAAGCTTATAATGCCCTCGGACAGTCTCGCATTGCCCTACCGATACTGAAAACGGCAATAGAACTGACACAGAAAAATCAAGACGCAAGCACAGAAGCCGCAGCTCGTGGAGCATTGGGTAATGCATACTTAGCATTGGGAGACTTTGAAGAAGCGATCGCATCCCAAAAAGCTAGTTTAGAATTAGCGACAAAATTAAACGACCCCAAACTAATCACCATTGCTGCGAATAACTTAGGTAATGTTTTCAAAAGTCGCTATCAACGCTATATGAAGCAAAGCAATTCTGCCAAACGGGAGGGAGATGAGAAAGAAGAAACACGTTTGTTAAATTTGGCAAAGGAAAATAAACTTGCAGCAACTAAGTATTATGAGAATTGTTTGCAGTCAAGTCAAGCAGTAGGGGAAATGCTGCAAGTCAAAGCATTATTGAATTTGGCTCGTTTGTTGGATATGGGTGAATCTTCACAACACGAGATTAGTAAGAAATATCGACAGCAGGCAATGCTGATTTTAGATAAAGAACCAGATTCTCGTGCTAAAATTTATGCCTTGATTAATTTAGCGCAAAATCTCGAAGATACAGCGAAAATTGAAAATCTCTCGAAAGCGATCGCATATGCGAGAAATATTGGCGATCAACGGGCTGAATCTTTTGCTCTGACAGCTTTAGGAGAAATTTACTTCTCATCGGGTGATTTTGTTAAAGCAATGCAACTTGCACAAAGTTCTGCATTTGCCGCTCAACAAGTCAATGCCGCAGATAGTCTTTATCGTGCTCAAGTCTTAGCAGGAAGGATTAACAAAAAAAGCGGCTTTCTTAAGGAAGCAATTTCATCATACAGACAAGCGATCGCTACTCTGCAAACCATTCGCGGTGATTTAGCTGTAGCTAGCAAAGACTTACAGTTTGACCTGAGAGACTCAACAGAGCCAGTTTACCGCGAATTGATGGCGCTTTTGCTTGAAGATAAGGGGAAGTGGGGGACAG
>NZ_JAOWRF010000369.1 GCF_025753815.1 Plectonema radiosum NIES-515 | reverse complement strand
ACCAAAGATTGAACCAAAAGATACACTAGGAGCCGGAGATATTTTTCACGGTGCTTTCTGTAATTATATTTTACGAGAAAGTTTTCCCGATGCACTTGCACAGGCGGCTAATATCGCTGCTTATTCGTGTCAATTTTTTGGAACACGTCGCTGGATGAATTCACAGTGTTGAGTGCGATGAAGTTAAGAATCGTGTATTTTACGTGATCGGAAAAGAGAAATAAATGAAAGACATACAAGAAATATTAGCGATCGCTTGTTCTGTTGGTTGGGGGGCAGCAGATATACTACAATCTTATTACCACGGAACTGTCAAAGATTTCGATTTAGAAGTGCAATATAAGCAAAATGAGCCTGTAACTGTTGCAGATGTAGCTGTGAGTCAATACATTTTAGAGAAGCTACAAGGGAGTTTGGGTAATGAAGATTTTGGTTATATTAGCGAAGAAACTTATAAAGTTCAAGGAGCGCTGAGTCAAGAATTAGTATGGATAATTGATCCTTTAGATGGTACGCGAGATTTTATCCAAAAAACTGGTGAATATGCGGTTCACATCGCTTTGGTGAAAGAAAAACGCCCAATTTTAGCGGTGGTAGCTGTGCCGGAAGCCGAAAAATTGTATTATGCAATAAAAGGTGGTGGTGCATTTGTAGAAACACGCGATTCTCATTCTGAGAGGCTACGCCAACGCCAAAGTCAAAAAATACAGGTTTCATCACGGGAAAACATCCAAGATTTAACTGTAGTTGTCAGTCGGAGTCACCGCAACGAAAGATTAGATTATCTGCTAGAAAAACTGCCCTTTGCTAATCAAAAAGCTATCGGGAGTGTCGGTTGCAAAATTGCTACGATTGTTGAACAAAAGGCAGATGTTTATATCTCCCTTTCGGGAAAATCTGCGCCAAAAGATTGGGACATAGCAGCCCCAGAATTGATTCTCACAGAAGCTGGTGGAAAGTACACTCACTTCGACGGTACGCCATTACAATATAACACAGGTGATATTAATCAGTGGGGTGCTGTACTAGCAAGTAACGGTCAATTTCATGAGGAACTTTGCCAACAAGGTGAAGTAATTTTAGGAGAATTTGATAACTTGACAAATTGATTTATCCAGCTCTCAAAACTCAATTTGAATATTTTATTTGTTCTATAACTTGTAACGATTGATTTACATATAAGATGACCCAAGTAGTCTTAGGAGAAAACGAAGGAATTGAATCAGCTTTGCTCCCGATTTAAGTGGGAAGTTTCTCAAGCCGGAATTTTTCCAGATATGCGAAATAAGTGTCACTTTGAGACACCATTAGACAAAGAAAAGCGTCAGGCAATTGCAAGACACAAGCAACGTCCCAGACAACGTTATCGCTATAGGTAAGAAGGAAAAGTTAAATAAGTGCATTTGTGAAATAAAACCAGCATCTGTTTATTAACCAGTTAAAAGGTTTTTTGTGGCAAGTCTCTTTTCCATAAAGTGCCAAGACTAACCAAATGCTATTTGCACTTGCTCTGCTGCTTTGCCACATCAAAGAAATCAACCCAGATGTATAGAATTCTCAATTTAGGTTTCTGATTGAAAATTATCTAATTGGGTGAAGGCATAGTGAGCGATCGCTAAACTAACTTTTGCTTGTTCAATTTGAGATAAAGCTGTCCAGTCTCGATTGTTGATGTCAGTCATTGTAGATTCTGCGTTTTGCGGTTCCAAGCCTCGCATGGCATAACCGTAAGGACGTGCTAGAACTAAAAGGTCTTCTGTTTCCCAGCTTGGTAGTACAGTCTGAACACACTCAACTAATAATTGATCGCCTATTGCTCGGCTGGTGTTTAAAATTTCTGAAGCTTTTTGGGCGATCGCATTTAGCCAACTTTGGGGTACACTGGCAGCAAAAGCCGAATGTAAAGTTTTTTGAAGATTAGCTAAAGTAACATTATTTGTATTACACTTGTCGTGCGGGCATTCAGAAATTTCTAACCAAAGTGCGTCAAGTTTTCCATAAAAAGCTTGCGAATGAGTTGTTAGTTCTTCATCTGTTAAATCTTGAGCGAACTGCTCTTCTAGTTCTCGAAAATAGATTTCCGACTCTTCGTCAGCGGGATTCCAGGGATAAGTAGCATCTTCAGGTTCCAACAGAGCTGACAACAATTCTAAATCGAATTGACAGGGTAAGGGATGGAAAGTTTCTTTATGGTTTATATTTTTAGCCATTTGTCGTCTCCCGATTGATTATTTAGCAATATTGACAGCTACAGCTGGAAGAATCTGATTTCCGTAAAATAAATTTGATTTATTTGAGAGTGATATCTGGTTTTTTTCAGATAGGTTATAGTTGCAAAAATTCTATTTTTTTGTTATTGGGAATTGGGAAAAAGGTAATAATTCTTGTTCCAGTAAAGAGTCAAGAGTCCCCAGTTTTAAGAATCTTCAATAAGAAACTGCCATATTTCAGCTTTCGGACTACCAAACCTTAACTGCATTCCCGATTTTAAGGGTACTTCCTCGCGGAGGATTTGTTGCCAACCGTTGAAAGCCAAAAACCAAGTTCCGTAAGTGGACAAATCTCGGAGGGAATAAGTTCGGATGGGAGTGGTGCCGCTGAGATTATTCCGGCATAAGATTTCGGCGTGACCTTCTCTAGTAACAGATTCTCCTGGAATTACAATATGATTGTCTTTTGTGCGACCAATACGGGTAACACCACTTCGTAAAAACCAGGTTACACCTCCTGTTTGCGATCGCAAACAAGCAGTGGGAACTGACGAAGTTATACTGGGGATAGCAGTTTCCGGCAACTCGGTAATTTCTTCACCAAAGCTCTTAATCAGTTTGCCATTAAAATCGGGATGTAAATAGAGAACTGGTAAAGTCCAAGCGGGTTGATTGAACTTATAAATTGTTAATAAATGTTGCCTTGCTTCTGCTACAGCTTCATCAATTGGTAAACGCTTTCGCAAAGCTTGGGCAAAAGCTTGAATAAAACTTAGACTTTCATCATCGCGAATTTGATCCCGCATTGCCAAAACTGCCGGCACACCATGACGAATCAGTACTTCTGCCAAACTACTAGAGGGTATAGCTTGACGATTCATAGCAGATGGTTGTGCTCCCCAACAGGCATTAAAAACCGCCAAATTGACGTTATTCCGAGTCAATACTTGCGCTAATTCTATACCATTGAGCGTCATACCCGGTTGCAAAAACAGTAATCCGCCATCTGGTGCTGGACGACCATGACCAGCATAAAATAAAACATTATATTCTCTGCTTTCTAACTCTTGAATCAACTCTTGTCGAGTTGGTTGCAAAAGTGTTGTCACCGTACATGGCGCATATCCTTGAGAATGATTACCGACTACAGGACTATCGCACAGAGTTTTTTTGAGAATAGCCGCTTCTTTTTCCAGCTGGAGTTTATCGTCATATCCTAAAACCAGCAGAATATTTAAAGCTGGATTTGTTTGCAAATACGGCAGAGGATCTACTTCTGTGGTGGTTCGACTAAATAATACTTGTTTGCTAAGTGAAATTGCTGGTTGACCAGCTTCCCGCTGCATAATTTCCCAAGGTAGGGCAATGAGGTCTGGGTCGCGAATTTCTAATCGCAAGCGCAAAGGTATCTGCTCACCCATAGCCATGCCTTGACTGCGTTCTAGACTACCGAGAATATCTTTGTCAAATACCCAACGCCACAAGCTTATTCCCAAGTATTGCATCAGACGACTAGTGTAAGGACCAGGGGTCTGACCATTCGGGGGTGAAACCAAGTCCATAGTCAGTGGATTGGTAGGTTTTGGGGTTGAACCGGGAGGAAGATCCAAGCGATCGTGACCAGCAAACATTTCCTGCCAGTCAATCCATGCTTGAGTTAGGTGTGGAGACCATACACAGTCATGGTGAGCATAACCACTAGGATAGGGCGCGTTAACCACCCAAATGGCGAAGTTGTCGATGCCGATATTGAGACGCGCGATCGCCAGGTTCAGGGATGGCATGAATTCATTAAACTAAAAGGTTTAATCAAATAATTTCCAACAATCATATTACAAGGCAAAAATTTCTGCCTTGCTGATTCTTACCTTTATTATTTTAGGTTTTTTTTAGCTTATCGATTCTTTTAGTTAGTTGATGTCACCTTTGAGGTAGAACATCATCGTCAGGTGAGGGTGCAGGTTTCGACGGAACCACAGGTTGCTTAACAGTTTCATTATCAGCTTGACATTTACCGGATTGTCCCGGTGGGGAAATCAAGGGATTTGAGCGCTCAAGTTGCGATAATTGAATCCATCCGTCTTCCCCCCTTTTTACCAAAGGTTTAGAAGCGGTGGTGGAGGATTTGGTGTTAGAGAATTTTTTTACTGTTTGTGCAGTGTTATTATTCAGTTGAGTCGTGTTACCTACTGAACAGACTCGCAGATGCACTATCGGGTCTTGCTGTTCAGGAATTGGTTTCTCCCTAACTTGCAAAACACTACCTGCTGGTGCTGTGATTCCTAAATTTGGGGCAGATTTATTTTTACTTAGAGTTATTTCTCTATCGCTGGTAATCTCAGAACCAATATCTAAATTAAAAAGCGATAGTTGTTTCTCAGGTACAGTGACAACACTCGGATTTGTGCCTTCCACCTGAGTTGGAGGAATGCCAATATTTGTACCCCCTGCCCATTGCTTCGCCAAGTAGCCCAAAAAGCCGGCTCCCGTAGCCAATAATAAGAGAATTCCCAACTGTAACGGCACTTTTAAGGGTGTCACTGGCTTATGATCGGGAATTTGCGTTTTTTGATTGGGACTGTTTAAGGGAGTGTTTTGAAGTATTGTGGCTGCGTAATCAGAAGCTTTAATTGGGGAAGGTTCAGGAATGACTACTGTCAAGTTTGACTTTGGTTCCGAGTATTTGACTTGACAATGTACTAAAGCTATGGTTACGTTATCGTGTCCATTTTTCGTGTTAGCAATTTCTATCAATCGATTAGCGACATTGACAACATCTGTTTCACCAGCGAGAATCGGCAAGATTTCTGTTTCCCAGTATTCATCAACTCGGTCAAAGTCGCTTAAACCATCAGAACACAGCAGGAAAATCGAATCTTCGTCCAGGATAAACCGCTGTGCTGTGGGATGCAATGAAACACTGGGACTCATTCCTAAAGCTTGCACCAAAGAACCAGAGGAACTTTGTTGCACAGCCTCACGGTAAATAGCATAGCCTAGCCGCACTTCACGGGAGGCGACATCATCATCAACGGTAACTTGATAACAGCCGTGGCGTGTAATCCAGTAGGCGCGGCTGTCACCAACGTGGGTAATATACATTTCATGGGCAATAGGCAACCCCATCACCAGAGTTGTACCCATGCGCTGACGCCCTTGGCGATTTTCGCTGTCATTGCGCTGACTAATTTGATCGTTGGCAAGGGCTGCTGCGTTTTCTAAGTCTGTCAGCAGATTTGCCGCTACCATGTGGTCGTTCGGAAGTTTGGTGAGGTGCTGTACTTGCTGCTGAATCGTTTCAATTGCTAAATGTGATGCGACATTACCACCTTCGTGTCCGCCAATACCATCACAAACAATAGCTAAAGCTGTGGAGTTAGGGGGTTTGCTTAAAAGAGTTCCTGCCGGAGGATAACATGCATCTTCGTTGCGTTGGCGGCTGGGACCTGTTTCGGTTTTGGTGATAATCTTAATCGTAGGTGTTTGTGTTTTGCCTACGTCTGCCAGTCCTTGATCTAAAACTTCTATTAAATATTCAGAGGAGTTTATTTTTCCTTGAATCAAAGAACGACAAATTTCATTTACCAAAGGAGCGATCGCACTTTTTGCCTCAAGGCATAATTGCTGCCAAAATTCACCCAATTCAGGTAGCTCTGGTGTTGTTAAATCTACACGCAATTCCAACAAACGCACTAACGATCCTTCTACCCGTAATAAATTAGGATCGAGTAAGCTAGAGACGACACCCTCACTCGCTAGAGGTTGCCAAAGTTGAGCGATTTGCCACAGCCAATTGAGTTGCCGCATTGATGTGGCATGACTCCAAGCAGTAATTAAATCGTTGTATAGTTGTACTTGGTTGGTGCTGCTATTGGTGAAGAGTGGCGGTTTTTCTAAAAGTAATATTTCTCGCGCTTCCGACATGTCAGGTAGCTGTAGCACTTTATATACCTGCGGAACGTGTAAGCGGTAGGGAATTAGCCGCAGATAAGGTCTGATTAACTGTAAATTTTCTGACCCTGGAGCTTCATGTGCTAAACCGGGTTTAGTATCTAAAAGAACTGATTGACTGATGAGTAAATAGCGATCGGCTAATATTTCTCCGGCATTACCCACACTTTCCCCATCTCTCACCACCCACAGGTAACGCTTCGGTAAGGGTGTGCGGCATTGCTGACAAAACTTGTGAGTTAAGGGGTTGGGCGTCTGACAAAGTTCATTTGGGCAATACAGCCTTGCCGCGTCATTTTCCATAATTTTCGCACCGATCAGCGATTAGCAATTTCCACACAACAGCAGTGACAGCGGCAGTCCGCTCATGTTTTAACTTGATTTATCCAATGAATGAATCATCGGAATGCCCACGCGGCAGTCAGCAGGTGCTAATACTTATTTATCAACTTTATCAATTTTCCCAACTAACATACTCCTAAGTAAACCCTACAGCCCGATCATAGCTTCTCTGCTCTGTTACTCTTTGTCACTAAAGCATCGATTACTCCAGACCTGTTACCAAATCATAACCCCACCAGAACATGCAGTTTGCTTTTAATGAATTATCTCATCAGCAAGATGCACATCAACAAGAGGGGACTCATGTTAAAGGGGTTCATGGGTTCATGGGTTCATGGGGTGGAGTCATTTAAAATCAGTCGAATGAAAAGTGAAAATATTTCAACATTTTCCCTTTTTTCCTTTACCCTTCCCCCTCTTGTTCATGGGGATTGCGACAAGAGCGATGGTTAAAAGGGCAAAAAGCGGGGGTCTTAAACCCTAATCTCTCTTTTATTTTCCCTTTTTTCCTTTCCCCTTTACCCCTCCTTGATAATGCTGGTATTTTTATAGTTTATAAGTAGGTTGACATAAATTAACCTTAATTAAGCCTAAAGATAACGAGTTGTTAGGCACTAATTGCTACTGGCTTCATGTTCATGGCAATAAGTCCGGATGCGACGCTCAAAAATTGGGTTTATTACCATTTACACTACTTGCGCCTAGCAGATTGGCACATTGAATTCCATCAAACTGTAATCAAAATTAATAACATTCTGTTGAAGATAAAAATATTGTGCTCAAGGCTAGAAAATAAGAAAATAGATTGTCCAACATGAATATTATCTGTGAAAATTATGTGTAAATCTTGTCAAGATAGTTTATCAGTATTGTTAAGTAACTTTTATCACAATAAAACTAGAGATAATTTATTTGAAAGAAATAGTTGTATTCTTTCCACAAATTTGTTGATTAAACTGGGAACTGGGGATTGGGGACGCTTGGACGCTTGAAAAGACCTGTCCAAGCGTCTTTAATTAGCTTTTAACTAAATTTAAGGGTTTATCTAGCCTAATTTTGATAAATTCAGTATTATCGGCTTGCCCTGGATAACGACCAATGGTATCAGCATAATTGTTATCGTTGATCACCAGCAATGTTCTCGCATCTATAGGCAAAACGTTTTCGATTGTTACAAAAGGAAATGTAAATATACTGTTTTTGCTAAGGTTTATAGCAATACCTTTTGGATCGGATATTTTCAGCAAATCTACTAATACTTCTTTTTTAAGAAAACCCTGTTTATCTAGATTTGTGATATTAATTTTATAAAGGCGTTTGAATTGAGCAGGTGTTTTAAAAGCTGGATTATTAGGGTCGCCTTGGTTATTGTCGCGCTCGATGACAATAAATTCGTTGTCGTTAATCGCAGTTAAATCACCAATTGCGTAACTAGGGTTTTCTAACTTATAGGAAAAAACTTTACCTGTGTATTGTTTAGTTGCCAAATCAAATTCATTAATTAACAAGCGCGATCGCTCTGGGGAAGTGCTGGGTCGCACAATATCATCCTTTAATGCCCCTTCTAGCATCGCGTAAAGCTTTGTGCCGCTGCTGTTAAGTGCCAAGCCTTCAAACCCCTTAGAACCGCCAATATTGGCAGCAGCAATTCGGGCAGTATCATCAGGCAAATTGGCGAATTCTGGATTATCTGGAGATTTGACAAAATTTAACTTACCGATCGCTCTTAAGTTCGGCAAGGGAATCGGAGAATCCAGCAATTCACCATTTTGTCCTAGGTGTAGTAAAAACGGACCAAACTCATCTCCCACCCAGAAAGTGCCATCACTGACTTGACGGAAGGATTCTGTATCAAAATCGGCTCCTGTCAGCAAACGATTTTTGGCTATTTCGCGACTGACGGGAATGTTACTACCTGGATAAACTTTCTGTGAAGCGATTATGGGGAAGTTAGCTTTCTGCCTTTTGTCATTTAATTGTAGAAAACTTTCGCGGTTAAAGCTTTTAAGTCTTTCACCAGTTTGGAAATTAACTGGGAAAACTTGACCCGTGGTAAAGTCCGGTTCTAATGCGTAAATACGCAGTACGTTGTCAGGTGAATTCGCTTTTGAACCGAAACCGTTATCGGAAATTACTAAATAAGTGCCGGCAAATGATCCTGGGATGACAGCGGAAAATCCCTGCACGGGTTGTGCATTGATAAAAGGAGTGGTGCGATTCGTCTTTTTGAATTGACCTGTGGTTGAACCAGGAGCAAAAGTATCGGCTGGTAAAACTGCACGTCCTACAAGTTCGGCAGCTAGTGCGGGAAAGTTGAGTAACAGTGACAAAATAAGAGCAGGCATAAAGATGAGCCTGCTTGTCAAAAATTTAGTCATTACATAAAACCGGGCAATGGGCATTGGGCACGCTTCAGTTGGAACTAGAAGAGGGGAAAGGCAAAAGGGAAAACAATTAATTCTTCATTTTCAGAAAGCTCCCTACTCCTTAGTCCCTGCTCCTTAGTCCAAGCGTCCCCTCCTTATTGTGGTGTTGCGACTTGGGGAAGACCCATGCTGTAGTTAGTGACGCGGGCAGTGAGATTGTAGCTGATTTCGCCTTTTTGTAGAAGCGATCGCATATAATGCTCCAAATCTGACCCTATGCGTCGCAAGTTGTAGTCTGTCAGGTCTGCTGTACTAGATCCTTCGACCAGTTCATCAAACTTGTGATAAATTTTTTGCAGCGCATCTTCGTTCCAGTTAAATTCGTTGTCTGGGTCTACATCTAACGTTAAGACCTGATTACTAGGAACCAGTTCGCCATGAGAGTCAATTTCTCCGGCAAAAATGCGTATATGCCGGGTTGTTGACTTGAGCAGCATCGGGTTATCCATAAAACGGTGTAAGATTTTGGTTGATTACACTGAAATTATTGTAGACGCTCTTCCTTCTGTTGAATGCTTCTCAGATTATCATCTGATTAGGACCCTTATTTTCTTAGGGGTGGTAATCATGCCTATAAACGTCGCAAAGCGCAAAAATCATTCTTGTTCTAGCATTTTTTGATGCCACGTTATGCATAATAGCAAACAAAAGTCAAGGCTGAAAGCTGAATAAAAAACAGACTCATAAAATCAAGAACAGATGTACGTGAGTAAAGAGGAAAATAAATTTTATTCCTCATTCATGTCTGGGGAACCCCAAATTTGCCGTAGCGGTCTGCTAATCAAAGTTAAAAGGATTTATGCCGCTTTTGATGCTCGTCAGCCGCTTTCTGATGCCACAGTGAGGTACTTAAGACAGAATAATTTGATTGGTGTCTATGTCATCCCGAAAAAAATTTTATCTCTAATAATTTTTCTCATAAATGCCTCATTTAATTTCTCATGAAAAAAGCGCACATCAAGTAATTTTACTGAATTATGCTATAACCGCCTCAGGCTCTAATCAAATCGAAAAAACACCAGCTTTTTCCGTAAGTGTAACCACTAGTTTTCTAGTAACAAGTCGAACTATTCTTGACGGTAAGATAAAGTTGATGTAAAAACCTTTAAAAAGGTCAGGCAACTTCTTACAGAAACTTTATTGTATAGGATCTTAAAAACTGAATAATAGTTATGGCTTACTATAAAGCGCAGATGGGGCAGTAGTGGCGAAAATCTAGACACCGAAAGTCTAGCTAGAAACAAACCAAAGGAGAGTGGAATGGAATACAAATGTTATGAATGAAGACAAATTCTTAATTCAAGCACTTTGGATTCAAAAAAATATCTAAAAAGAATTTTTGCCGGAAATTTAGCTGCCAACCATGACGACCACCAAGTAAAGGAATCCTAAACACTATGAACTCCAAAGCATTGCCATGTCAAGTAAATAACATCGATGTAAGTGTTTATGAGTGCGAAATTCATCTCAAATTCCGAATGATTGAAGAGAAGAGTATATTAAGCGATCGCGATGAACTGTTGCAAGTGCTGCTAGAAGCTTTAACAGAAGGGTCTGACGAGTTTCTTGAAACCCTGCACGCGTCTGTCAAGGCACAGGAGGTTTCTGAGCTTAAAGCCTCACCACAAATGCGTCGTCAGCTGATGCGATTGCGAAACTCTACTGAGACTATTGCATAGTCTCAGTACTCAGAGTGTTTATTTTATTTAAGTAGTAGCAAATCCTATATCGGGCAGAAAATGGTGAATTTTTTGAAGTTTAACCATTTGCCTATT
Source organism: Plectonema radiosum NIES-515 (assembly GCF_025753815.1). Lineage (GTDB taxonomy): Bacteria > Cyanobacteriota > Cyanobacteriia > Cyanobacteriales > Nostocaceae > Hassallia > Hassallia radiosum_A. Next base: position 33,480 of record NZ_JAOWRF010000369.1, on the reverse strand, counting down.
TTCACTCACTTCGGAGTTGACTTCTTTAAACTGACCATCAGGGGAACAAAAACTTAGTACACTCTATTTGGAAGCGGATTTCATCAGGCTTTTAAGGTGAAGTCACCATCGCATTTATAGTAGCCCTTACAGGACTACACTACGGTTAAAATTGGGTGCTTACTATGCCTTTATACCCACAAGAGGTGAAGTTATTTAGGGTTTTTGAAGATGTATTTTTCGCTCTTAATTTTTCAAACCAGATTACTCCTACTAAATAAACGAAGTCTAACCTAGTACAGGGCGGGGGAAATAAAGCTACCATTCAAAAAAGCCAAAAAGCTTGAAATACAAGGTTTTGAAATTTTGAATGAGCAAATTCCACGAACGGGAGTGCGTCTTTGACAGAAGAAGGGAAAAAGAAGCGGTACTAGTAACGTTGCCATTAGATATCGGTTATCTAGAGTTTAGGACATTACCTTGAGTGTATGTTTTGCCTAAGTATTACGTAGCTGTTTACTGACATAGCAAGCATTGCAAATTCAACCGGGTGCATTCAACCGATTTATTATTCTCAACCAAACAAAGATACCCCTCCAGACAAGAGTCAAGAGTCAGTTGTCATTTGTCTTTTGTCCAAAACTAATGACTAATGACTACTTAGCAAGACCGTGTTCTAAAGCAAAACGAACTAATTCAGTACGGCTGTTAGTACCAGTTTTACTAAACAAACGGCTGACGTACTTTTCCACGTTGCGGACGCTGGTTTCCAAACGACGGGCAATTTCTTTATTCATTAGCCCTTCAGCGACCAAATTTAAAACACTTTGTTCTCTGGGGGTCAAATCGATAGCAAAAGGGGCTGGAGATTGAGCGATCGCACTTTTTTGTGTTAACAGCGCCTTAATTTGGGCAATCTGATTCGCAAGTTCAGCAATATCAAAGGTTTCTCCCTCTTCACCTGTAGCATGAGGCTTGGCAGTGCGACGGATAAGTAAGTTTTCGATAATTGCGACTAATTCATCCGGATCGAAAGGCTTGGGTAGATAAGCATCAACACCAGCTTGATAACCTTGAATGCGATCGGTTGTCATTCCTTTTGCCGTTAAAAAGACCACCGGCAGGGTTTTAAAGCGGGGGTCTTCTCGCAGTTGCTTTAGGAACTGATAGCCATCTACCTGAGGCATCATGATGTCGGAAATCACTAAATCAGGTATGCTTTGCTGCATCAAGTCCCACCCCTCGCGGGCGTTACTGGCAACTTGAACACTGAAACCGCTTTCTTGCAAATAATCCTTGACGGCTTCACGCAATCCCGGTTCATCATCCACCAGTAACAGTTGTGCTGACATCTAAAGTTTCCTTGACACTACTTTTATTAAATTTAGCGGAAATTGGGGACTAGGGAATGGGGAATGGGGAATGGGGAATGGGGAATGGGGAATGGGGAATGGGGAATGGGGAAATGTTGAATTAGATACGCAGAAATTTTTATATGATTCTTTTCCCCAATAAGGGTTTAAAGCCCCCTATGCGTAAGTGGTTTTATTTGGGGGGAGGTCACAATTCCCGAATCCAAATTCTTTCCCATGAACCCATGAACCCATGAACCATGAATCCCTAATGAGTGAAGGAGGTTCCTCGCGTTGTAGCACCTGCCGTCATTGGGCATTGCTAGGAAAATTATTGCCAATCCAGAATCCAAAATCCCAAATTCCTAGAACCAATCAATGATTTTGGCTTTTTCTGGCAATTGGGCATCTTTTTGCCCAGAGTAACGCGCTATGCCGGTGAATAGACCAATGGGTGTACTTAACAAGTCTACAAGGCTGGCTTTACGGGCGATCGCTTTGCAGCTATTTTTTGGTACTTCTTTCAACAACCAACGCAGCAACAGATAGCCGTATTCCTTGGCTGTGGTTGGTTTCATCAACTCAATACCGTGCAATTCGTGTAAATAGCGATTTGAGCGTCCATAGCGCCGCCATTGACTTTCTAGTTCTTTGAGTGTAGCGCGGTGGCGATGCTGGACGATCGCTCTTGGTGAAAATTCTAAACGCCCGATGTTTTCTTTGAGAATTCGCCAACACATGTCAGCATCACCACCAGTAGTTAGATAAGGACGGAACAAACCTGCTTTTTCAAATGCGATGCGTCGAATTGCTAAATTAGCGGTTTGACCGTATGGACAAAATTTATGGGCGAGGGTGTGCTTTTGTGATAAGGTATCTTGGCGATCGGCGTATTGTTCTAGAAGCGTTTTGCCTGGTAACGCCGCAATTTCTCCGGCGACAATTGTCACATCTTGGTTGACAAAAGGCTCTACTAATGCTTCTAACCATTGATGTTGCGGACGGCAATCAGCATCAGTAAAGGCAATTATTTCACTCATCGCAGCGCGAATGCCTGTATTGCGGGCAGCGTAAGAGCTTTGTATTTGCTTTTCCCTTAAAGGACGAATTGTAATTGGGCAATGTTCGGCAGCAGTTTCGATAAAAGTTAGCGTGCGATCGCTACTGTTATTGTCTACCAGCAAATACTCAACCTGATGTTTTGGGTAAGTTTGCGCTAACAGACAAGAAATTAAATCTGGTAAGTCTTTTTCCCCATTATATATAGGCACTACTACCGACACATGAGGGAAAAAAGTGTTGGTGGTGGTGAAGTCAAGTGGCTGATGATTCATGGATTTATGATTTTGGGGGTGGGGTTAATTATTATTATTCCCAGTCCAAAATCGTAAATCCGTAGTATCATCTGCTTGTCTAATTTTACAATTTCAAATCTGAGGCGCGAACGCTCAAGGGTTTTGACCGTTGATTTAAGTTGGGTTGGGCGAAGTTTCTGCTGGATAAAGCAGCGATCGCCCGCGCATATTGCGGATCGTTTTGAGTTGCCACCAAATTTGGATTAATCGCCAACTGACGCTCTTGCGCCTCTGACAAATCTATCTTGATATCAGGGCTAATACCTTTATGGTTAATGTCTGTTCCAGCAGGGGTGAAATAATGGGCAATGGTGATGGCTACGCCGGAACCGTCTGGCAATTCATGCACCGACTGTACTAAGGCTTTACCAAAGCTTTGACTACCAACAACTACCGCTCGCTTATTATCCTTGAGTGCGCCTGTGAGGATTTCACTAGCACTGGCTGAATTATTATCTATCAGTACCGCCAAGGGACGTTTTGTAATGGCAGTGTTATTTGCCTTGCTCAGTTCAGTTCCTCCCACGCGGTCTACTGTCTTAACAATCCCGCCATTATCTATCCACATCCGAGCAATTTCAATGCTTGCAGTCAACAAACCACCGGGATTTCCGCGCAAATCTAAGACGTAACTATCAACTTGCTGACCGTTTAAATCGCGAATTGCTCGTCGCATTTGGTCGGCTGCGTGAGCGCTGAACTCCCGCAATCTGATATAACCAACACGTCGCGAGCCTTCTTGCTTCAGGGTGTATTTCACCGTTGGCACTTCAATGGTGGCTCGTGTCAGCTTGACATCCATTTCTGGTCGTCCTTGACGTGCAAGCCGCAATACTATTGGAGTACCAGCTTTGCCGCGAATCAGCTTAGAGGCATCTTCTACTTTCACGTCATGTATCGGTTTGCCGTCAATTGCGACAATCTCATCGCCGGCTTTGACACCTGCTTTGAGTGCTGGCGAATTTTCTATAGCTTCCACAACGGTGAGTCGCTTGGTTTTTTCATTCAGTTCCATCCGAATGCCTATTCCAGAGACTTCGCCAGATGTTTGGCTGGTTAGGGCATCATACTGTTTCGGGTCCATGAACCGAGTGTAAGGATCGCCCAATTTTTTTAAAGCTTCCCGGATGGCTGTGTAAGCTTCATCACGAGAAGAATAATTTTTACTTAAAAGGCTTTGTCTGGTTGCTTGCCAATCTTGTTGATTAAATTTACCATCAACATATTCACGATTTACTAGTTGCCACACTTGGTCAACGATCGCTTTTGGGCTATCCTGTAAGGCGGCGCGGACGGAGCGACACCACGCTTGACCGAACACAGACAAAGTTGCTGTTGTGGCGATCGCTCCACCAATCAAGGCTACTTGGAGCGGCGAGGAACGTTTCGCAGATTGGTTCATGTATATAATAAATGAATAATTGTGTTATTGACAGTTTAGCAATCTAGCTTTCTCGGAGATTTACCAGAAATTTATCGGTATTTCTGCTTTATTTAAAGCTACAATTTCTTCATGTTTTTGCCCTTGAAATTCGCCGGTTGCACTGCGTTACTTTTTAACAATTATCCTTCCGTTTGTCATCTCTTTCCGGAAGGTTAATCTTAAATTGTTGACACAAAGACTGTGTGTCGTCCTCTCACCTCAATTACTTTTAATAAGATAGCACTTGCTTCTGGTTAAGTGTATGTCTGTAGGACAAAATCCAAATTAGCTTTGAAGTGCGTGTGCCATGAGACGTATTTTTACAAAAAAAATATCAATTTATAATAAAATAAAATCACTTAAAAGGTGGCAATTGTTACAAAAATTAGCTTTGGGTCTGTGCCTTATTCTTGGCTTTTGGCTGATTTTTAACACCATAACCTTACTTAATGCATTATCCAAGCCTGTAGATGGCTTTTTTGTACTTGGTGGCAGCATTACTAGAGAAATTTATGTTGCCCAAGAAGCAAAAAAATCTCCAGAAACGCCGATTTTAATTTCTCGCGGTTCTCAAGACCCTTGTATTTGGCAGATTTTTCAACGAGAAGTAGCACCATTTCAAAATGTTTGGTTAGAACATTGTGCCGATTCCACCTTTGAAAATTTTTATTATGGTATTCCAATTTTGCGCCGTTTGGGAGTGCATAAAGTCATGCTTATTACTTCTCCAACTCACTTACCAAGAGCCAAATGGTTAGGACAAATTCTTTTAGGTGCTCATGGTATTTGGGTAGAACCTGGGATTGTTGAGGAAAAAGGCATTCCTGGTAATCGTGAGTCTTGGTTGAAAACGGGAGCGGATGTAACCCGCAGTTTGTTTTGGGCAGGTTTAAGTCAATTTATTCAACCAAAATGTTCAAATGTGACTAGACTAACTCAAGTGAATATGCAAGATTGGCAGCAACGAGGTTGGAAGTGCGAACGCAAGGGGAATTTGGGGAGATTATGAGTGGGGGAGTCGGGGAAATAAAGGGATTTTACAGCTATAGGACTTATGCAAAATACCTCTAAGCGACTAATAATGAGACCCTGTGCGAACGCGTCTACTTAGTGCAGAAACACCCGAAACAGAGGGAGTAGTCGCAACAGTTGCGACCATCGTTGGTATTGTTGGATTATGCGATCGCGCGATCGCGCTAACAAATCCGGGCATTGCAGGGGGAAAATTTTCCAACCGCGATCGCTAACTACAAAAGGGGAGAATTTGAGTGAAGCTGAAGAAGCCACTCGATAATTTGCGGATTTACCAAATCTGGCACTTCATCGTGGGGACAATGACCCGCATTCGCAATGGGAACGATTTTGATTTCTTTGCCATTCTGACATGCCTCCTCGTAAATCTTTGCCCCAGTGATTGGTGTCCAAGGATCATCTGCACCCCAAATTACCAACAAGGGATGCTTGACTTTGGGCAAGAGTTCCCCAGGTTCAGGACCAGGAGGTGCAGTCAGGATAGAAGCGAAAACTTGCTGCGCTCCCGGTTCGCAAGAGGGAGCGTAAAGTAAATCGACTAATTCATCAGTCACGGCTTGGCGATCGCGATAAACTTGATATAAAGTCCGGCGAATTTGCTTTTTTTGACGGATGCGATTAAAAACAAATTTGCCTGTAATTGGATGACCCACTAATTTATTAAACGTTGACATAACAATGCGTAACGGTGGGTTCAATTCATGAGAACGATGACTCAAGCCACCCGCAGAATTAATCAAAACACCACCAGCAGCAATTTCTGGATGTTCAGCCACCACCATCAAGCTTAAAAGTGCACCGATAGAGTTACCAATAAATACCGCAGGTTCGCTAATATGGGCTGTGCAAAAATCTTTCAGCAATTCCACCCATACTTCTAAAGTGTAATTCAAGGGGGGCTTATCAGAACCACCAAAACCCAAAAGGTCAATAGCAAATACTTTGTACCCTGCTGCTGCTAAAACCGGGATATTTTTCCGCCAATGTCCAATCGAAGCACCAAAGCCATGAATCAGTACTAAAGGATGCCCAGTACCCATGACGGTATACTGAATTTTATAGTCCTTCCAAGTCCAGAAGAGTTTTTCAAAAGTGGCTGTTGTTGGCTGGTTAGTTAGAGTCACTATTAAGATTTATAAAGTGTTTCTTAAATTAATAGTAATATTATCTGACGTATGGGTTAACAACAAAATGCTATTTTTGAACGTATCGCGGCAGTCCCTACCCTCAACTTTTAGTAGGGTAGGGATCGGAGCGCTTGTTTTGGAACGAAGTGGAAATAACCAATCCATATTTATTCAGATGGCGCATCTTGTTCTTTGATATATTTCTTAAGTTTATCAATTGGTGCGCCACCACTTGATGCAACATAATATGAGCTAGACCAAAATAAAGGTTTCCAATAAAACTTGTCAATATGCTCCTTAAATTCTTTGCGAATAACCCTACTACTCGCTGATTTTAAGCTAGAGGTAAAGTCAGAAATATTGTTATCTGGGTGATAGTCTACCAACAAATGAACATGGTCTTGTTCACCCGAAAATTCAACCATTATGCAATTAGTTTTAATGCAAATATTTGCAAAAATCTCGCGCATCCTCTCAAGGATTGGTGCGGTAATTACTTTTTTACGATATTTGGTAATAAAAACAAAATGTAAGTGAACAGAAAAAATAGCATGTGACCCTTTGCGAGGAAGCATTTGACAAGCAACCGTGTCTGAGGTATTGTGCTAATATACCAGATTTTTGGAGGTTCGCAAAAACACACTGTGGCAACAAGACGAATGACTTTCCGGCTATACCCAAACGATAAAACTGAATCAATTTTGCGGTATCACCGAAAGCTCCACAAGGACTTGTATAATGCCGCAGTCAATAACAGATTCACGCAATATCAAAAATTCAACCACAAGGTTGATTATTTTGAACAACAGAATTGTTTACCTGCATTTAAAGAGGTTTGGACAGAGTACAAACAACTTCCTAGTCACGCTTTACAAGCAACTTTAAAACGTGTTGACTTTTCTTTTGAGCGTTGGTTTAAAAAGCTAGGTAAACGTCCAAAATTCAAATCAATCAGGCATTATTCTGGATGGACTTATCCAGACTCCGCAGGTTTTAAGGTAGAGTCAAATGGCAAAAACGGGTATCTCAATTTGTCTAAAATTGGGCGTATCCAGATGCGTGGACAGGCTAAGTATTGGGGCAAACCAACTACTTGCACTATTCTTTACCGCAACGGTAAATGGTATGCCTCTATTACTGTCAACGTATTAGACCAAGTTCTCAAATCAGAGATTTTACCTGTTGGTGCTATCGGCATTGACTTAGGATGTAAAGCTGCGCTATCAATCACTGACGGAGAGAATCATCAACAAGTCGATGCTCCTAAGTTTTTGAGGAATGCAGAACATTTAATCAAAAAAGCGTCTTCATATAAACGACGCAAACGTGCACCAAATAGAAAAAAGGAGATTAAAGCTTCTAGACGGTTTAAGAAAGCCCAAGCATCGGTTAGTAAGTTGACTCGAAAAGTCGCTAATCAACGCCAGAATTGGGTACACCAAGTTGCGATAGAAATAGTTGGCTGTAATAGCTTCATCGCAACTGAAAAGCTAGAAGTAAAAAACATGACCGCTAAAGCTAAAAAAGGTAAACGCGCTCCCCAGAAAGCTGGACTAAATAAGTCTATTCTTGATGTTGGTTTTAATATGTTGCGTAGCACCATCAAATACAAAGTAGAACAGATTGGTGGTGTATTTATCGAGGTTCCAACCCGTCAGGTAAAACCGTCTCAAACCTGCCCCAAATGTGGAAACCAACACAAGAAAACGCTCGACATTAGAGTACATCAGTGTGGTGCTTGTGGATATTTGCAAGATAGGGATGTTGCTGCTGCCGAAGTTATGCTTTATTGGGCAAAAGGGAGTCTACCGGGGTTTGGAACGAGCCTCGCAGACGCTGATCTTGCTAGCTCTACCTCACGCACCCGCGCTCCAAGCAGGAAGTATGAGGCAACTGGGGGAAAAGAAGCGTCAGAAATCTCAAAGCAACTTTGCTAAAAAGAAGTTAGAGGATGTAGAAACCTCTAGCTCAGGCGAAGCCAGCTAGAGGTAGTTCATTCAGTCCCAACCGAAAAACCTCTGAAGTATACGGCTCTGGGCGTGCAAGAATACTTTCAGTACGACCCGACTGGGGATTACCTGACACCACGACTCAAGGGTTAGCGTTTGGTTGAGGGCAAATATCAAGTAATTTAGCCAAACGATGGTTGTTGGAATTGGGGTTGAGTGTGGAACAGATTGCAGCTGCTTTTAGTTTAACTGTGGAAGAAGTTAGACATTAAAACTGAAGATATGAGCGGTAAACCGCTCACTACAAATGTTAAGTTTCCTAAAGTATTTTTTTTAATGTTAGTTTCTCACCTGCTACGGGATTAATAGCTGAGGGAAGATTTCTTCCCATTAAACTTTCTACCCGGTTGGTGAGGTTGTGAGATGATAAACAAAAATCATAGTTACTTAACTGATTTTGCCAAAGTTTTTTTTGCTGCTGCTTACGTGGCAATGACTTAACCAATGGCTTATGTAGCTGCAAGATTAAACAAAAGGCAAAATTTGTGAAAGGATTCAAAGCAGGCGATCGCATTGTTATACGCTTGTATGATATTCAAAACCGCTTTCTTCACTAGAGCGAATTTGAAGCTTTATCGGCAAACACAACGCTTAACCTGATTTTGTCGTCAAACCCAACAGAATACAAAGTCGTTCGCACTGTCTATAGTGTTGACGCAGACATGGAAAACACGATTGACGCGGGTACTACTACTTACGATTATTTCACCCAAGTGAATAATCAAGGTGATGTTGCAGATATATCCTCGCAGTATGCTGTGGGACAAAAAGAACAAGCGCAAGTTCAGCAGCGCTTCGCAGTTGAGGCACAAGGTAAAAAACCTCGTCAACATTGTAACCAAGGAATAGGTAATGGTGCTGAGGGCTGCAACCCAGGTAATTCTCATCCGCATGGTGGTAGAAACGATGAAGGTGGACGAACTCCAAGCGGTAAAAAGTAATACGACATCTCGTTTGTCGTAGAGGTTGACAAGACAAAGACAAAAGGTAAACGGTAAAATTTATTACCTTTTACCTTTTTTTTAGTTTAATTGAATTTTTGCTCTTTATCTCTACCTAAAAGTATTGAATTGCTTATAATCCAATACGTAGGCGTGTTAAGGATTTTCGGTACTGATTTTAGACCTGTAGAGACGCGATCGTCCGAAGTCTCTACCCTCGTATTTTCGGCTTAACACCAACGGTATTGGCTTATAATATTGAACCAAGAATCCCCAGCATGACGACAGGGGAGTGTCAATCCGCTATTAACACTTTATTGCCATTTTTTGATTGATTACGTTGTCTATAAACTTCTCTGACTGGAAAAGGAATTTTAATACCTTCTTGTTGATACCTTTTATGTAGTTTTTTAATAAATTTGTGTTTAGCAATACGGAGGTCAAAAAATTCGTTCACCCGTATATATACGGTAAAATCAATACTAAAATCTCCAAAAGTATGAAATCTCATAAACGGTTCATTCACCATTAATTCAGGTGAAACCTCTCTCATTACCTCTTTAGCTATCTCAATGGTCACTTTTTCAACTTGTTCTAAATCGCTTTGGTAATCTACACCCACATTAATTGTTAATGAGATTTCTTTAACTGGTAAATGATAATTGGTAAAAATTGTGGAAGCCAGTTTAGAATTAGGCACAACTATGACATTATTAGAAAGCTCTTTGATCGTTGTATTTCGCCAGGTTATATCTGTTACATATCCTTCATGTTTATCTTCTAATTTTACATAATCTCCCGTTCTAACTTGCTTAGAAAAAATTAGATAAAATCCCGAAAATATATTTTCAAGTGTATCTTTAAGTGCTAAACCAACTGCTAAACCACTAATTCCTAAAGTTGTGACTATCGGTGTAACTTCTACACCCACAGTTTGCAGCAAAATTAATGTTCCCAAAATTAAAACGGCTATTTTAGCAACATTAGAAATTAATGACGCGGAAACTCCTTCGGTTTTACGAGTATATAACTTAACGAAACCTCCAGTTAATCTAGCAAAGACTAAAGTGACTGAATATATAAAAAGAATAATAATAACTCTTTTTAATAAGTCATTAACGTCATTTGATTTGAAAGGAAAACTAATAACTGCACCGAAAAAGCCCGCAAGCATAAACCAAATAAAGGTCATGCGGTGCAGAGAATTAAATATGATGGTATTTCCGGGAATTTTTTTGATGGCAAAAAAATTTTTTAATTTTATAAACACAACTTGTTCGCCAATTACTCCAGCTATTAAGCCAGCTAGAATAAATGCAAGCGGTATAAGCCATTGCACTATCATAAGCAACTCCAAATTAAAAATTTAAAAGCCAAATTTTTGTTGATTGAACGTTTTCATTGACGATTTAATAATTGTGTATTGCGCTATTTTCCTTTATTTAGTTTGAATTTAAACAACAATTGGGCAATCTTATATCCGAAATTACCGTTACTAAGCAAAAACATGGCTGTTAAACAAGATTTTACGGTAAAATTTATTCGTGTACGAATGCGTATTGGCAGTTCAAATTCAAAATTAATTATATGGACTTGCCAATTATTTATCACCCAGATTATGTTGCACCACTGCCTGAAGGACATCGCTTTCCGATGTTAAAGTTCCGGCAATTATACGAACTGCTGTTAGCTGACGGTGTGGCAGAATTACAACAATTTTACATCCCTGAATATCCGCACTCTGAGTTGATCGAGTTAGTTCACACCCGTGAATACGTTCAAGCTTACTGTAACGGAACGCTAGACCCAAAAGCGCAACGGCGTATTGGTTTACCTTGGAGTCCGGCGCTGGTAAATCGGACTTGTGTGGCGGTAGGTGGTACGATACTTACGGCTAAACTCGCACTAACTCAAGGTTTGGCGTGTAATACTGCTGGTGGTACTCATCATGCTTTTCCTAGTTATGGTTCTGGTTTTTGTATTTTCAATGATTTAGCGATCGCCTGTCGTGTCCTTCAGAAACTCAAACTTGCGAAAAAAATCCTGATTGTCGATTTAGATGTCCATCAAGGTGACGGCACCGCTTTTATTTTTCAAGACGACGACAGTGTTTTTACTTTCTCGATGCACTGCGAAGTCAACTTTCCCGGTACTAAGCAAAAAAGCGATCTTGATGTTGCCTTACCAACTGGAATGGAAGATGATGCTTATTTACAAACCTTAGCAAATTACCTACCAGATTTATTGTCAGAAGTCAAGCCAGATTTGATTTTATACGATGCTGGTGTCGATCCCCATGTAGGCGATCGCTTGGGAAAATTAGCTTTAACCGACACTGGCATTTTCCGCCGGGAAATGCAGGTTTTGAGTACTTGTGTAGCTGCTGGTTATCCCGTAGCCTGCGTTATCGGTGGTGGTTATGCGGATGATATGAAGTCCCTTGTCTGGCGTCACTCTTTAGTGCATCGCGCTGCTAGTCAGATTTATCAGCAGTATCGCCTCTAACAAGAGGAGGAGATATAAATATTTACATGTCTACCGAAGCCTAGATGTTTTTGATTTATTTTTACATGATTCTTAATTAGGGACTGAAGTTTAGGGATTAGCAACAGACATGAATGCTATTTCTTCCCCAGTCCCCAAATATCACGTCCCAGCAAAAAATCGTCTAATTCGATACAATTTATAAGCGACAAGAGGCGAGGAGAAGTAAAGTGGTGCTATCAAAAGGCTTTGAGATTGAGATGTACACAGGCACGCCTCAAGGAGAAATTGTCGGACTCTCCGATAAAATTGTGGCATCTTTAGATGGATTTGTGCGGGAGCCAGATAGTCGGAACGTGGAATACATAACCGCACCATTACACAAATATGAGCAGTTATTATGCGCTTTGTTGCGTCCCAGACTGCAACTGCGTAATTACCTGAAACAATTGGGCAATTACACACTGATTCCCGGAAGCACTTTATCTTTGAGTGGCAGCGATCGCTTTTATCGTTCTGACCCCAGTAATCCATATCACGATTACATTGAGCAAACCTACGGAACCAAAGTCGTCACCGCTAGCGTTCACATCAATGTCGGCATTAGCGACCCGGAATTATTAATGCGGGCATGTCGAATTATACGTTTAGAAGCGCCTTTATATTTAGCTTTAAGTGCTTCGTCTCCGTTTATCGATGGCAAGGCAACCGGGTATCACTCCACCCGTTGGGGCTTATTTCCCCAAACACCTGCTAATGTGCCGTTATTTGCCAGCCACGCTCATCATATTGAATGGGTGGAAAATCAACTGGCAGCAGGTAAAATGCAAAATGTTCGTCATTTGTGGGTATCGGTACGACCGAATGGCGATCGCCGTCCTTACGATTTAAATCGCTTAGAACTGCGAATTTGCGACTTAGTAACAGATCCCATCGCTTTACTGGCAATTACCGCCTTGCTCGAAGCGCGGATATTACAGATAATAGAGAATCCGCATCTCGATCCGCTTACCCAAAGCAACTTCTCCGACGTAGAACTGATAACCCTCACAGCAAGCAACGAAGCAGCAGCAGCGTCTGGTAGCCTCGATGCTCAACTAATACACTGGCTTGATGGCAGAAGCATTCTTGCCAGAGATTGGATTGCCGAATTAAGTAATGAAGTTTCGGCGATCGCCAAACGTCATGGCTTTGGCTGTTTCCTTTCACCTTTACACAAAATACTCCGCGAAGGCAATGAGGCTCAACAGTGGCTGCAACTCCATTCTGTAGGTTTTGATCCGACTTGCGTCATTACCCAGGCTATTCGTGCCACGCAAGAACGAGAAATTGAACTAGAAAACAAATTGTGTTCCTCCTTAGTGGGTTAAGATTGCACCCTCTGTGTGGACGTAAATGATCAATTGCTGGTCTGAAAATAAAAAGTCAGTTTCTTTACAGAAAATTTAATCTTTCTTCATAAAAGCCAAAAATACTCCCAGATATTGCTCTGGGAGTATTATTGCTTTGTTTTAAATATCTAATCATTGATATTTATTGAAAAAGATTAATAAAAATTATATATAGATAGGTTCTATACGTAAAAATGACTGTTTTGATACATTGTTTGTATACATTTATCCACTAGCAAATGCCTCAGGTAGTTTTAGTTAATCCGCAAATTCCTCCCAACACAGGTAATATTGCTCGTACTTGTGCAGCTACGGGTACAGAATTACATTTGGTTGGCCCTTTGGGCTTTGAAATTAGCGATCGCTATTTAAAAAGGGCAGGTTTAGATTACTGGCCCTATGTGAAACTGCACTGTCACGAATCCCTAGAAGCGTTTCAAGTTGTACATCAGCAGCGTGGTGGCTCCTTGTTGGGCTTTAGCGTGTTAGGTAGTTTTAATTATGCAAACTTTCAGTTTCAAGCTTCCGACTGGCTGCTATTTGGTAGTGAAACTACTGGCTTACCACCAACAGTTTTGTCTACTTGCGATGCCACTTTGCATATTCCTATGTCCCAGAAGAATGTTCGCAGTTTGAATCTTTCAGTAAGTGTTGCCGTGAGCCTATTTGAAGCCCGTCGTCAGTTGGGCTATTTACAGTAAGTCCGACCAAAAAAAGGATGAAGTATGTTCGCCTTGTTAGTCTTTGCGAACATACTTGAAGTGGGATGACAAGTATTATTTGAAATACATTAAAGTCGGGACTAGGCATTGGGGACTGGGGACTATGAACTGGGAAAACAGAGAAGATATGTATTGGTATTCATACAAGGGGCAAGGGACTGGAAAAACTTCTTCCCCATTTCCCATCCCCGGTCCCCATTTCAAAGAAAAATTCTTGTTTTTCTTAAACAACAATGTTAAATAGTATACTTTTAAAATATTTGTTCACAACTTATAGTGAGAAACACTTACAACTTTGGGTTGGCTTATATAAGAAATTTGTATATAAAGTTGGAGCGGGTGTCCGAGCTGAATGATAGTTTTTCATGAATTTGAAGTGATGTTTTTTGGGGAACAAAATCAATGGGAGCTTGTCTCTTAAAGCATTTGAGCCATTTTTGCCAAAAAGTTGATATTTGAACAGCAAAAAACGGTGTGCGAGTTTATACGGTTGTATTTTAGGGAAGAATCAACGTAAAGTCTCGTCTTGGGAAGGCGGATTGGGTGCATAAGTCTAGAAGATATCTACAGTAGGGGGCATCGCTTTTGTTTGAAGTCTTAGCTAAGTATCTGGCGATCGAGCGCAAATTTTTATTTGTCGAGAAAGCGCGAATGAAAGCAAGATAGACATTAGAGAACGAGATAAAAGCATATATTCCCAGGTTTAGAGCAGTCGAACGGACAAGTAAGCACAGCAACTTGAAAATGAAAAATTTAAATTTTGCAATCGTGAAATGAACTTGTCTAAATCAGAGAAGCAAGATAATCTTGCGTAAGGATCTCTGGTGAGTGTGATCTCGATCTATGGTTCAATGTGATCTAGATCATTGACTAATATCCGAATTAAAGATCGAGGTCAGTTAAGCGCTAGTAGATCATAGGAGGTCGTCTTTGAAACGAGCATTAAAGGAGAAAGTGAAGGCTGTGCTTGAAAATCCCCCCAGTGATGATGCCCCAGCGGAACAGCTAAACGTGGTTAATCCATACTTTAACCGCCAGGTACGGACAAAAGCCGCCATGATTGGTTTGGCAATTTCAATGGGAGCTACCAGCCTCCTGGTGACTCGGCAAGGCGACCAAGCCCAAGCAGCAGATCCTGTAGGCAATCAAAACACAGCCTCAACAATTCCTGCGGCTCCTAACACCGAGGTTAAATTTGCACCCAGGCAAAAACTGGAATATCAAGCTGCCTCATCAGTAAGCGTGCTGGGAAGTCCTCGGATAGTGGAACCAACAGCAATTTCACAAGTGCCTGGGCTTCAAGCTAAGTTGGAACTTGCTGCACCTGTGGTAGCCAGAACAACTACCACAATCCAACAGCCGGTGAATTTCCAGCCACAAGTCGCAGAAAAAGTAAGCATTCCCAAGAGTTATGCTTCCAACCAAAGCGATCGCACTGCAATTGCTGGCGCTCAAAGCATATCGTTGAATGCCCAACCACAAACAGTAGTTTCGGCATCCATTGCTAACAGTGGTGAAGTAAATTCTCAACTGAGGGCACAGCAAGACTTTGCAATCAATAGTTTACAAGAAAAATCGAACCGTTTAAGAAGAAGTCTGGCGGAGTGGCGGTCTGAGGAGACCAAATTATCACAAACAACAAACTCGGTTGCACAGCCAACGATCGCGGCAGAAAAAACACCACAGCTGAATGCAAATAAAATTGGACTACAGCCATCGGAAAATGCTACTGATGCTAGCCAAGCAAGCCTCGTATCCAGGTTAAAGCAGGCAAACGTCAGAAATGCGCCGATCGTACCAGTACCAGCGCCGACGGTCGCGACAAACCCACGCCTCACCCCATCTGGACTTACAGCTTACGAAGTTAAGCCTGGAGACACATTAGGAGCGATCGCTAGCGATCGCGGTACTTCAGTCTCAGAAATAATCAAGGCAAATAATCTCAACAATCCCAACGAACTGCGAATCAATCAAAAACTCACAGTTCCTTTTGCCGAAAACCGCAGTACTGCCATCAAGCCAACAGTCGCAGCAGTTACTCCTGTGCAGTCTGGCAGTGCCCCTGAGATTGTTACCCCATCATCATTCCCCCTTAGTACTGGTTTAACCCCTTCCTCGCCTTCACAGCCATCATTCACGGCTAACAACAGCAGTGTTACCATCCCGACCGCAGTAATTTCTGACAACCAGATTCAAGCAACTGCGATTCAGCCGACAACAGACCTCACCACAGCCCCCGCTTATGGCATCGGTGGTGACAGCCCAATCCCACAAGGCTTGAATCAAATGCAACTGGCGAAAAAGCCGCCAGAGGTAGCACGAGCCAAAAATAATAATCCCCGCCTGCGTAGCTTACAAGACGAAATTGAGAGATTACGGACGAAATACCGCGCTCAACAATCTGGTAACGTAGTCGTACCTACAGAATCCCCAAGCAACGAAGCTGCGGTGCAGATTCCTGTTTCTCGACCAGATAATTTCGCGGTGTCAAATCCCGTTAATAGAGTGAATAATGTTGCGGTGCCGATCCCCGTTCCGAGACCGATACCTAACTATAGCGCTCAACCTGTTCAGCCTCAATTCCGTGCGACTCAACCCACCAACGACGCAGTTAATCCAGACTTCTTTTTTATTAATCAGACATCACGTCAGTCGAATCCTAGCGGCAACAGACCAAGTGTGAGAATTGCCACACCTCCTGCTAATGTTGATGCTTCTACATCCCTTGGCGCAATGCGGGGAAGAACAGTTTCTCCAGATTTCCCGCCTTTAACGGCCGCAGTGGATAGATACTTACCCAGAACGATTGACGAGAATACACCCGCTCCGTCTACAATGACCACTGCTTATATTTGGCCTGCCAAGGGTGTCCTCACCTCTGGCTTTGGGCAGCGTTGGGGACGTCCGCACAGAGGTATTGACGTTGCTAATGGTACAGGCACACCAATATACGCATCGGCTGACGGTGTAATCGAAAAAGCTGGCTGGAATAACGGTGGCTACGGCAATGTTGTCGATATCCGCCATAACGATGGCAGCATGACTCGCTACGGTCATAACAGCAAAATCCTGGTGCAGGCAGGTCAACCAGTCCACCAAGGCGACACAATTGCTTTAATGGGCAGCACAGGCTTTAGTACTGGTCCACACAGCCACTTTGAAATTCACCCATCAGGCAGGGGTGCTGTTAATCCAATAGCCTTCTTACCTCCTCGCGTGTAGTTCCTGGCTGTCTTTTTGGAAAAGATACGGTAAACTCCCTATAAATGCTTTTTATCACCGTTACTAGGGAGCAATGAGCCGGGAGTGGTGAAGATTTTATTTCCTACTCCCTCATCTCTATTACCTAAAATTCTTTTTTGCCTTAATGAACACGAAAAATAATTGAGTTAAAAACTAGCCATGACAAAATTTTTCTGCTATATTTAGGAAGGCATTGAAAAAGTTTGGCTCAGTAGCTCAGTTGGTTAGAGCGTGGGACTCATAAGCCCGAGGTCGTGTGTTCAAATCACACCTGAGTCATTTCCAAAATATGATAATTCAGTAGAGACGTTCCGGCGGAACGTCTGTTTTGACTAGAGACGTTGCACTTGCTAGTCTCTACTGTTTTTCCTATCTGAAATTTGCGGTTATATACCTACTCCCGGACAGATGGAAGAATACCTAAACTTTTTTAACGAACCGCCAAGATGCCAAGAACCCCAAGAAAGATTCATAGAGTAGGTAATCTTGTAGGGGTTCTACAGCTAATCTTTCGCTAAGATGATAAAACTACTTTTGCGATTGTTTTGGTGTCGGGGGGTGGTAATTTGAGGCGATCGCCTAAAATTATCTGTCTTCTAACAAAAGCGATCGCTCTATCCAAAGGAATAGGCTCATAACCAATTAAGACAGCAGTACGACTGTTCTACTAAGACAGAAGTAAAGGTAGTATTATTAAGGACTTAACGCGCTGCCTCTATTTATTCAGCCTGCCGATATGTCAGATCAAAAGCTTGCTGCATCATCACTAAATGGTCATCTTCCTTACCCCAATCCCAACAACCAGAATACCATTCGCATTCGGGGTGCGAGGCAGCATAATCTGAAAAATATTGATTTAGAATTGCCACGCGATCGCTTGATTGTTTTTACTGGGGTTTCTGGTTCTGGGAAGTCCTCCTTGGCATTTGATACCATTTTCGCCGAAGGACAGCGCCGTTACGTCGAATCTCTCAGCGCTTATGCACGGCAATTTTTGGGACAATTAGATAAACCGGATGTCGAAGCGATTGAAGGTTTGAGTCCGGCGATTTCTATCGACCAAAAATCAACTTCTCATAACCCGCGCTCCACAGTTGGGACTGTAACAGAAATTTACGATTACTTGCGTTTGTTGTTTGGACGTGCTGGTGAACCCCATTGTCCGATATGCGATCGCTGTATTGCACCGCAAACTATCGACGAGATGGTTGATCGGATTATGGATCTAAGCGATCGTACACGCTTTCAAATCCTGGCACCTGTTGTCCGAGGCAAAAAAGGCACGCATAAAAAGCTTTTATCAAGTCTCGCTTCCCAAGGTTTTGTCCGCATCCGCGTTAATGGGGAAGTGCGAGAACTATCTGACTCGATTGACTTAGATAAGAATTTTACTCACACCATTGAAGTGGTGATTGACCGTCTTGTGAAAAAAGACGGTATACAAGAGCGTTTGGTAGATTCTCTTTCTACGTGCTTAAAACAATCAAGTGGCATTGCTACCATAGTTATTAGTTCATCTTCTGACAACGAACAACAGACAAGCGAACAAGAATTAGTCTTTTCGGAAAATTTTGCATGTCCCGAACATGGGGCAGTAATGGAGGAATTATCACCACGATTGTTCTCGTTTAACTCACCTTATGGTGCTTGTCCTGACTGTCATGGATTAGGAAGTTTAAGAAGATTTTCGCCTGATTTAGTAGTACCCGATCCAGAAGCACCTGTCTATGCAGCGATCGCACCTTGGTCAGAGAAGGATAATTCCTATTATTTGGAGTTATTATATAAAGTTGGGCAAGCTTATGATTTTGAACTTCAAAATAACTGGTATCAGCTCACAGATGAACAGCGTCAAATTATTTTGTATGGAGAAGATGGAACCACAGAAGCACAAAATAAGCACAGTTATAAAGGGGCAATTCCGATTTTACAGCGACAGTATGAAGGTGGTTCAGAATTAATTAAGCAGAAATTAGAGCAGTATTTAGTAGATCAACCCTGTGAAGTTTGCCGTGGGAAAAGGTTAAAACCAGAAGCTTTAGCAGTGCGGTTGGGACAGTATCGGATGACAGATTTAAGCGGTGTATCGATACGCGATTGTCGTCAGAAAGTTGATGAATTAAAGTTGAGCGATCGGCAAGTGCAAATCGCTGATTTAGTCCTGCGAGAAATTAAATCAAGATTGCAATTTTTGCTCGATGTCGGATTAGATTATCTCACCCTTGACCGTCCAGCAATGACACTTTCCGGTGGAGAAGCGCAACGAATTCGTTTAGCAACTCAAATTGGTTCTGGTTTAACAGGAGTTCTCTACGTTTTAGATGAACCAAGTATCGGTTTGCATCAAAGAGATAATGGACGCTTGCTGCAAACTTTAACTAAATTACGTGATTTGGGTAATACGTTAATTGTAGTTGAGCATGATGAAGAAACAATTCGTGCAGCTAACCACATTGTTGATATTGGTCCCGGTGCAGGAATTCACGGCGGATATATAATTGCTCAAGGTGATTTACAAGCATTATTAACAGCCGAAAAATCATTAACGGGTGCGTATTTATCGGGACGACGAGTAATTGAAACTCCAGCAGAACGACGCGAAGGAAATGGACGAAGTTTGACAATTCAAAATGCCCATCGCAACAACTTAAAAAATATCGATGTAGAAATTCCCCTAGGTAAACTTGTCGCTGTTACTGGTGTTTCTGGTTCGGGAAAATCTACTTTAATTAATGAATTACTTTATCCAGCATTACAGCATCAACTGACAAAGAAAGTTCCTTTACCCAAACATTTAGAAGGAATCAAGGGATTAAATGCTGTTGATAAAGCAATTGTAATTGATCAATCGCCCATTGGACGCACACCGCGTTCTAACCCCGCAACTTATACAGGGGTTTTTGATGTTATTCGCGATGTATTTTCGCAAACAGTAGAAGCAAAAGCTAGGGGTTACAAACCTGGACAATTTTCTTTTAATGTTAAAGGTGGACGTTGTGAAGCTTGCAGCGGACAGGGTGTAAATGTCATTGAAATGAACTTTTTGCCAGATGTTTACGTGCAATGCGAAGTTTGTAAAGGTGCAAGATATAATCGAGAAACTTTGCAAGTAAAGTACAAAGATAAGTCTATTTCTGATGTTCTCAAGATGACTGTTGAGGAAAGTTTAGACTTTTTCCAAAATATTCCCAAAGCTTTTACCCGGTTGCAAACTTTGGTTGATGTCGGACTGGGTTACATTCAATTAGGACAACCCGCAACAACTTTATCTGGGGGGGAAGCGCAGCGGGTGAAATTAGCAACTGAATTATCACGTCGTGCTACAGGAAAGACGCTTTATTTAATCGATGAACCGACTACAGGTTTATCTTTTTATGACGTTCATAAGTTGTTAGATGTGTTGCAACGTTTAGTAGATAAAGGAAATTCAATTTTAGTAATTGAACACAATTTAGATGTGATTCGTTGCTCTGATTGGTTGATAGATTTGGGTCCCGAAGGTGGTGATAAAGGAGGAGAAATTATTGCAGTGGGGACACCGGAGGAAGTAGCGAAGAATCCGAAGTCTTATACTGGGCAATATTTGCAGCAGGTTTTGCAGCAGTATCCGGCAAGTAAGGTAGGTTAGTGAAACGTAACGCACCTGAGATTTACATCTAATTTCATGGTAGGCTTGGGAATATTTAATTTTTGGGCGTTGCTGAATCAAGATATGAATTTGTCTCACGCAAAGTCGCAAAGACGCAAAGAGGGAGTAAGAGACCTGATTTTGCATTAATTCATGGCGAAAATTTATCACAAAAACTCTGCGTCACTCTGTCTTGAAAAGTTGTTCATGGGGGTAACGAACATGACCACACTTATCGAATCGCTTATCTTTGCGCTCCTCTGCGTTAAAAAACGCTACATTAATACTAACAATTAAACGATATTTCTTGCCTTTAATATTATTCTCAAGTTGCTAACTGCTTCCGCTTGAGGATAAACTGTTTCAACTTCTACCAAATTTCTCTTTTTTTGCTTTACTGGCAATTCCGTACCAGTCCCATACGTGCTTCACAGCAATCAGCATGTTCTTTGCACACTTTTCGTAGCTTTTTACGACTAATGATGTGCATTAAGTTATAATCTGAAAGTTTCGCAGATTTTCAGGTATGAGATTTTTGTTACTCTTGATTAAACGGACATTAGCTCACTCAACTTCGCTAATCATCCTATGCTATGCGTGCTAAAGCTAAATCACGAATTAACGGGACTCTGGAACTAATGTAAGCACTTATGGCGCTGGTTTCTTCATTGGTAAGGAATTTCTTGTTTTCCAACTGCCTTAGTAGCTGCTGAGTTAGTTCCGCATCATTGAATCCCAAAAGAATATTGGTCTGGGTTTCCTCAATCACAAGCCAAATCTGACGTAATATCGAAGAGTTCATCGGATATATCCCTACTGCTACAGCTTGTTCTCTGGTATAAGCATAACATTGCTTACCAGAATCTAAAGAAAATCTTAAGATATATATTTGCGATCAAACCTGAAAGTACGCAAAAGTTAACTAATTAGATGAAAATAATTCGGTTTACCGCTTTCTCCTTTGCGGATAAACTGACTCAAAATCTCACTAGGCTTGCGATCCCAGGTATCGATATGCTCATATATGAGATTATCTGAGTTCAGTTTGTAAGTAGAGTAGCCATTAAAAAATATATGCGCTTTCCAAGGAACACGCAAAATTCCCCGAACTGTCCACTTTGCCAAAATAGTATCTTCAGCTTCTTGATGCACCTCATGCAGGTCGAAATAAATCTGCGTAAAAAATAATTGAGCGTGAAATCGCAAAGTCCAAAAGATAATGCGATAGTTTAATTTGCCTTTAAATTTATTTACTGGGTCGCGAAAATAGACATCCTGGGTATAGATGTCGTAGGAAATATCCTGCTGAAAAAGTGTTGGTAAATCGTGTTTGAGAGTTTTAATTACCTCTTGCATATGATATTGATATTTCATGCGATCGCTCTCTAAATTTGCTCACATCACCTAAAAAACGGTGAAAATTAACCCTCTAAATCTAATCATAAGATAGTTATCATCGAAAAATTTTATACATATAATTTTAGTTGCATTTATATAAATACCGATTTGTGATAAATTCACAGCAGACAAACGAAAAAAACAGTGTTTTCGAGATTTAATTATGACTTCCCTATCTATTCGGCGTATTGTTTTGTCTTTTTTACTCCCGGCAACTTTAACCACTCTAACTTCACTTTCTCTAATCATAAACAGTCTTGGCGCTCAACAGCTAGACACACAGCCATCAGCGACGACACCCATCAAACAAATAACTCAGGCAGTTGCGGATGTCTATATTTGGCAAGGTAATGTTAAGTTCGATTTCAAAGCAGCAAAGATTAATGCCACAGCAGATAAAGCTGAAGTATTTCCTAAAGAACGTAAAGTTGTTTTGACTGGGAATGTAAAAATCCTTAAAAACGGAAAAATTCAGGAAGCTGATACAGTAACGTATTTGTTTAAAGAGCAAGACAAATTTAACTTGACTGGCGATAAAGTGATAGCATCAAATTTCAAGTAATCGGCAGATATTTGGTAGTTCGCGGCTTCAGCCCTATAGATTATTCTTGTTACGGGGGCTGAAGCCCTCACTAGGAAATATTTCTCCAAAACTTCAGCAAATTATGCCAATTTGAAGATAGCTTACTGTTGCTAACATTATCTGCACTCAAGTCAGACAAAGAGGGAAATGAGGCACTTTGAGCATAAGCATTATTTTGCAATACCTTAGCTAAAGCGTTATTATTGTCTCGCAAACCTTCGTAAAAAAAGAATACCTCTCCAGAAATACCGCGATCGCGGTTGTACTCAATTGCCTGCATCAGATATTCTGCACTTATCGAGTAGTTTCCCAACTTCATCAAAATTCCCGGTGCTAACCTCGACGACATCACTGCAAACTGCTTTTTTACCAACTGATCGATAATAGATTTGTAACTTAGGAAATCACGACGATAAATCTGCGGATGGATGGTATCTACTATTTTCTGCTCCAACCATTTGGGAGAGTCTTGGAGATATTCTTTCAATGCCCAATCATGAATATTTGGAGCCATTGATACTAAAAGGTTGGGATTTACCGCTTTGACTTTTTGATAAAGATGCGCTAAAAAGTCGGTGAGAATATTTGCTCGCCATTGCAACCATTGCTTATCTTGAGGGTTTCGTGGCGGATTTTTCCGAAATTGCTGCTGGTAAAGTTGGACAGTTAGGTGGTCGTAACCTCCCTCACTAGGCAAAGCTGGCAGGCGATCGTCTCCTTGAATCCCATCAACATCATAATTCTTGACAACTTCTAAAACCAAGTTCAACATAAAATTTTGCACTTGGGGGTCAAGGGAATTGAGCCACTCAAAGCCGTTTTTATTGACTAAATTGCCATCGCGATCGCGTGCACCCCATTCAGGTTTTTTCTCCAGCAACATCCCACCATTCAAATTGTAAGAACTGGCAAAGCCGTATTCAAACCAAGCAATGACTTTTAGCCCCACCCGACGTGCTTCTGCAATCACTTCTGCTAAAGGGTCACGACCGACAAAAAGCGGGTCAATTTCCACACCAAAAGTCTGCTGCATCACTTGACTAGGATACAGCGTTAGCGCCTTAGTCCAAACCACGGGAAATACTACATTAAATCCTGTCTCTGCGAGGAAATCCATCGCTTCAGCAATGCGTTCCCTTGACTTGAAAACCTCACTACCAGTAGTCGGAAGCCAAACGCCCCGCGTTTCAATTATTGTCATTTCTCAAACACCAAAACTCTCAGCGCCGCACTCTTTATACCATTTAACTTCAGGCTAACATAATTTAATTTCTTTAATTTATTTATGTTTATACCAAGTTATACGTATGATTTACATCTATCTTTGGGCTAATTTTCTCATGATAATCCTCAAATATTCCTTCGAGCAAACTATCTTTTAATAGAGTTCATAAAATATGATACAAAACTATAATTCCAACATCTGTACTTTCCCAGTCAATATTTTCTTTAACCTCAATTAATTATGTCTGTAATCAAAGACTCTTGGCAGCACGAATATATCACGACTAACGGAATTAGACTGCACTACGTTACTCAAGGGGAAGGTCCTTTGATGTTAATGTTGCATGGATTTCCAGAATTTTGGTACTCTTGGCGGCATCAAATACCCGAATTTGCGGCATCTTATAAAGTAGTTGCTGTTGATTTGCGCGGCTACAATGATAGCGACAAACCAAATCAGCAATCAGCTTATGTGATGGATGAATTTGTCAAAGATGTCAAAGGAGTAATTCAAGGATTGGGATATGAAAAGTGTGTTTTAGTCGCACATGATTGGGGAGGAGCGATCGCCTGGAATTTCGCTTACGAATATCCCGCAATGGTAGAGCAATTAATAATACTCAATCTGCCTCACCCCGCCAAATTTGCCCAAGGTTTCCGCACTCTTCAACAGTTGCTACGCAGTTCTTATATCTTCTTGTTCCAATTGCCTTTCATCCCAGAATTATTAATTCAAATGGGAGATTATCAACCAATTGAAATGGCTTTTAAAGGTATGGCAATTAATAAAAGTGCTTTCACCAAAGCAGATATTGACGCTTACAAAGATGCCGCAGCTAAACGCGGTGCTTTAACTGCAATGTTAAACTATTACCGCAACGTTTTTCAACTCATATTGCTAAATCAAAATTGGGGTATTTTAGAAGTGCCAACTTTAATGATTTGGGGAGAAAAAGATACCGCGCTGGGTAAGGAACTAACTTATGGAACAGAAGCTTATGTGAGAGACTTTCAAATCAAATATATTCCCAATTGTAGTCATTGGGTGCAGCAAGAGCAGCCTGAGTTAGTTAATCAGTATATGCAAGAATTTTTGTATATTAAATCATAAGTAATTAAATAATTTATTTCAGTAGAGAGAATTCTCTTATCTCTACTGAAACTTTTTGATACTATCAACTCAGTCAATTCCCTGTTGATTTATTTAGGAATAAATACTGCATGAATATTGAAATATAAATTATGTCGAATAATTTATAATCTTAAAAATATTTAACAAAAGAAACTTACTGAAGTTAGCTAATCAGCCAGAACTGAAAAAGCAAAAGTATTTATCAAAATTTTATCTATTAAATCTATAGCATTTTTCTATGATTGTAAAACTCGATACATATCACAAATTAATTGTGTAGTCAATCTGTATCCTCAAAGAATTTAGTGAGATAATAGAAATCGTGAGGAACAGAACGGATGCAACAAGCGTTGCAAAGAGGAAAAATTATGAAACTTAAGTTATTAGCAGCTTTAATCTTGGCAACTCCCCTATTTTTTGCGAATGTAGTTAACGCTAAAAATCCGCAGGATTTACAAAAACTGCTTACAACTGGGGAATGTGTTAAGTGCAATCTATCAGGAGCCAACCTCAGTGGTGCTCATTTAATTGGTGCTGACTTGAGAGGAGCAAATCTTGAAGGTGCTAACCTCAAAGGTGCAAATCTTGAAGGTGCTGATTTAACTAGTGCGAATTTGGGTGGTGCTAACCTAAGTTCGGCTTATCTTACCAATGTCGATTTTAAGCAAGCTAATCTGAATGCGGCAAATTTGACTAAGGCGACAATCCATGATTCTAATGTGTATCAGGCATCAATGAACAATTTAAACATTGCTGATGCTGACATATTTTACACAGGCATCGGTATCGGGGGTGAAGATGCACAGGTTCCTGATTGGCGCTAAGTTGAATTTGGCTGGCATTTTAAAATACAGCAGCCTATCGTTCTAGTCGAATACACTTAGAGACTATTCTGTGCTACGTCTCTACAAGGAGAGGGGCTTTATAGTACATCATTTACCTGAAATCTGCTGTAAAATACTGGCTGGCGGTTTTTGGGGGTAAGACGTTCCACCGGAACGTCTCTACTTGTTTGCTTAAAGCCGTCTGTTTTTTGCTGTGATTGGTGCGAAAAATATATCAGCGATATATTTATTGTTGATTAAGTCGAATACACTCAAGTTTTCAAAGCGCTTCAGCCACTACTACATAATAGTCTAAAAATCAAGACATTGTGAATAAATAAAAATTTTTCTGAACTATAAATATTAATACCAATCAGTTAAGTCGCGATCGCAGCTTAAGATAGCTTTAATATCATGTAAAATCGGCGTTTAGACTTGTATAAGTAAGAGGAGGACTGGTTTTCGCATGATTTGTAGTGATTTGAGCGCGATGCTCCCTTATAGAGCCTTCTAGGGGCGATCGCTCTTAACTTACACAATGCTGGATAACTACCTGACAAGGATTCGAGTTGGATTTATGGAAATCAACGAACGAATCCTCACTTTGAACGAGGGCAAAGCTGCCTTCTAACTTATATCTTACTACTGGGTTTCTACCTTGTAGTTGATGAACTAGTGGAAACAGGCAACTATGGTAATAGCAAACGGAAACTTTTTTGTACTCTATAATCAGTCGTGGTGATTGGTTGTAACTGTCCGGATGAGACTCACTCAACTGTTGTAAAAATTATGGAAGCCCAAATGCAAGAACCGGAATACAAGGAAACTAAGTCCCCAGAAGCAACTATGACAGATATCAACAATCAAACAGGAACCATAACCAAAATCCAGCCCACGGTGGAAACTCAGGATCAATTGCGACAATACGGAGAACAAGTTTCGCAATTTTTGGCAACACTGCCCGAATACCTGGGAAACTTCTTCAATGACTATAAACAGCCGCTAGTTAGCATTGGTTTAATTTTGGGAGCAATCGTAAGCGTCAAGGTACTCTTGGCAGTATTGGATGCTTTGAATGATATTCCTTTAGTAGCACCTAGCTTTGAGTTGATTGGTATTGGATACTCTGCCTGGTTTGTTTATCGCTATTTACTCAAAGCCTCAACTCGTCAAGAGTTAAATAGTGAAATCACCACGCTCAAATCACAAGTTGTCGGCAAAGACGCTTAAAGATTGAGCACCTACCCTGTAAGGGTAACGCTAGGTAGAGCGTGTTTTCAAACCCCAAAAGCCTTCATTGCCTTAGCCTGAACAAAGGCTGTGCTTCAACGCTCTTAACCCGATGCTAGGTTGCCAGAGGGGTCATGTTCCTCATCGGGTGTTGGAGCTTGGTGTTTTATCGAATAAAGGATGAAGGATAATGTATAAATTAAATTTTTATATACTTTATCCTTCTCTTATCCCAGACCAAAGAGAACATATTTTATGGTTCGCACATGCTTAACTTATTGTGGCGATACTCTTGTAGGGAGTGGTTGCTGCGATCGCACGATATTTTCAGATTGAATTGGTTGTAGCCTTCCCATTCGCACTAAAGCTTGATGAACCATCGCTGCTACCTCACCACGGGTAGCTTCTCTGTTGGGAGCAAAGGTGTTTGGGTCTGGATAGTTTACCACAAGATTATTTGCCGTAGCAGCCGCTGTCTTGCCAATGGCATAGTTAGGAATATCTTTAGCATCTTTGAAGACGCTTAAGGTCTTATCACCAGAAGTAGGTTCTTTCAAATTCAATCCACTGACAAGGGCTACTATTACTTGCACTCGCGGAATTTTTTGGTCTGGTTTGAAAGTCTTGTCAGGATAACCTTTGAGAAATCCGGTGTTGATAGCTTGCTTAATTGCTGGATTTGCCCAGTAATTTGATGGGATATCGTTAAAAGCGATCGCATTTGTGGCAAGCTTATTATTGAACGCTTCTTCTAGTATCGCCGCAAATTCCGCACGAGTTACAGGCTGATTTGGTCTAAAAGAATAATCCGGAAAACCCTTAATAATCCCACGAGAAGAAAGAACATTAATAAATCGTCTTGCCCAAAAGTCCTGTGGCACATCGCTAAATGCAATTGGTGGTGGAATTGTGGACTTTTGCTCAGAGGGAGTCACCACGCGAAATGGTTCAGTAATGTTAGGAGAAGGTGACAATTGCACCTGTGGTGGTGCGGCAGGAGCAACCGGAAATGGCAAAATTAGCGTCGGAATCGCTCCTGGAGATGGATTTACTAAAGTAGGTTCATTTACAGTAACAGGTGGAGCCAACGGCGGCACAGTATTTAAATTCGAGTTTGCATTTGGTTGTATCTGAGTCGTAGGGGGAACCGCAACAGACGCACTAGGAGAGGGTGACGGCAAAACGCTGAAGTTCCAGCCAGAATCTTTGCGCGAAAATGCCCAAAATAATACTGCCCCAATAGTCGCAAAGGCAACCAAAATGGCAATGAATTCATCAAAGCCGAGGGCATTTCTTTGAGATGACTCTGGATCGTTTGGTGTGTTTGTCATCGTAATTACCTTGGTAAAGGTAAAATCTGTATCTAAACAAATTAAGCCATAGATGGCACCTTTACACCACTGTTTTATTAGGATTCGGGATTTTACCTGGCTGAATGCGATAAATCAATGATTTCTTGCAAAGCGATCGCATTCTGTGATGTTGCCTCGAAAAGCCGATAAAATCCTTAGGTAAGTAATTTGCCGAAGATGATATAATTTATTCCTTGAAAGTCCCTTAAGCAGCGATCAAACACACGGCGATTGATGCCTTGGTCATGCAAGATTTTGTGAGAAAATCTAAAAATTGAAACAAATACTTACGATATTAAGCAAACTCATCAGCGAGAACTTTGGCGGTAAGCGCATCACCATTATTGCGTCAAAGCTCACAGGAGAATACACATATGGCTTCGTAACTCGCTACTTCCGACTGGCGATCGCCAACGTCCTCTCCAATATCATGATACCACTAGCAAATTTAGTCAGTGTCATCTTCTTGGGTCATCTAGAGGAAATCCACCACCTAGCTGGAGTTGCCCTAGCTGGAAACCTGCTTAACTTTCTCTACTTCGTTTTAGCCTTTTTACGGATGGGCACCACCGGGGTAACAGCACAAGCTGTAGGACGAAATGACCGAGAGGGTGTGTTGTTGGTGGGACTGCGTAATGGTTTAATTGCTGTTGTGCTGGGTGGAGCGATCGTACTGTTGCAGTACCCTTTGGGATATTTGGGGTTTGCTTTGCTAGATGTCGCTCCAGAGGTTAAGGCTTCAGGTCTTTCCTATTTTAACACCCAGATTTGGGGAGCGCCTGCGATTTTGCTCAACTTCGTCCTGCTTGGCTGGTTTCTGGGGCAGGAAAAAAATGGCTTAGTTGTGCTGTTGTCGGTCGTGGGTAATGCTGCCAACATCGCACTCGACTACCTGTTTATTATCCACTTGGGCTGGGAAAGCATGGGGGCAGGAGTGTCTTATGCTACAAGCCAATATCTGTCTCTATTGGTGGGATTGATTTTTTTGTGCAAAGAAATCCAGTGGCAAGAGTTACGAGAGGTAGCTGGAAAAATTTGGGACACCTCAGCTATACGCTCCACCTTGACTTTCAATGGAAACATCTTTATTAGCAATTTAATTCTGATGTTTACCTCCTTAATGTTTAACTATCAGGGGGCACAGATGGGGACGATTATCTATGCTCAAAATGCCTTGCTCTTACAGATATGGAATTTGAACTTCTATTTTGTAGAAGGATTGGGATATGGCACAGAAACTCTGGTCGGAAACTTTAAAGGAAAAGGAGCTTCACAACAGTTAGTACCCCTGGTTGGAGTTTCTATCTTAACTGCTCTGCTGGTGGGACTATCTTTCAGCGGAGTGTGTTGGCTATTTCCTGATACGGTTTTTGGGTTGTTAACCAACCACACTGAAGTCACCGAAAACATTCATATTTTTGTTCCCTGGTTGCTACTTGCCCTGATATGCAGTTCAATAGGTTACATGCTAGATGGGTACTTCTTGGGTTTAGCAGAAGGGGATACTCTCCGCAATGTTAGTTTAGTTGCTCTTGCCGTGGGATTTTTACCTGCGGATGTAGCCGCGATTAAGTTTGAGAGTAACCATATTTTGTGGCTGGCTTTTCTTTTGTTCGACGCAATCAGAATGGTAATGCTTGGGGTACAGTTACCCAGGACATTTGCTCGTGATGTTGAGGATGGTAGTGTCTCCCTTCCCGCTATAGAAGCAAATCGCGACTTTCCTCTAAGTATAGAAGAAATTTGACTAAATAATAAGGGTTTCAGGCGATGATGATTAGACATCGACCGAATTTAAATATGGGTTGCCCGAAACCTTTGTAGAGACGATTCTGTGCTACGTCTCTACATTCATTTTCACGTCTATATCTATTGAAGTTGACGAGAGCGATCGCTTGCCTCACCAAGAGAACTGATTTACAACCCTATTGCTCAATAAGCAGATAATACCGGCATTCTGCGGGATTGTATACACTCGCTTAAATGAACGGATGGTAAGCCTTCTAGAAATCTTTTCGGTCTACTGAATTTAGCTACTCAATCTTTCATCTCCAGAAAACAATGTAGAGACGCGAAATTTCGCGTCTCTACAAGAGTTGTGAACAACGCATAGTTCATTTTCACGACGTTTGTCTAATAGACATCTCCAGAAAAAACGTAGAGACGTAGCAATGCTAGGTCTCATCAAGGGTTTCGGGCAACGTATAATTAAATTTTGGAGATGTCTAATTATTATTTATCTACCATCAAGTTAGTGTCATCAACCTCTTCAAAAACTAATTGTTTGATATAATCACTGATCTGATAGGTCTGCAAAATAGCTGGGGGTAAATGTGCTGCACCCTGAATGCGTCCCACGCATCTTTCAGTTTTGCAGTCACAATCAAACTCTTGAGCCATAGACCATTCCGTAGATGGGTAGAAGAAGGTCATTTCTTCACCCACCTCAATCTTTCTCAGACAGGTGGCAACCTTCTTTGTAGTGTCAAAAAAAACATTGGGGTCGCAACTGTGATTTATATAGTGTAAAAACTCTGGAGTGAACATAATATGTTCTTCCTCATTCAATTGCACTGTCAAATAGTTTGGATCTGTCAATATTTCTTTAGTTCTAAGATTGGAAATAATGTCACCTGGTATAAAGTTCACAGTTGCATGAAGCGATTTGTCACCAGTTAAAAGACATTCCCAAACTTCAGCAAAAGATGACACTTTAGTGACTTGATGTTGGGTAGTAGTTAGCTCTTCGTTGGTAGAGAATATCTGATTTTTCATCGAATAGTCACAAATGAATTTTGTATGGAATAATCAAGACAATATATCTTCCTACATTTTGGGGCTATTTTCAATCTCAATTTTTAATTGTGAATTCTTTAACTTCTTTTCCCGCTGAGTTACGGAATTTCCTGATATTCCGCGAATGATACCTCGACAATTGAGTGAGCCACACTGACAGTCAAATTCCAAGAAATTTTCATCGTACAATGTGGCATAGTCTAAGGTCAGTTCCTCACCCGCAGTAATATCTCGTATTGCCACATAATCAAGTCCCTGAATAGCAATGTTAGGGTCGCAAGAGTGGTTTTGCGGACTCCATTCTGTTGGATTATCATCCCACAAAATGAAAACTTCTTCACTAATGGGATAGGCGTAACGTCGAAAATCTTCTTTTTGGATCGCATTCCAATGAGATTCGACATAAGAACGAGTGACAATTTTTTGCGATCTAGCTTCTCCTGTAAATATAACTTCACCAGATTTCAAATCCTTCACCGCATAGATGCCATAGCCGGAAATCTGATTATTCCGCACTTTATACTTCTTTTGGCGCCGTTGGTGTCTGGCAA
This sequence comes from Plectonema radiosum NIES-515, assembly GCF_025753815.1. Classification (GTDB taxonomy): domain Bacteria; phylum Cyanobacteriota; class Cyanobacteriia; order Cyanobacteriales; family Nostocaceae; genus Hassallia; species Hassallia radiosum_A. The sequence continues at coordinate 1,704 of NZ_JAOWRF010000369.1, read as the reverse complement.
TTCCTTCAGCAATAATATGTTTGAGAAATCCATCTAAACCAGTCCCGTCAAATTTCAGGATATAGTCAGCAGAATTTTCGGATACTTCACCACAAAGAACAGTGCATGGTAAATTAATTTCCAAAAAAAATACTTCTCCTTTCCCATTGATTCTAAAGTCAACTCGAGCATATCCAGTCGGATTGATCGCCAAAAAAATCAGCTTTGTCGCTTCTCTTAAACGTACATCAAGTTGCTCGTCATCACAAGGAACGTAGCACTGTGGATGATGTTGTTTATGCTTTAGATCATAGGTTTTAAAATGCTCTCCTTTGGGAAATAAAAACTCAACAGGTTTATATACCACAGGTGAGCCTGCATCGTCTGGGTTAGCTGCTATCAGCACGGTCAGTTCGCGTCCATCAATATACTCTTCAATCAAAACTCGCTCAAAGTTAGCCAGAATATCCGCAGCTTTGCTCAGAAGTTCTTCTTTTGTTGTTACATAAGATTTATTGTCAACTCCCAGACTGTCCCCTGTTTCTACAGGCTTCACAAATAGGGGAAATTTTAAATTCTGAAAGGTGTTTTCCACATCAGCTAAAGTTTCAGCTACTACAAACGCTGGTGTCTTAACTCCCATCGATTCAGCAACATATTTTATTACATCCTTGGGAGGATCATACGGACTTGGTTTAGGACCCGTGTACGGTAAGTTGAGGTCTTCTAAGGCAGTAGCAACATCGTAAGAAAAGGGAATATCCCAATCTCGATAGCCCTCAATCAGGTTGACAAAAATATCGTACCCTTGCTTTTTTAGTTCTTTTAACTGACGATAGGCTATGGTTTTATTGAGAAATACATGGTCTACTTGATCTTCGGGTAATAGATAAGACAGGTTGCGAGGTGGGTCATAGTTTTTATAGTCTAATGTCGATTGAGAATAGTCAGGTTGCAAAACGCAAACTTTCATATCAATTTCCTAAAGTGTCAAAGTTACGATGTATTCAAAATACATAGATATGTAAACTTTTAGCAATACCTTCGCCAATTTAGGTGATTATCGATAATTTATGACGTGGAAAAACTATTTGCACTTCACTGCCGATCTTTTTTGCCGGATAAAGAAAACCGAGTTCTTAATTTTGGATAAAGTTGAGCTAAGTGTCTTTTGATAACCAAAAATAGCCTTCACAGCACTCGCAGCAAACTAGGAATGCTGTCTATGGCATCTTGTGCGTGGATTTCTGCCAACGCTTGCCGAAAATTGCCTTCGGGCACATCGTGGGTGACTACAACAATTTCTGCTAGTTCTCCTTGAAAACCTGTTTGCACGATAGATTCTAAGCTGACGCCATACTTGCCAAAGCAAGTGCCCAATTTGCCGATTACTCCGGGGTGGTCTTTTGTGAGGAAACGGACGTAAAATCGGGTAATTAGTTCTGCCATTGGTACAATTTGGCAGTAATCCTGATGAGCGCAACTTAATAAGGGATTTGGGGTGGTTGTACTAGTTTTTAGAGCCGCAACTAAATTTAAAATATCTGAGGATACTGCACTGGCTGTTGCTCCAGCACCAGCACCGGGACCAAAAAACATTACCTGTTTTAAGGGTTCGCCTTCGACGAGAATGGCGTTATAAACGCCGTTAATGCTGGCTAATGGATGTTCTTTGGGTACTAAGGTGGGATGAACTCTGATGGAGAGGGGGGGAGGGGAGGAGGG